>NZ_JBHZCS010000046.1:0-83901 GCF_042755705.1 Nocardia sp. NPDC059154
GTTGCGCGCAGTGCTGCGCGAACTGCTGCACGCGGAGACCGAAATCGGGCTGGATGAAGACTATTTCGACGTCGGTGGCAATTCGATCATTGCCGTGCAGTTGGTCGAGCGGGTGGAGGAGGCATTCGGGTTTCGGCCGAAACTGCTCGATGTGTACGAGCGGCCCAAGGTGGCCGAGTTCGCGGACCTGCTGCGGGAAGGGGCGCGCCCGGCGCCCGAGGTGATGCCGGGAGCCCGCGGGCTGCCGGCCATTACGCGCACCGACGAGCTGGTCATGTCGCCCGGGCAGGAACGGATGTGGTTCCACCATCAGCTTGTTCCGGACACCACGCTCTACAACTATCCGGTGGTCAACGTTCTGCGCGGGCCGATCGACGTCGATGCGGTCAAGGGAACATTCGAGGATTTCGCGGAGCGGCACGAACCGCTGCGCTACAACCTCGTCGAGGTCGACGGTGTGCCGGCGGTGCGAGTGCGGCCCGCGCTCGGCGAGTTCTTCAGGGTCGTCGATGTGTCCGGTGCCGCCGATTCGATCGCCCGGGCGCGCGAGCTGCTCCGGGAGGCCGCGATCCGGCCGTTCGATCTGGGCCGCGACCCCATGGTGCGGGTGCTGGTGGTCGAGCTCGCTCCGGATATGCATGTGCTGCAGGTGGTGTGCCATCACTGCGTCACCGACGGCCAGACGCCGGGGATTCTCGCGCGGGAGATTCCGGTGCTCTATGCCGCCCGGCGGGAGGGGCGCCCGGCCGAGCTGGAACCGCTGCCGATCCGCTACCGCGACTACGCGCGCTGGCACCGCGAGCTGCTCGACTCCGGCGCGCTCGCGCACGAGCTCGAATACTGGACGCACATGCTGCGTGGCGCGCCGAAACTGCGGCTGCCCACCGACTTCCCGCGACCGGCGCGCAAGACGTTCGCCGGTGAGCTGGAGCCGTTCACGGTGCCGGCGACGCTGCTCGCCGCGGCCCGCACGGTCGCGAAGCGGGAGTCGGTGTCGCTGTTCGTGGTGCTGCTGTCCGCCTTCTATCTGCTGCTCGCCCGGCGCAGTGGTCAGCGCGACCTCGTCGTCGGCACGCCGACCACCGGCCGCACCCGCCGCGAGCTGGAAGGGCTCATCGGCTTCTTCAACAGCACCGTCGCGCTGCGCGCCAACCTCTCCGGTCCCGCGACGCTGGGCGATCTGCTCGAACGAGTGCGTGGAATCGTGCTGGGCGCGCTGGAGAATCAGGAGATCCCATTCGAGCGGGTGGTCAATGCCCTCGACGATCAGCGCGACATGTCGCGCACCCCGATCTTCGATGTGCTCTACGTCCACCAGGACCTCACCGGCGCCGGATCGGTCAACCCGCTCGGCGGCGGGGCGACGGAGTTCTTCGACTCCGAGCACACCATCCACAATGCCTTCGGCGGATTGCCGCCCGGCACAGCAAAATTCGACCTCAGCCTGATCACCTACGATCGCAGCGACGACCTCGACATGCTGGCCTGCTTCGAGTACAGCACCGAGCTGTTCACCCAGCGCACCGCCGCGGGGTTGGCCGCCGCCTACCTCGGGATCCTCACCGAGGTCGTGGAGTCGGCTCCGGATCGGTCGATCGAGGAGCTGCTCGTCACCGTGCCGTCGCCTGCCGGCATGCGGGCGACGGAACAGGCTGTGGCACTGGATATTCCGACAGACCGGCCGCGCGGAACCGGCTCGGCCCGATACACGCCGGGGACGGTGCGCGAGCGGCTCGATGCCGTGCCGGGCGATGCGGATCTGCTCGCCGCCTGGGCGGCACTGCTGAGCTGGTACTCCGGCTCCGATGACGTCGTGGTCGGCTCGGCAGCCGGTACCGCCCGAGTGGACTTCGCCGGCGAACCCACCGGGGCCGAACTGCTGGAACGAACCGCCGCGGAGTTGGCCGCGTCGGCCCAGGGCGACGGCCGTGCCGAGGCCATCTGGTTCGGCGACACCCGGCCGGACACTGCGGAACTGGCGCTCGACCGGGAGTCCGGTGACCGCGCGGTCCTGAAACTGGCTTACGCCACAGAACTTTTCGACGGATCGACGGCGCAGCAGATGCTTTCGGATCTGACCCGGCTGCTGCACGGCCTGCTGGAGACACCGAATGATCCGGTGCCGGACATCGCGATGCGCTGTATCGCGGAAGCGGAGGTGACCCGATGACCGGAGTCGTGGCAGTGATCGGCGCGGGCACCATGGGCGCCGGCATCGCACAGTGCCTCGCGCAGGCGGGACGCGATGTCATTGTGGTCGAACCCGATCCGGCCGCCGTGGAGCGGGCGCGCCGTGGGTTGAACGAAGCGGTGCGCCTGGCGCTGCTGCTGGGCCGCGGTGATCGGCGGACGGCGCTCGAGGCTGCCCGCCGGGTGCGCTGGACCGACCGTCTCGATGACCTCGGCGCGGTCGAGTTCGTCATCGAGTGCGCGGTCGAGCGGATCGAATTGAAAGAGAAGCTCTTCGTCGAACTGGACCGCGTCTGCCCGGCCGACGCCGTGCTCGCCTCCGCGACGTCGGCCATCCCCATCGCCCGGCTGGCCGCCGCGACCGGTCGCCCCGATCGCGTGCTCGGTCTGCATTTCATGAACCCGGCCCCGCTGACCGATGCGGTGGAAGTCGTTCGCGGGGCACAGACCTCGGCCGACACCATGGCGCGCGCCACCGAACTGCTCACCGCTCTCGGCAAGGAATCGCTCGTCGTCGGCGACCGCCCCGGGTTCGTCATCAACCGCCTGCTCATGCTGAGCATCGCGCAAGCCGCCGCCACCCTCGACACCGGTACCGACGCCGCGACGGTGGACGCCCTCTTCGAACGCTGCCTCGGCCATCGCATGGGTCCGCTGCGCACCGCCGACCTGATCGGCCTGGACAACGTGGCCGACACCATCGAGGTGCTGCGGCGCGAGACCGGCGAGGAGCACTACCGCATTCCGCCCGCGCTCGCGACGCTCGTCGCCGCGGGACATTTCGGCCGCAAGACCGGACAAGGATTCCATGACTATCGTTGAGACCACCCGCACCGCGACGACCGGACCGCAGGTCCCGAGCGATGCGCAACGCGCCGCCCTCGCGGCCGGTGATCGCTATGTCGACCTCTACATCGAACTGACCGGCCGGGTGGACGCGGAGCTGCTGCGTCAGGCGATCGACACCGTGATGACGGAATGCCCGGTGCTGCACAGTGGGTTCCGTGCCGACGCCGGTGCGATCCAGGTGTGCGAGAACCCGCCCGTGCCGACCGCCGTGCTCAGCGTCGACGGGAGCGGTGCGGGAGATTTCGTCGCCGAGTGGATCGCCGAAGAACGTGCGTGCCGAATGGATATCGCGCACGGGCCGCTGTACCGGCAGGCCGTCTTCCGATTCCCGGATGGCCGGCTCGGCTGGTATCAGCGCTATCACCGCCTGGTCAACGACCAGCCGGGAGCGCTTGCGATTCTCGCCCGGGTGCGTGATCTCCTGGACGGCGCGCCCACGACTCCCGGGGCGAATCCACCGTTCGGTACGACAGCCGACCAGCTGGAAAATGAACGCCGATACCGCGAATCGGGCGCGTGGTCCGCCGACCGGGACTACTGGGAGCAAACTCTCGCCGACGCCGCCCGGCCCGAACCTCCCGCCGCGGGTATCGCGCGTCCTACCGGCGGTACTCCGGGTGAGGCGGTCTGGGCTGCGGTGGGAGCATCGGCGGAACTCACCAGGGCCGCGCGTGTGTGCGGGGCCGGTGCGCCCGCGGTGGTGCTGGCCGCGTTGGCCGTCTACGCGTCTCGCTTGGCGTCCGCGGGGGAGTGCGTGGTCGCACTCGATACCGGGGAAACCACTGTGCCGCTGCGGATTCTGGTCACGGCCCAGGCCGGGTTCTACGCGATCGCCAAACAGGTGGGGCGGGAGCTGCGCAAGGCACGGCGACTCAGGTTCATTCCCGATATCGATGAGCCCTGGGCGAATTCGCCGGTGCAGGGGCAGTGGCCGCTCGCGGTACGAATGCTCGGCGGTGCCGTGATCGACGGCTTCGGCACGGCAGCGGTGACCGAGTGTTTCGGGGGCGGGGACGAGTTCACCGTATGCGTCGATGATCAGGCGGCCGGTGGCTGGCGGATTGCCGTTCCCGGAGCGCATCGTTCGCACCGCGACCGGCTGATTCGGCTGCTGGAGCAGTTGGTCCGTACGCCGCATGCGCCCATCGCCCGGATCGATATCGCCGCCTCGGGGGAGATCGAGCGCCTCATCGGCAGTCCCCCCGCCGACGTGGTCACGGCGTCCACGACACTCGCGGCTCTGTTCACCGAGCAGGCGGCCCGGTCGCCCGAGGCGGTGGCGATCGTCGGACGCGAAACCCGCATGACCTACGCGGACCTGCACACCGACTCGAATCGCCTGGCGCGCAAGCTGATTACCCTCGGCATCGGGCCGGAACAAGTGGTGGCGCTCGCTTTCGGGCCATCGGCCGAACAGATCCTCGCGGTGCACGCGGTGCTGGCAACCGGTGCCGCGTACCTGCCGCTGGACCCGGAGCATCCGCGTTCGCGTCATGCCCAGGTGCTCGACATCGCGCAGCCGGTGTGCGTCCTCACCACGCGGCGGGACGGATTCGACGATCCCGATGGCGTCCGGGTGATCCACATCGACGAACTCGACCTGGCCGCCGAGTCGGGTGCCACGGTCACCGATGACGACCGCATCGCCCCGCTGCGTCCGGAAAACCTGGCGTACGTGCTGTTCACGTCCGGCTCCACCGGGCAGCCGAAGGGCGTGGGCGTCACCCACGCGGCCGTCTGCACTCATCTCGCCTGGATGCAGCACCTGCACCGCCTCGACGACGCCGACACCGTCGTGCGCAAGACCGCCCTGACGTTCGACGTCTCGGCCTGGGAAGTGCTGTGGCCGTTCACCGTCGGTGCCCGGCTCGTAGTCGACGGATCGGGTGCGCACGGCGATCCGAACGCGCTGGCCAGAGCGATCATCGAGCACGATGTCACCACGGTGCAGTTCACGCCGTCCACGCTCGCGGCGCACCGGCAGGCGGTGGCCGCGCCGATGCCACCGAGTGTGCGTCGCATACTGCTCGCCGGTGAGGCGCTCACGCCCGCACTCGCCGCGGCGCTGCCGACTGTCGCTCCGGGCGCGCGCTACGACAATCTCTACGGTCCGACCGAGGCGACAATCGCCGTCACCCGGCACGCGATCGGCGCGAACGACACTGCCGCGGTACCCATCGGAGCACCTGCGTGGCATGTCCGTGCCCACGTGCTGGACGCCTTTCTCATGCCGGTTCCGGCGGGCGTGCCGGGCGAGCTCTATCTCGGTGGCGCGACGCTCGCGCGCGGCTATGTGCGCCGGGCGGGGCACACCGCCGCACGTTTCATCGCCGACCCGTTCGGTGATGCCGGGCAGCGGCTCTACCGCACCGGTGACATCGTGCGGTCGACCGGTCACGGCGAGCTGGAGTACCTCGGCCGCAGCGACTTCCAGGTGAAGCTGCGCGGCGTGCGCATCGAACTCGGCGAGCTCGAATCGGTGCTCGCCGCACAGGAATCCGTGGCGCAGGCAGTTGCCATCGTTCAGGACGCCGACCATACCGGTGGGGCCGGTGGTCGCCTGATCGCCTACGTCACCCCGGCCGCCGGGCACACCATCGATCCGGACGCTCTGGACCAGCGGTTGCGTGCGGTACTGCCCAGGCACCTGGTGCCCGCCGTGATCATCGGTCTTCCCGAGCTGCCGGTGAACCGTTCCGGCAAGGTGGATCGAAAGGCCCTGCCCGCACCCGATGTCGAGACGGTGGCCTTCCGGGCCCCGCGCACCGACACCGAAACCGCGCTCGCTGCCGCCTACGCCGAGGTGCTCGGCCGGGACCGCATCGGTGTCGACGACTCCTTCTTCGGGCTCGGCGGCGACAGCATCATGTCGATCCTGCTGGTGTCGCGGGCACGCTCGCGCGGTATCGCGGTGACCGCGCAACAGGTCTACGAGCACCGCACCGTCGCCCGCCTGGCGGCCATCGCCGAAACCGCGGGCGGAGAGGAGATTCCGCCGCTCGCCGAACTGCCCGGCGGCGGTGTCGGCGAACTGCCGCTCAACCCGATCCTCCGGTTCATGGTCGAGCGCGGCGGCACCTTCGATCGTTTCTGCCAGTCCATGACCCTGGACCTGCCGACCGGAATCGACCGCGGCGCACTGGTTTCCACCCTCTCCGCGGTCGTCGATCACCACGACATGCTGCGCTCGCGGCTCTACCGCGACGGCTCGGGGGACTGGCATGCGCGGGTCACGCCGCCGGGCAGCGTCGATGTGGACTCCCTCATCCACCAGGTTGCCTATGCCGCCGACCTCGCCGGTGAGGAACTCCGGGCACTCGCCGAAGCCGAACTGAACTCGGCCATCGACCGGATCGACCCGTCCGCCGGCGCGGTACTGCGGTTCGTCTGGCTGACACCGGATTCGGGCACCGCCCCCGGAATGCTCGTCATCGCCGCGCACCACATCGCCGTCGACGGCGTTTCCTGGCGAATCCTGTTGCCCGACTTCATTGCCGCGTGGGCCGCGGTCGCGGCGGGGAACACCCCGCGGCTGCCCGCGGTCGGAACATCCATGCGCCGATGGGCGCACGCCCTCGTCGACGCCGCGCACACCGAGGCGCTCACCGCCGAGCTGCCGCTGTGGCGCGAGATCGTCGAGGGCCCGGCGCCGTCCTTCGGCGAGCGGCCCTTCGATCCACACCGCGATATGGCAGCCGACGTGGCGCACACCTTCGTCGAACTCGACGAACGCGATACCGCCGCCATCCTCACCGTCATTCCGGACCGCTACCGGGCCCGCGTCGCGGACGCGCTGCTGACGGCGCTCGCGCTGGCGGTGACGCGCTGGCGGTCGCGGCGCGGCGAGGACGAGCGGTCGGTGCTGCTGCGCCTGGAAGGCCATGGCCGCGAACAGGACGCCGTGCCCGGGACGGAACTGTCGCGCACCGTCGGCTGGTTCACCTCCATCGTCCCGGCACGGCTGGACCTGACCGGAGTGGATCTCGACGACGCCTTCGGCGGCGGCCCGGCCATGGGAGTCGCCCTCAAGGCCGTCAAGGAACAGCTGCGGGCAGCGCCGCACAATGGCCTCGGCTACGGCCTGCTCAGATACCTGAACGAGGACACCGCCGCCGCACTGCCGCCGGGCGAGCCGGGGGAGATCTCGTTCAACTACTTCGGGCACATCGCCGGCCTCGACATTCCGGAGGAACTCGCCGGAATCGGCTTCCTGCCCTCCACCGAATTCGGCATGCTGGCCGTTCGTCCCGACGCCGGCCGTGGCGCGCTGGGTGCGGTGGAAGTGGATTCCATTGTCCTCGGCCACCGCCTGGTGACCGGCTTCGGCTATGCGCGTGGCATATTCGGCGAGGCCGCGGGCGAGGAACTGGTCGAGCTGTGGCGTGCGGCGCTCGGCGCCGTGGCGCGGCACGCGCGCGATCCCCGTACCAGCGGCGGACACACCCCGTCCGACTTCCCCCTCGTGTCCGTCACACAGGGCGATATCGACGTCTGGGAACAGCGGTACCCGACGCTGAGCGAGGTGTGGCCGACGACGCCGCTGCAGTCCGGCATGATGTTCCACGCCCTGTTCGATCCGGACGCGGTCGACGTGTACACGGTGCAGCTCGTGCTGGGCCTGGAGGGCGTGGTCGACGCGTCGCGGCTGCGGTCGGCCGCGGCGGCCGTGCTGGAGCGACATGCCAACCTGCGCACCGCCTTCGAGGTGGACGCCGCCGGGACGCCCGTCCAGATCGTCACCGGTGATGTGGTCCTGCCCTGGCGCGAGGTCGACCTGTCCGGGGCGACCGGCGCCGGCGAGCGCCTGCTCGCCGCCGAACGGACGATGCCGTTCGACCTCACCGCCCCGCCGCTGCTGCGCTTCCTGCTTCTCCGTCTCGGCGACGGGCGGACCCGGTTCGCCGTGACCTGCCACCACGTGCTCCTCGACGGTTGGTCCATCCCGCTGCTGCTGCGTGAGATCATGGCCGGTTACGCCGGTTTCGCGGTCGAACCCCCGCCTCCTTACCGCCGCTATGTGGAATGGCTCGCCCGGCAGGACGACTCACGTTCCCGGCGGGTGTGGGCCGAGGCGCTGGCCGGGGTCACCGAGCCGACGCTGCTCGCGGACACCGCCGCGGTGTACGCCCCCACCGGACTGCCCCAGGAGCGGGCGTTCGACCTGGACGAGGCGCAGACCCGGGCGCTGATCGGCCTGGCGGCCGAGTTCGAGGTGACGATCAATACCGTCGTGCAGGCGGCCTGGGCAATCCTGCTCGCGCGCACCACCGATCGCGACGATATCCTCTTCGGCACCACGGTCTCCGGCCGCCCCGCCGACCTCGCGGGTGTCGAGAACATCGTTGGGTTGTTCATCAACACGATCCCGGTGCGCATTCGGCTGGCCCCGGGCGAGTCCGTGGGCGCGCTGCTGCGTCGAGTACAGCGTGAGCAGTTCGAACTCACGGCCCACCACCACCTGGGCCTGCCGGATATCGGCGCACAGACCGATGCCGGTGAGCGGAACCTGTTCGACACGCTGCTGGTCGTCGAGTCCTACCCCGTCGACGAGGCAAAACTGCGGTCGGATGCCCTCGCATTCGCCGGATTGGCGATCGGCGGATTCGAGTCCAGGGAGGCGACGCACTACCCGTTGACGCTGACTGTCCGCCAGACCGATCGCCTGCACCTGCTGGCAGGCTGGTGGCCCGAGCTGCTCGACGCGGAGACCGTGTCACGACTGGGCGAACGGCTGACCCGGGTGCTGGCGGCGCTCGCCGCGAATCCGAATACCGCTGTGGCGGACATCGATCCGATCGGCGAGGCGGAACACCGCCGGGTGCGGGACTGGCAGCGCCCCGCCGCGCCGGTGCCGGACGTGACGCTCGTGGACCTGTTCCGCGCCCGGGCCGCGGTGCGTGCGGATGCCGTCGCGGTGCGATTCGGCGACCGAGTATTGACCTACCGGGACCTCGACGAGGCATCCGATGACCTGGCCTGCGCTCTCGCGGCGCGCGGCGTCGGCGTGGAATCGCTGGTTGCCGTGGGTGTTTCACGGTCGGTGGAGCTGATCGTGACGCTGGTGGGAGTGCTGAAATCGGGGGCGGGCTACGTCCCGCTCGACCTCGGCAATCCGGCGCAACGGCTCGAATTCATTCTCGCTGAAACGAACCCGGTCTGCGTCGTGACCACCGCCGCCGACCGGGCGGCACTGCCCGCGGGCGACCGGCCGTACCTGGTACTCGACAGCGTCGACCGCAGCGGCGGCGAAGTCGCCTCGGTCGCCTCGGGCCCGGACAATGTCGCCTACGTGCTGTACACGTCGGGTTCCACGGGACGTCCCAAGGGCGTGAGCGTGACGCATCGCAATGTCGTCGCCATGCTCGCCGCGACGCGGGATCTGGTCGATACCGACCACACCGATGTGTGGACCATGTTCCACTCGCCCGCCTTCGACTTCTCGGCATGGGAGATGTGGGGAGCGCTCGCGAGTGGTGGCACGCTCGTCATCGCCGACGCCGACGTGACACGTTCACCCGACGAGTTCGCCGAACTCATGGCCCGCGACGGTATTACGGTGCTGAGCCAGACACCCTCGGCCTTCGGCGCACTGCTCGACACCGGCCTGCGCCGCGCCGTCGTGCCCGCGCTACGGCATATCGTGCTCGGCGGCGAAGCCCTGGATCCGCGTCTCCTGCGGGCGTGGTACGACACCGATCCGGCCGGGGAGGTCCGGATCTCGAATCTGTACGGCATCACCGAGGCGACCGTGCACGCCACACACTTCGCGGTGGACCGTGCCCACGCCGGGTCGGCAACTGCCAGCGTTGTCGGTCGTGGCCTACCGGGAATGACTGTGCGCGTGCTGGATTCGTGGCTGCGGCCGACGCCTGTCGGCTCGCGCGGCGAGATCTATCTCGCGGGAGCCCAGCTCGCCCGTGGTTACCGCGCCCGCGCCGCGACCACCGCGGAGCGCTACGTGGCGGATCCGTTCGGTGCACCCGGCACCCGCATGTATCGCACCGGTGATCTGGCGCGCTGGAATGGCGACGGGCAGCTGGAATACCTCGGCCGTAGCGACCAGCAGGTGAAGATTCGCGGCTACCGCATCGAACCGGGGGAGATCGAGGCCGCGCTGCTCGAACACGAGTCGGTGGCCCGGGCGGTCGTCGTGGCCCGGACCGGTGATTCCGGATCGGCACGCCTGATCGCCTACGTGGTACCCGGCACTCATGATGCGCTCGCGGTCGAGACACTGGAAACGCATATCGCACAGCGTGTTCCCGTCTACATGCGACCGGCCGCCATCGTGCCGGTCGATACGCTGCCGCTGACCGGCAACGGCAAGCTCGACGTGGCCGCACTGCCCGACCCCGTCCTGGTGTCGCGCTCGGATCGGGCCCCGCAGACCCCCACCGAACAGGTGGTGGCCGAGCTCTTCACCGAGGTGCTCGGCGTCGACCGGCCGGGTGTGGACGACTCGTTCTTCGCGCTCGGCGGGGACAGCATCATCTCCATTCAGCTGGCCTCGCGGGCGCGGGCTCGCGGCCTGCACTTCACGCCGCGCGAGGTGTTCGAGCGCCGGACCGTGGCCGGGATCGCCGCTGTGGCAAGGACACCGGAGGCGGCTGCCGGCGCGCCGCGCCTGCTGCCCGAATTGCCCGGCGGCGGGATCGGCGCAATGCCGCTGACGCCCGTGGTCCGGTGGCTGACCGAACGTGGCGGCGGCTTCCGCCGGGTCGATCAGACCGTCACCGTCGAACTGCCCGCTCGGACCGGGCACGACGCCCTGATCCAGGCCGTCTCGGCGCTGATCGACCGCCATGACATGTTGCGCAGCAGGCTGTTCCGCGACGACTCCGGCGAATGGCGACTCGAAACCATGCCGACGCATGCGCTGGACGCGTCGGAACTGGTGCACCGCGGCACCTTCGAGGATGCCGCGGACGCCGATACCCTGCGAGAGCTCATCGCCGCGGAACTCGACGCCGCGCTGGATCGCCTCGATCCGGCCGCCGGGGTGATGGCGCAGTTCGTCCGGCTCGATGCCGAGCGGGGGAGCGTGCCGGGTCGGCTGATCATCTCCGTGCACCATCTCGCCGTCGACGGCGTGTCCTGGCGCATCCTGCTGCCCGACCTGTTCGCGGCCCTCGCGAATGCCGCGAGTGGCGTCGTGCCGCGGCTGGATCCGGTCGGAACCTCCATGCGCCGCTGGGCGCACAGCCTGGTCGACGCCGCGCACGCACCGGATCGGGTCGCCGAGCTCGATTTCTGGCGGCAGGTCTGCGCGACACCGGATCCCCTGCTGGGCTCCCGGCCGCTGGACCCCGCCGTCGATACCGCCGCCCGGCTCGCGACGGTCGAAGTCACCGCGGACGAAACGGTGACCGAGGCGCTCGTGCGGACCGTTCCCGCACGCTTCCATGCGGGTGCCGACGAGGTCCTGATCGCCGCGCTGGCCGTCGCGCTCGCGGTCTGGCGTGCCCGGCGGGGCAGGCACGCTCCGGTCTCGCTGCTGCGGGTGGAAGGCCACGGGCGCGAGGAACAGGTCGCGCCGGGCGCGGACCTGTCCCGCACCGTCGGCTGGTTCACCTCGCTGTACCCGGTTCGGCTCGATATCGGTGGGATCGATATCGAGGCGGCATTGGCTGGGACCGATGCGACCGGTGCCCTGCTCAAGACGATCAAGGAACAGCTGCGTGCCATCCCCGATCACGGAATCGGCTACGGATTGCTGCGCTACCTGAATCCCGGTGCCGCCCAGCAGCTCCCGGCGGCGATGCCCGGGCAGGTCGCCTTCAACTACCTGGGCCGCGTCGACGACCGCGGTGCGGAGGTGCTCGCGACACCGGATGCCGACCCGGACCCGGACCTGCCCGCGGCCGCCGCCATCGAGGTGAACGCGATCGTGACGGGCACCCGGCTGCGCGCCGGATTCACCTATCCCACCACGCTTCTCGACGAGGTGGCGGTCTCGGAGCTGGCGCGGCTGTGGGTGACCGCGCTGGGAGCCATCGCCACGCACGCCCGGGATGAACGCGCGGGCGGGCACACGCCGTCGGACTTCCCGCTGGTGCGGGTGAGCCGTGACGACATCACCGGCTGGGAGCGGGATTACGGCCGGCTCACCGACGTGTGGCCACTCACACCGCTGCAGTCGGGGTTGTTGCTCCACGCTGTCATGGCCATGCCGTCCGCTTCCGGCGTCGCCGACGTCTACAACGTGCAGACGGTGGTGCGACCCGGTGGGGCGATCGACCGCGATCGGCTGCGACGGGCCGGGCAGGACATCCTGCAGCGCCATGCGAACCTGCGCGCGGCCTTCGTCTTCGACGATTCGGGCAAGCCCATGCAGGTGGTGCCCGAAACAGCCGAACTGCCGTGGCGTGAAGTGGATCTGGCCACGGTGGACGATCTCGTGGCGCTGGCGGCACAGGAGCGTGCACGTCGATTCGATCCGGCCCGACCACCGCTGCTGCGCTTCACGCTCGCGCGTGTCGCGGAGGCGGAGCCGGTGCTGATCGTGACCTACCACCACATCCTGTTCGATGGCTGGTCGGTGCCGCTGGTACTGCGCGATCTGCTGGCGCTCTACGCCGGTGTGCCGCTGCGCGCGCCGGACGGATCCTTCCGCGACTACCTCGCCTGGAACCACGACCGGGACGCGGCCGCATCCACTCGGGCCTGGCAGCGAGCCCTGGACGGTGTGGCCGAGCGGACCCTGGTCGCCCCGCCCACCCGCTTCCGCGAAAGTACGGTCACGACAGGGGAATACCGGTGGTCTCTCGATGCGGAGACCACCGGCGCACTCGTCGTGACCGCCGCCGACATCGGTGTCACTGTCAACACCGTGGTGCAGGTGGTCTGGGCAATTCTGCTGGGGCGCAGGCTCGGACGCGGTGACGTGGTCTTCGGCGCGACCGTCTCCGGTCGGCCCGCCGCACTGCCCGGCGTGGAATCCATTGTCGGACTGTTCATCAACACCGTGCCGGTGCGTGTGCAATTCGGTCCGCGCATGCCCGTGGCGGATCTGCTGCGCGCGGTGCAGGTCGAACAGGCCGAAATGATCGAACACCACCAGCTCGGGCTGAGTGAGATCCACGCCGCCGCCGGCCTGCGCGACCTGCTGTTCGACACGGTGCTGGTCTTCGAGTCCTATCCGGTGGACGCCGAGCAACTCACCGCCGCGGTCGCCACCCTCGACGGCGTGACCGGCGGGCGCCTCGAACTCACCGACGCCACCCACTATCCGCTGTCGGTCACCGTCGATCCGGGACTCGAGTTGAGAGTTCGAATCGGTTATCTCCGAGATGTTTTCGATGAGTCACAGGTGGCCGAGATCGGGGCCACCATGCGGGAACTGCTGACCGCCATCGCCCGCCATCCACACTCGACCATCGAGGAGCTAGCATGACCCGGCGCCTACCGCTGACACGTGCGCAGCAACACGTCTGGGTCGCACAGCAACTCGACGCCACCGGGCAGCGTCTGATCGTCGGCGGCTACGTGCAGATTCACGGCGCGCTCGACGAGGAGGTGTTCGAACGGGCACTGCGCCTCGTCACCGCCGGGGCGGAATCATTGCGCGTGCGCTTCGACACCGAGGCCGACGGTTCGCTCGTGCAGGTGGTGGAAGAGGTGCCGGACTGGCCCTTGCACCGCAACAGCTTCCGCGGCGCGGCGGACGCGCACGGGGAGGCGTTGCGGTTCATGGAGGCGGCCCTGCAGCGGCCGTTCGACCTGGGGCGCGCGCCGCTGTTCGAACACCATCTGCTCGATGTGGGCGAGGCGGGCACGCTGTGGTTCATTCGCTCGCATCACGTGGTGCTCGACGGGGCGTCCTCGGCCGCCTTCATCCGGCGTGTCGCCGACACCTACACCGCGCTGCTCGACGGATGTCCGGTGGAGGAATCGGTGTTCGACCGGGTGGCGGATCTGGTCGCCGAGGACGAGCGGTTCCGGACTTCCACGCGGTTCGCGGCCGACCGCGAATTCTGGGCGCAGCGGCTCGCCATCGGCGGGTCCCACGAGCCACCGCAGTTCGCCGCCGCGCCGGCGGCCGCGGACGGCAATCGGTACCTGCGGCAGGCCGGAGTGCTCGCCGAAGCCGAGTGGAAGACACTGCGCGCCCGGGCGGATGCCACCGGGACCCCGTGGCCGGTGTGGATGCTCGCCGCCATCGCGCTGCTGTTGCACGCGGATTCGGGCACGCGCACGGTCACTGTCGGTTTGGCGGTGCCCGCCAAGCGCTCTCGGCACGCACTCGGTATGACGGCGAACATCCTGCCGCTGCGGATCACGGTCGATCCGGCCGCCACCCTCGGCGAGCTCCTCGCCGCCGTGCGCGCCGAATCCCTGATCATCCTGCGCCACCAGCGTTTCCAGTACGGCGATATGCTCGCCGACCTGGGCGGGAGCGGGCTCCAAGGCGGCATCCTCGGGCCCACCGTCAATGTGATGCCCATGCAGAAGGATCTGCGCTTCGGATCCGAATCCGCCTCCCTGCGGCATTTGGCGGCCGGACGCTCCGACAATCTGAACATCAGCGTCTACGACAACGGCGATCCGGCGCTGTCGGTGGTGCTGGAATCGACGACGCTGCGGTACTCCGAGCGCGACCTCGCCGCGCACCACCACCGGCTCACCGAGACCGTTGCCGCCCTGGCCGTGGCCCCGGAGGAACTCCCGCTCGGCATGCTGCGGCCCACACCGGATCCGGCCGGGCCCTCGGTCACCGACGAGGTAGCCGAAACACTCGTCGATCGATTCGACCGCATGGTGGCCGCGAACGGTGGGGCCGTCGCCGTGGTGCACGGCGACGAGCAGCTCACCTATGCCGAGCTCGACGAGCGGGCTCGCAGACTGGCCCGGATCATTACCGGATACGGCGTCGGCCCGGGGGAATTCGTCGGCCTCGCACTACCGCGCTCCATGGATCTGATCGTCGCCATCATCGCGGTGCTGCGCGCGGGTGCGGCCTATGTACCGCTCGATCCGAGCTATCCGCCGGGACGGCTGCGTGCGGTCCTCGACGATGCCGCACCGGCGCTCGTACTCACCGGTGCCGGAGTCGAACTCCCGGAGGGGATCTCGGCCGCGCCCGTCCTGCGCATCGGGGACCCGTTGCAGGTCGTTCCGAGCGAACACGCTGTGCCGCGGTCGCCGCAATTGCCTGCCTACGTGATTCACACCTCCGGAACGACCGGCCGCCCGAAGGGCGTGGTCGTCACACACGCGAATGTGGTCCGGCTGCTCACCGCGACCCGGCCGTGGTTCGAGTTCGGGCCCGATGATGTCTGGACCCTTTTCCACTCCGCCGCATTCGACTTCTCGGTGTGGGAGATCTGGGGAGCGCTGGGCCACGGCGGCAAGCTGGTCATCGTCGACGCCGAGACAGCCCGATCGCCGCGTGAATTTCTCGAACTGCTGGTGACGCAACGAGTCACGGTGCTCAATCAGACGCCTTCCGCCTTCGGCATGCTGGTCGACGCCGAGGCGAGCCGGCGGGCCGAAAGTGACCGGCTCGCACTGCGTTACGTGCTGTTCGGCGGTGAGCCGGTGGAGCCGTGGCGGCTGGCCGAGTGGTGGGCGCGGCATGATCCGCGGGCGCCGCGCCTGGTCAATATGTACGGCATTACCGAGACGACGGTGTTCACCACCGGAACGCCGCTGACCGGTGTCGCGTCGGCCGGCGAAATCGGCACGGCTATACCGGATCTGGCCGTGTACATCCTCGACGCCGCGCTGCGACCCGCCGCCCCCGGGGTGCCGGGTGAGCTCTACGTAGCCGGTCCCGGCGTCACCGCGGGATATCTGCGTCAGCCGGGCCGCACCGCCGTGCGCTTCACGGCCGATCCCTTCGGCGGACCCGGCGCCGTCATGTATCGCAGCGGCGATGTGGCGCGGTGGACCGAGGACGGGACACTCGAATACCTCGGGCGAGCCGACCGGCAGGTGAAGATCCGTGGCTTCCGCATCGAACCGGGCGAGATCGAGGCCGCCCTGTGCGCACTCCCGGCGGTGCGTGCGGCGGTGGTGCTGGTCGTGGAACACCGGCCGGGCGACCGGCGGCTGGCCGCCTATGTCGCCGGCCCGGGTATCGATATCGGCGCGGTGCGCACCGCGATCGCCGAACGGCTTCCCGCACATGCTGTTCCGTCCATCATCGTGGCGGTCGACGCCATCCCGACGACCTCCAACGGCAAGATCGACGAACGCGCTCTGCGCGCGCTCACCATTGATGGCACGGCACCCGCCGACGGTGGTTCGCCGCGTGGCGATGCCGAGGCACGGCTGCGCCCCGTGTTCGAGGAAGTGCTCGGGCACAAGGGTTTCGGCGTCGACGACGGTTTCTTCGCCATCGGCGGGGACAGCATCCTCGCCATCCGGCTGTCGGACCGGGCCCGTGCTGCCGGGCTCGCGATCACACCGCGGGATGTGTTCGAACACCAGAGTATTCGTGCGCTGGCGCGCACGGTCGGGATGCCTCCGCCGGTGCCCGCCCGGGCGGCGGTGAGCCCGCTCGCCATGCGCGACGGCCGTACCTTCCTGCCCGCGACGCCCTTGCAGGCCGGGCTGTTGTTCCACTCGCTGTACCAGGGCGGGGAAGGCGAGGACCCCTATCTCATACAGGTTGTGCTGACGGTGGACGGCCCGATCGACGCGGAGCGGCTGAGCGCTGCCCTGCGCGCGGTGCTCGATCGACATCCGCACCTGCTGGGCCGGTTCGTCGTGGATGGCGATATGCCGGAATACGAGATTCGCGCTGACATCGAGTTGCCCTGGCGGGTAGTGGATCTCGACGATCCGACTTCGGGCCGGCGTGACGAGGCGCTGGAGCGGGTGCGCGCCGAGGACGCGCACCCGGAGCCGCTGGTGGGTCCGCTGCTCACGGTCACTCTCGTTCGCACCGGGCCGAACTCCGCCACCCTGCTGGTGACACACCACCATGCGCTGCTCGACGGCTGGTCGCTGGGCATCCTGCTCCGTGAACTGCTGCTGGGCTACCGCGGCCTCGAATTGCCCGCTGCCACACCGTTCACCGCATTCCTCGAATGGTCCGCGGCGCAGGACCGCGACGGTGCTCGCCGGGCCTGGGCCCAGGCCCTCACCGGAGCCGAACCGTGCAAGGTCGCGCGGGCCGACCAGCGGCGGTGGCGGAGGCCCGAGGAGCGCAGCTTCATCCTGCCCGCCGCCACGGTCACCGCGCTGCGCGAACAGGCCGCGGCGCACGGGCTGACGCTCAACTCGATGATCCAGGCGCTGTGGGCGCTGGTGATGTCGAATCTGACCGGAAGCGATGACGTCGTCTTCGGCATCACCGTCTCCGGCCGCGATGGCGGTGATCTGGACGGCGCCGTCGGACTGCTCATGAATACCGTGCCGCTGCGGGTGCGCTCGCGCATGTCGGAGACGCCGATCGAACTCGCGGTCCGGATTCAGCGGGAACGCGTGGCGTTGATGGAGCACGACCATCTCGGGCTGCCCGACATCCTGGCGGCGGCGAGCGCGAGCGACCTGTTCGACACCTCGCTCGTCTTCGAGAACTTCCCCATCGATACCGCTCTGCTCGACGATCCGGACGCGGACCTGCGGGTGACCTCCGTGAATGTTGTCGGCGGAACACATTTCCCGCTGACCGTCATCGTGGAGCCCGCTGCGGGGGCGCTGACCTTCCGAATCGCGGTGCAGCTCGAACAGGTCGATGCCCTCACCGAGGTCGACGAGCTGTGGTCGCGCATCCTCGTCGCCGCGGCGGCGCTCACCGCACCGCGGCAGTCCCCGGTGGGCCGGCTCGACCTGCTGCCGCCCGCGCACCGCGCCGAACTGCTCGCCGCCGGACGCGGCGCGACGGCCGATATCGAGAATGGCGGGCTCGCACAGTGTTTCGAGTCGACCGTACGGGCGCACGCACACGATGTCGCGCTCTGGTGCGACGGTGCGGAGCTCACCTACGTCGAGTTGAACGCGCGCGCCAATCAGGTCGCTCGCTGGCTGCGCGCCCGTGGTGCGGGACCGGGCGTGCCGATCGGCATCGCATTGCCGCGCTCGGTCGATCTCGTGGTCGTTTTTCTCGCCATCGCCAAGTTGGGCGCGGTATGCGTACCGCTCAGCGACCGCTACCCGCCCGCGCACGTGCGGCGGCTGCTGGCGTTCACCGGTGCCGAACTGGTGATACATGAACTCGACGGTGCGGCAACCGAGTTCGACGACAGCGATCTCGGCGTCGCCGTGCCGGCCGATACCGTGGCCACGCTCATGTTCACCTCCGGATCGACCGGTGCGGCCAAGGGCGTGGAGGTCACCCACCGCAATATCGTGACGCGCGCCCGCGATCGGATCGGCCGGGACGACGGGCATCAGCGGATGCTGATGCATCTGCCCTACACCTGGGACATGGTGGTGTGGGAGATGTGGCTGCCGCTGCTCAATGGTCACACCGTGGTGCTCGCGCGCTCCGGCGTCCTCGATGTGCACGACTACAGCGAGGTACTGCGCGCTGGCCGGGTCACCTCGATCATGCTGTCGCCGGGCCTGTTTCACATACTGGCCGAGCAAATTCCGAACGAGCTCGCCGCATTGCGGATGATCGCGTCCGCCGGTGATGTGCTGCCGCCGCACGCCGCCGCGGCCGTACGGCGCGGCGAGCACCCACCCGTGGTGAGAAATCTGTACGGGCCGGTCGAAGCGACCAGCTTCGTGCTCAGCTTTGCGCTCCCGGACGACATGTCGCCGGACCGGCCGGTCCCGGTCGGACGCCCGGCCGACAATACCCGTGTCGCGGTACTGGACTCGGCGCTGCGACCGGTACCCGCCGGGGTCACCGGTGAGATCTACCTGTCCGGCGCGGGACTCGCCAACGGCTACCACCGCGAACCGGCGCGCACCGCGGAGCGGTTCGTCGCCGACCCGTTCGACGCCGCCGGTGGGCGGATGTACCGCACCGGTGATCTCGGGCGCTGGGATACCGCCGGCCTGCTGCATTTCCTCGGCCGTGCCGATCGGCAGTTGAAGGTCAACGGTTTTCGCGTCGAACCGGGAGAGGTAGAGGCGGCCATCCTGCGCGAGCCCGGCATCACCGCGGCGATCGTCACGGCGCGCCGGGCCGCGAGCGGACAGTCGCTCATCGCCCACCTCGTAGGGGACGGCGCCGTCGATACCGCCGCATTGCGCACCCGGCTGGCCACAACCCTGCCCTCGTATCTGGTGCCCTCGGCCATCGTGGCCATGGACGAATTGCCGCTGACCCCCATCGGCAAGCTCGATGTCGGCGCGCTGCCCATGCCCGTGGCCGGTGAGCGCGTTCCCGTTCGCACACCACGGCAGCAGGTCATCGCGACCACGTTCGCGCGAGCGCTGGGTGTGGTGGAAGTCGGACTCACCGATGACTTCCTCGCGCTCGGCGGCAACTCGCTGTCCGCGATCCGCATAGTCGCGGGCTTGCGGTCCGCGCTCGGAGTCGCGGTGTCACTGCGTGATCTGTTCGAATCGCCGACCGTCGCCGCCCTCGACCAGACCCTCGAACGCCGCGGAACCGGGGATCTCCCGCACAGCCCCCTGTCACTCGGGACAGTCGACATCGCCGCCGTGCGCCGAACGGACCCGATCCCGCTCACGCCCATCCAGCAGGGGCTGTGGACCGTGAATTATCTCAGCGGCAACCGCCCCGACTATCTGATCACCACCGGACTCGAACTGCACGGTCCGCTCGACATCCCGGCGGTGGGAGCGGCCGTGAATGATCTGGTCGAACGGCACGAAATCCTGCGCACCGTGCTGCCGTACGTCCTGGACGGTCCCATCCAACGCATCCTGCCGATCGAGTCCGCACGGCCGGACTTCCGGGTTGTGGATATCTCCAGCGGCGAAAACGTCGATAGTGCAATCGATTCCGAGCTGCGACGGGGCTTCGACCTCACCACGGAAACACCTCTGCGCATCCGCCTCTACCGCTCGAGCCCCGAGCACCACATCCTGCTCGGCGTAATCCACCATGTCGCCGCCGACGGCGAATCCCTGCCTGTGATCCAGCGGGACCTGCTCACCGCCTACCGTGCCCGTGCTACCGGACAAGCGCCCCAATGGTCCACTGCGGCAACACAGTTCGCAGACTACACACTGTGGTCGAGGCGATTGCTCGAGTCCGGGGACGCGCACGGCCGCCTGCTGGCCCGGCAGGCGCGCTACTGGCGCACCGCACTCGACGGGCTGCCACCAGATCCGGTGCTACCCACTGATCGTCCGCGCGCCGAACGCCGGGAGAACACCGCGGCAGCCGTCCCCGTCCACCTCGACGCGGCCACCCACCGCGCCCTCGCCCGCGCCGCCCGCACCCACCGCGCCAGCATCTACATGCTCGTCCACACCGCCCTCGCCCTCGCCCTGTACGACCGCGGCGCGGGCCCCGACCTGCCCATCGGCGTCGCCCTGAGTGCCCGCGACGCCGAGGGCCTGCAGGACCTGGTCGGCTGCGTAGTCGATACCGCGATCGTCCGCGTCGACCTCTCCGGCGACCCGCCCCACTCCGACCTCGTCCAACAGGTCCGCGAACGGGTTCTCGCCGCCTACGACAACAAGGAGTTCCCGTTCGACAACCTCGTCGAACTCCTCAACCCACCCCGCTCCCGAACCCATCACCCGCTTTTCCAGGTCATGGTCACCTACCTTCGCGGAGCCGAAATCGCCACAGCCGGAGCCGAACTGACCATCCGCCACCGCCCGGTCCCGGTCCGCCACATCCCCTGGGAACTCCTGCTCAACCTGCGTGAGGAGTACACCCCCGATGGCGACCAGGCCGGGATCCACGGCGAAATGGTCTACGCCGCCGAACTCTTCGACCACCCCACCGTCGAATCCATTGTCACCGCGATGACCACCGCCCTGGAGACGCTGTGTACCGAACCGGCGGACACCGCTCACCCGCACCACCGGGCAGAGCTCGGAGACCAGGTCCCACACCACCCCCGTGTGTAGGCCGGCGGCCGATCCGGAGTCGGTGATCTGCGAGTCGCGGCGAGCGCACCCCGGCTGAGGAGCCAGGCGGGATCTCCTACGGGCTCGCCGTGCGGGGCGTCGCCGGGCCGAGGCGACGAACCGCTACGGCGTGCCGTCGGAGGTGGGCGTCCGGCGCGTTCGACCGCTGGTTCTCGGACCCGTCGAGCCCGTCGAGTTCGAACCCGACGGCCCGTTACGTTTTCGATGAGGCCGTAACAATTTCGGTAAACGGGTAGCGCCGAGCGCGCCTTCGCACTAGCTTCGACTCGAAGTCAAACTCGAACTCGAATCGACTACGAGTATTACCACCTGGACCGCATGCGGCCCTCGATCCACAGGAGTACGACCATGGGCACCAAGCGAATTGTCTTCATCGGGGCCGCAGGAGAGATGTGTCGGCTCGCCATTGAACGGTTCGCCGTCGCTGATGGGGACTGGGAACTGGCCCTTTACGACATCCGTCCCGAGCTGCTCGATCAGCTGGTGCAGCGGCTGCCGTCCGGTCTGGCGACCGCCGCACGGCTCGACCTGTACGACCGCGAAGGGCTTCGCAAGGCCATCGAGGGGGCCGCGCTGGTGGTACTCGGTGCCGGTCCATACATCCGCACCGCAGGTCCCGTGATGGAGGCGTGCCTGGAGGCCAAGGTGCCCTATCTCGATTTCGACGACGATATCGAGAGCACCCTGCACGCGCTGTCCTTGCACGACGACGCCAGAGCGGCCGGAGTACCGATGTACATCGGCTGCGGTGCGTCGCCCGGCTTCACCAACGTGTTGGTGGCCGACGCGGCCGGCGAGCTGGACAGGGTCGAGAACATCGACGTGTACTGGGTAGTCGGCGATGAGCGCGGATCCATCGGCCGCGCGGTTCTCGACCATATGCTGCGGGTCGCCGCCGGCCCCTGCATGACCTGGGAGAACGGCGGACCGGTGTTGCACCAGTCCTGGCTGGAGACCCGCTGGGCGGAGCTGGGTGCCGGACTGGGGCTGACCATGGTGCACGAGACCGCTCACCCGGAGCCGGTGACCTTGCCGCGAAAGTACCCGGATGCCAAGAACATTCGCTGCTTCGGCGGTCTGGATCCAGCACCCTACAACGGCATGGTCCGCGGCGTCGGCCTGGCCGTGCAGACGGGGAAGATGCCCATGGAGAAGGCCATCGACTTCCTGGAAGCTCTGATGACCAACAAGTTCGGCAGCGTCGAGGGCTGGCGCAACGCCCTCTCCGGAATGTGGAACCTCGTGCGCACCGGGGAGACGACGCGTACCGAGCTGATCAAGTTCCTTGCCCTGGCGGCGGTGGGCCATACCTTCCCCCACAAGACCGCCCTGAAGGTCGAGGTGACCGGACTCCGAAACGGCCTGCCAACGGTGGTCACCCGCCGTACCCCTGTGAGTGGACCTGGCACCTACCTGTTCACCGATATGGCCGCGGCGACGGGAACGGCGTGCGCCGCGTTCATGGTGGTGGCACTCGACGAACAACCCGGAACCCGCGCCGGGGTATTCACGCCTGAGGAATGGGCCGAGCCGGAGCGGTTCTACAAGGCCCTCGAACGTGTCGGCACCCCGCGCGAGGAGATCTTCGAGGTCTCGCACTAGGCGCCGGTTCATCGACACGTCAAATATCGAGCCTCGGAACAAGGTTGGTCATGGATCTCAAAACCGCACTGTATGCACTCGCCGATCTCCTCATGATCGTCGCCGGGTTCACCACCGGCTGGAAGTTCATCCGGAACTACGGAAACTACTTACTCGGCCTCGAATGGATCATCGTCGCGACCTCGGGAACCAACTTCCTCATTTACGGGCTGGTCGGCGCCAACGAAACCAGTCCGATGTATCACCTCGCATTCTTCTTCGACGCGTTCTCCCGGTCGGTCGGAATCACCGTGATTCTCGTCCTGGGTCTGATGCAGGTCACCCACGGGTTCAAGCCTTCGCTCGCCGTCGATATCGGCGTCTTCGGGCTGGCCATCGCAGGTGGACTGGTCATGTCCTTCTTCGCCGGTGAACTCGGGCTCGCCGGGGCCATCTTCTATGTCGTGATGAACGCCCTGACCACCCTGTTCCTGCTCTATTTCGCGTGGCGGCTGTGGAACATCGGTGAGCGCGGTAACGCGATTGCGGTAGCGGCCGTCTCAGCCGCGGCAGCCACAATCGCCGGGATGTACGACTTCTACCGCATACCCGGCGACGATGAGCACCACACGATCTTCTACATCCTGGCCCTGACCGCATGGGCCTCCCAAATGGTCGTGTACTACTTCGGCTATCGCGCGCTGCAAAATAGCAATGACCGAATTGCGACTGGTCGAGCACCAGGGTCCTCGGTCGCGAGTTCGGCAGCAGTTCTCGACTGATGTTCAGTTCCCGACGGAACGCGCCCAGTGACCCGGTGGGCCCTGTGCGGCAATGGAATTCGGTCGACGATCCAGAAAAGTCCCGGCGCGGACCGTCGGCAGGGCAACGATCCCCGCCGACTCGGTCGGCCGTCGAAATGGTGCCGCCTCGCGGGCAGTGTCAGGTCGCCGGCCGGCGGCCGTCCATCAGGTCCTCGGCCAATGCCCTGAGGCGGATGGCCGGTCCGCCGGTCGGGTAGATCCCGCCGACCGCGAAGGCGCCGACGATGGCGAGGTGGAGCTGATCGGCGAGCCGATCGCCGTCCGCGACGCCGAGCCGCGCCGTCAGCGCGCGGAGCCGTCGCGCGAGTTCGTGTTCGTGCTCGGCGCACCGCTGCCGGATTTGCTCCGATTGCGCATTGCTGAATTCCGCGGCTGTGTTGACGAAAGCGCAGCCGCGGTAGCCCTCTCGCGTCGCGACGTCCTGGATCCAGGCGAGCTGGGCGTCGAGTTCGGCCCGTGCGTCGGCGTGGCGCGACGCGGTCTGGTCCCAGCGGGCCCAGAACCGGTCATCGCGCTGCTGCAGTACCGCGAGAACGAGGTCGTCCTTGGTGGGGAACCAGCGATACAGGCTCGCCTTCGCCATCCCCGCCCGTCGCACCACCTCATCGACACCGATGGCACGTACACCGTTGTCGTAGAAGAGGTCGGTCGCAATGCCGACAAGCTTGTCGCGCACCGCGATTCCGCGCAGCTGCCTGGGCTTTTCGGTCACGCTCGCTCCGGTGCCTTCACCGTGATCGCGGTCTTGCCGAAGCCACGCCGGTCCTTGACCCACTGCTGGGCATCGGCGGCCTGGGTGAGATCGAACTCGGCGCCGACGACGACGCGGACCGCGCCCGAATCGACCAGCTCCGCGAGGGCCGCGAGGGCCGTGGGATCGGGTTCCACCAGGCACGAGGCCGCGCGGATACCTCGCTCCGCCGCGGCGGCCTGGTATCCCTTGACCGACCATGCGGTCGCCAAGGCGATCGCGCCTCCGGGCGTCACGCGGTCGAACAGCGAAGCGCCGAAATCGAATCCGACCAGATCGATCGCCGCATCGACCTTCCCGATTGCCGCGACAGCGTCCGGATCGGTGTAGTCCACGCAGGTGTGCGCGCCCAATTCGTGCAGTGCGGCATGGTGATCGGGACGCACCAGGGCGGTGACCGTGGCGCCGCGCGCGACCGCCAACTGCACCGCGAGGTGACCCACGCCGCCGGAGGCGCCACTGATCAGCACGTGCTGACCGGCGCGTGCCCCGACCGCGTCGAGCATCTGCCAGGCCGTCAGCGCGGCCATCGGCAAGCACGCCGCCTCTGCGAAGGAAGCCGATTTCGGCATCGGCACAAGCTGATACGCGGGCACGGTCATGTATTCGGCGTACGTGCCCGCGGGATAGGGGAACGAGGCCAGACCGTAGAGGCGGTCGCCCACGGCGTAGCGGGTCACTCCATAGCCGACCGCATCCACCACACCGGCGACGTCCCACCCGGGGATGCAGGGCAGCCGCATGGACTGCTCATAGCCGGAATTGTTGCCGGTGTGCATGTCGATCGGGTTCACGCTGGTCGCCCGCACCGCGATACGGACTTCACCCGCGGCGGGCTCCGGCCGTTCGACGTCGGCGATCTCCAGTGGCGATCCCCAGTTCTCGTGCCGGGCCGCGCGCATGGTGGTAGTGCTCGGCCGGCGAGCGCCGACGATCATGACGCCCGCACCAGGGCGCTCGCGTCGACGCCGCACTGACGGGCGACCCCGGCGACGTCGAAGTGGAAGCTCTCCCAGCTCACCCGGCCGTCCCGGAAGCGGAACAGAATGAAGACCGGCACCGAGACCCGATTTCCGTTCGGCACTGCGCCATTGAAGGTGAACGCCGGAGTGAAAGTGATCTGGCCCCAGCAGCACAGGGTCTCATCATCGAGCCCGTGGCCGTCAAGCCGGACCTCGTAGTCGGGCGCGAACGCGAACCATCCCCTGATCGCGCCCTCGACCTCGGTCCCGGCGTAATGGGATTCGAGCGACGGCGATTCGAGTACGGCGTCCGGGTGGTACACGGCCATTGTGGCCGCTACGTCCTGTCGGCTTTTCGCCTGTGCCAATCGTTCGACGATCTGGACGGCTTCCCGCACGTCCAGTGCCTGCGCAACCATGTTCGACTCGCCTCCATCGGGCCAAAATCGAGACTGATCTGTCTCGATTTCAAGGTAGCGGCGGGGCCGCACACGCGTCAAGCCGGGCGTGCGTCGGGCGGCCGCGAGTTGGCATGCCGACTACCGCGCCCGGATTTCGTTGGGGCCCCACGCCTCTCGCTGACTCGAGCGGGCGCGCTCGGCTAAGGCCGCAGGTTCCTCACCTGCGGCCCTTGCCATTTCATGCCGCTAGACCGGCGCGCTGGAGGTGAGCTTCGCTCGGCGCAGGGCGCGTAGTTCGTCCGCGCGGGGGTCGGCCACCTCATGGGATTCCGGAGCGTCGAAGACACGAACGGTGCGGGTGGTGGTGTCGAAGCGGGACCAGCCCGGGTCGCCGTGGGTGGCGAAGCGCACCCAGGCGCGGTGCACCTCGTCGGCCAGCGGCTGCGGTGGGTTCGGGCCGAGCAGGGTGTGGCCGGCGGCGAGTTGGTCGAAGACGAAAGGGACCTCGATGACGTGGCAGGCACCCAGGTCGGCAATGGCCGAGCGCCAGGCGAATTCGTAGACGTAGGCCGGGTTGCCCGCTGCGGCGGTGGATTCCGCGATGCGCATGGCGTCATCGCGGAAGACGAGGTCGGTGAGGACGGCGGCGAACACGTCCGCGGGTGTGGCGTTCGGGCGGTTGGCGGCGTAGCGATCGGCAACCGATGGATCCAGACCGTAGCGCGCGAGGAAATGCGGCAGCGTCTGGTCGGTGATTCCGGCGGCGAGACCCGAGGGGAAGGTGAAGAATCGGAATTCCTCGGCGGTCCATCCGGTGAGCAGGGGCACGGTCCGATCCGGTTGGGCGGCAATGATATCCGCCGGACGGTCCGGGATCACATCGCCGTCGATCATCGGGAAGAAGCTCATGATGCCGAGTCCGTTGGCGACGATCGACGCACCCCAGCGGTCCGGATCCGGGTCGGTCATCAGCGCCAGGGCGAGTGAATCCTGGGCGCTGCGCAGCTCTTCTGGTCCGAGCCGGCCGAAGGCGGACGCGGCCGGTTCGATGCCGAGCAGATCGGCCAGCTGCCGTGCCACCTTGCCCGCGTCCTCCGCGGTGGCGACCGCGGAACCATTGGCGCTCTGTGCGATCGCGCGCCGGAACAGCCCGCGTGCCCGCGGTGACGCGAGCAGCGCCACCACGCTCATCCCGCCCGCGGACTCGCCGAAGACCGTGACATTGCCGGGATCGCCACCGAAGGCCGCGATGTTCTCGCGCACCCACTCCAATGCGAAGATCTGGTCGCGCAGACCACGATTCGACGCGGAACCGGGAATCGCGGCGAACCCGGAGATGCCGAGCCGATAATTGATCGACACCACCACGACACCGTCGCGCGCGAAGGCGGTGCCATCGTAAATACGCCGGGCGTTCGACCCACGGACGAACGCCCCGCCGTGAATCCACACCAGCACCGGCAGACCGGACCCCGTGTGATCGGGAGTCCACACATTGACGTTCAGATACTCGTCGCCGGGGATCCCGTCGCTGCCGATGAGGGCGTGAATCGGCGCCGGATACGGGGATTGCACACAGGTGGGTCCGAATTCGAGGGCTTCGCGCACGCCCGACCAGGCCTCGACCGGTCGCGGGGCTTCGAACCGGGCGGGCCCGATCGGCGCTGCCGCGTAGGGGATGCCGAGGAAACGGGTGACGCCGCCCTCGCGCGTGCCCAGAACCTTGCCGCCGGTGACGGACACGATCTCTGCCATCTTGAACTCCTTCGCCGACTTCAACTATCGCGCAGCGATCGCTGGGCGGACCCGATTCCGAATTTTCAGGCTGCGGTGCGCGACTCGATTCATGGGCGCGAGACGCGCGCCGAGGAGCGGGCGACGCGGCGATTTGGCAGAGCGGAACGGTAGGAGACATGTGGTGGACCGGACGTCTCGTCTTGCGGATTGCTTCCGGTTATCGAACCACTCACCGAACCGACTCACCTCCCCGGAATCGCGGAGGCGGCCTCAGGAGAAGCCAGAGCAGTGCGGGGTGCTCATGAGCGGCTTCCCCGTCGGAATTCGGCTCGGCGGCGGCTTCGTCCAGGCCCACCCCGGACTGGATTCGGCTGCTGGTACGGCACCAGCCGATCTCGGTCACCATCGATGCCATCCGCGCGCTCGCTGAGAGCGGTCGTCGGCCAGGCCGTTGCTGGTGAGGCTGGTGTGGTCGCTGGGGGCACCGCACGGGTTCGCGGTTCCGGCCGCGGTGGGCAACAATCCGCCGCTCGGGCATACCCGTGGTTACGATCGGGGTGTTGGAGCCCAACTCGTCGAAGCAAATGAGCGGGCATGGTCGAACGGAAAAGTGACGGAACGCAGCCTGACCTGCGGATAGGGGTCGCCGAGGAACTCGCCGCGGCCGGGTTGGACGATGCCCTGGAGATCGGGCGGGGCGGGTTCGGGGTCGTCTACCGGTGTCATGAGCATTCGCTGGATCGGCTGGTCGCGGTGAAAGTGCTCGATGCGCGGTCGAGCGGGGATGAGCGGGAGCGGTTTCTCCGGGAACAGCGGGCGCTGGGCCGGTTCGGCGGGCATCCGCACATCGTCCAGGTGCTGTCCGCCGATGTCACGGTCACAGGGCGGCCGTATCTGGTCATGCCGTTCTTTGCACTCGGGTCGCTGCAATCGCGGATTCGGGAGCGGGGGCCGCTGCCGTGGCAGGAGGTGCTGTCGGTCGGGGTGAAGATCGCCGGTGCGCTGGCGGCCGCGCACGGGCACGGGATGGTGCATCGCGATGTGAATCCGGCCAATATCCTGCAATCCGACTATGGCGAGCCGTTGCTGAGCGATTTCGGAATCGCCCGCATCAGTGGGGCTTTCGAGACCAGGTCCGGACTCATCGCCGGGACACCGGCATTCACCGCGCCCGAGGTGCTGCGGGGAGCCGAACCTGCCGAGGCCGCCGATATCTACGGCCTGGGCGCCACCCTGTTCTGCCTGCTCACGGGGCACGCCGCCTTCGAACGCCGCGAGGGCGAGTCGATGGTCGCGCAATTCGTGCGGATCACCTCCGAGCCGGTGCCCGACCTGCGGAACAATGAGGTACCGGCAGCGCTGTGCTCGGCGCTGGAATCCGCTATGGCACAGGATCCTTCGGACCGGCCCGAGACCGCAAGCGAGTTCGGTGACCGGCTGCGCAATATCGAATTCGCCTCCGGGCTCATGGTCGACTCGATGGCGCTGCCGGCCGATGTCGGAGCCCGGACGGTCACACCGCCTGTTCCCGTCCCGCCGCCGCGTTCGAGCTTGGCGCCGGCACCGACGCCGTCCACCCGGTACCGTCCGCCGAGCGCGCCGCGGCAGCCGGTACTGCGCGGGCGCCTGCTCGACCGGCTGCGGGAGGGGCAGGGCCGGCGGCTGGTGCTGATCCACGGACCCGTCGGATTCGGGAAGAGCACACTGGCCGCGGAATGGGTGGATGTTCTTGCCGCCGAGGGTGTTCGGGCGGCCTGGCTCAGCGTGGACGACGATGACGACAATGTCGTCTGGTTCCTGACCCATGTGGTGGAGGCGATCCGCTACGCCCATCCGGGTGTGGCCGCGGATCTGGAACAGCTGCTCGAGGAGCATGCCAGTGATGCCGCGCGGCACGTCATGACCACCCTCATCGACGAGATCCACAACAGCGGCGAGAACCTGGCGCTCGTGATCGACGACTGGCACCGGGTGACCAGCGCCGCGACGGTGGCCGCGATGGAATTCCTGCTCGACCACGGCTGCCATCACCTGCGGGTGATCGTCACCAGCCGCAGCCGTACCGGACTTCCGCTGGGGCGCATGCGGGTTCGTGACGAGCTCACCGAGATCGACGAGTCCGCACTGCGATTCGACGACGCGGAAACCGCCGCGTTCTTCGCCGACACCGGCGGGCTGACCCTCGCCGCGGCCGAGGTCGAGCGACTGCGCGAATCCACCGAAGGGTGGGCGGCGGCACTGCAACTGGCCTCGATGTCGCTGCGCGGCCGCGACGATCCGGGCGCGTATATCGATCAGATCTCGGGACGGCACTACGCCATCGGGGAGTACCTGATGGAGAACGTCGTGGACACCCTCGAACCCGAACTGCTCGAATTCGTCACGCGGACATCGGTTCCGACGCGCATCAACGGTGAGCTCGCCGAGGTGCTGACGGGCGTGAGAAACGGCCAGGACATGCTCGAACAGGTGCGGCAGCGAGATCTGTTCCTGCGCAGCATCGACGACGATCTGCGCTGGTTCCGCTACCACACGCTGTTCGCCGACTTCCTGCGCGAGCGGCTGATCCGGCAGCATCCGGGACTGCTCGAGGAACTGCACCTCACCGCCGCGCAGTGGTTCGAGGCCCACGACATGCTCACCGAGGCCGTCGATCACCTGCTCGCCGCAGACGAACCCCAGCGGGCCTCCCGACTGGTCGCCGAGCACGCCGGGCAATTGATAGAGCAGTCGCGCATGGGGACGCTGCTCGGGCTGGCGGCCAAACTGCCGGGCTCGCTCACCGCGTCGAATCCGAAGCTGCAGCTGCACATCGCGTGGGCGAACGTAGCCATACAGCGCCCGGCCGCCGCGGAGACCGCCTTGGCACGCGCGGAGACAGCGCTCGCCGCGGCCCGCGACCACGATGGCGAATCCGCCGACCTCGAGCTCGAGATAAAGCTGGTGCGGATCAGCCTGGCGCTCGCGACCGACCAGACGGCGGTACTGGCGCCGGAGCTCGCACAGGCACGGGATTCGGTGCGGCCCTTCATGGCCCACGGGCTGGCAGTGGGGGCGATGATCTCGGCGCTGTATCGCTTCGACTTCGCCGAGGTGCACAGCTGGTATCGCTGGATCGAACCGTACCGCGACCGGGCGCGCGGCCCGTTCGGCCCGGTGTACTGCGACTGCGTCGACGGGAGCGCCGCCTACGAACAGCTCGATGCCGGCACCGCCGAGGCCCGGTTCCGCACCGCGCTCGGTCAGGCGCTGCAGACGGGCAGGCAATCGCAGGCCACCCGGCTCGCCAGCGCGCTGCTCGGCGAATTGCTGTACGAGAAAGGCCAATTCACCGAGGCCGAGGAACTGCTCGCGGGCGGGCTCGGCGTCGAGGGCGGGGCGGTCGAGTTCCAGATGGCGGGCTACGGCACCGCCGCCCGCCTGGCCGCGGTGCGCGGCGACTTCGACGCCATGAACGAGCGATTGGACGAGGGAACCAAGCTCGCGGCGAACATGATCCTGCCGCGGCTGGCAGCCCGCATGATCAACGAACGCATCCGGCTGGGTCTGCCGATCACCGACACCGACCGCCGCGACCTCGAACACCTCGAACCGTATACCGCCCATCCCGATGCTCCCACCGCGATGGCCGCAGAACTGGCCCACGAATCGGCCACCCGGCTACTCCTCGGCAAGGGCACCCCGGCAGCGGCCGAGCAGGCAAGCCGGCAAGCGCAGCGCCTCGTCGACGTGATCTCCACCCAGAACCGCCCGCGCGCGCTCACGAATGCCGAACTCCTGTACGGCTGCTGCCTGTCGGCCGCCGGCCGGACCGCGGACGCGGCGAAGTTCCTCGAGCCGACCCTGACCCGCTGCGCCGAACAAGGCTTGGTGCGCCTGGCCGTCGACGTGGGCCCGCAGCTGCAACCGGTAATCGAAACCCTCTACGGTGCAACGACATCAGCCCAGCACCTGATTCGAGCATTCCTCCGCCACGTGCTCACCGAGTTCGAAGACGTACCGCTCCACCGCAACAACTCACCTGAAAACGGCTGACACGGCACAAGGTCGCCCCGGGCCTCGCAGGTTCGCACCCGCCGGCTCGGCGTTGCGGTCGGAGATCCGGGTGAGTCCGAAGTTCGGCGGCTCGGTGCGGTCGGCATCCAGCGATCGACAGGTCGTCTGTGCGTGCGCTTTCGAGGCTTGGCACGCCGAGGGGGAGGGGATGACAGGGGAATCGTGCGAACTTGTGGCAACCTTGCCGGGGCTTCAGCGAAGGCTGGGATTGCGGATCGAGGAGCGGTGTATGGCGAAGATGGGCAGGCGGAAGCGGTCTCGGCTCATTACCCAGGGGGTGATTACTTCCGGGAAAGCACTGCGGGTGCTGGATGCGCAGGGGGCGAAGGCGGAGTCCGTCGTTTCGGAGGCTACAGCGTCAGCCGTTTCGGAGCCGGTGGCGGTGGCGGCGGTTGCCGCAGAGGTTGCGGAGACTGGTGCCGCGGCGACGGGCGGAGCGCCGGATATCAAAGCGCTGGCCGAGCGGGTGAAGGCGCGGCGGCGGGAGTACGGGTGGACGCAGGCTGAGGTGGCCGAGAAGGGCGGGCCGTCGGCCGGGGTGATCAGTCAGATCGAGCGGTGCCTGGTCGAGGCGCCCGCGGGGGATATGCTGCACAAGCTGGATGCGGCGCTCGAGTGGCCGGCGGGGACGGCGGACGGCATTCTGCGCGGGGCGTCGGCCGAACTGGTGGGTGCCGCAAAGTAGTTGCGGCAGTAGGCCCCGATCGGATCGTCGATCGGGGCCTCGCCGTATCGATCGAGGCCGTGCCGTATTACGTGTGGGCAGCGCCGTCGATGCGGATCTCGGTGCCGCTGATGAAGCGGCCGTCATCGGAGACCAACATGGCGATGACGCCGGCCACGTTCTCGGGGCCCGCCAGTTCGGCCGGATTGTCCTGGGGCAGAACGGCGATCAGGCGGCCGAACAGCGACCAGTCGCTGTCCTGGGGGAGATAGTCGGGGGTGGCGTCGGTGATGCCGGACTTGATGCCGCCGGGGGCGACGCTCACCGCGCGCAGGCCCTGCTTGCCGTATTCGAGGGCCAGGACATGGGTCAGGGTCTGGATGCCGCCCTTGCTGGCGGAGTACGCGGCCATGTACGGGTGGGCGAAGTTCGCCGAGGTCGAGCTGAAGTTGACGACCGTGCTGCGCGGGTTGGCGAGCAGGGCGGGCAGGGCCTCGCGGATCACCAGGAAGGTGCCGGTGAGGTTGACATTGATGATCTGGTTCCACAGATCCAGCGACGTCTCGTGGGTGTGGGCCGCGCGCAGCATCCCCGCCGCGTTCACCACCGCGTCCAGTCCGCCGAGGGCGTCGATGGCGGTGCGCACGCCCGCGACCACCTCGGACTCCACGCCGATATTCATCTCGACGGTGGTCAGCCGCGCGGCGGTGCCCGCCTCGGCGGCCTGCTTGCGGGTCAGGGCGAGGCCCTCGGCATTGACGTCGGAGCCGGCGACGACCGCACCTTCGGACAGCAGACGGAGGACGGTGGCCTGGCCGATACCGGATCCGGCGCCGGTCACCAGAATGCGGCGCTGCTCGAGACGGTTCATGGATCACTTCCTGATCGGTGGAACTAGTTTCTGACACGATATGCCGAAAATGGCACGTCGCGCCATCAAACGTTTTCGACCTCGGTACAGTTCCCGGGTGACCAGCGAGCGAAACCGTGCCGGACGCCCGGCGCTCAGCGAGACCCGACGGGCGGCCACACGCCGGGAAGTGGCGTTGGTGGCCGCCCGCCTCTTCAACGAAAACGGTTATGCCGCAACGACCGTGGACGAGATCGCGGCGGCCGCGGGGATGGGGCTGCGCACGTTCTACCGGTACTTCGCCGGGAAGGAGGACGTCGTCGCGCCGCTGCTCGCCATCGGAACCCAGGCCTGGGCCGACGAACTCGCCGCCTGCCCGCCCGAACTGTCGCTGCGGGAAGCCCTGAGCCGCTCGTATCGCACCGCCACGGTCGGCACGCTCGCGATCGAGGGCATCGCCGAGAGCCGCCTGCGCCCATTGGTCCGGGCCGCAACTCAACTGCCCGCCCTGCGCGCGACCTGGCTGCGCGTCCAATACGACTGCGAAACCCAGCTCATCCCGATCATCGCCGCCCGCACCGGCCGCCCCGCCGACGACCTGGACGTCGCGCTCGCCGCCGCCATGGCCAATACCGCCGTCCGCCTGGCGACCGAACTCTGGGCGGCGGGGGAGGCGTCCGGCTCCGCCGCCGACGTCGTTGACACCTGCCTCGCGCGCCTCGCCGCCAACAGCTTGCTCTAGCCCCCGCCGCCGAATCCCGCCGCGCCCACACCGCTGGTTCCTTGAGCGAACTACCCGGTCCGCGTTAAGCCTTCACACCTACCGTCGGCACGCGGTGCTCGAGGTGGGAGGGTCTGGTGTCGGAATCTGATGTGCTCAACGCGGACGAATCGGTAGATGGTGTGCCGGAATCAGCTCCGTCGGAACGGGATTCGGGCACCGAGGAGGCTGCACCCGTCAGTGCCGCTGCAACCGGCGACGCAGCGGGGGCGGTACCCCGAGGGGATGACGAATCCGGCTCAGGGCATTGGCATATCGCGACGCGCATCGGGTTTCGGTTCGGGGTGCTGTATTTCGGTTTGTTCGGGCTGGCGGGTGTGCTCGGTCTGGTGCCTATTCTGTTAGCGGGCTTGGGAATCGATACCGGATGGGCTTCGGTGCACAGTGTGCTGGCCTGTGCGCGGCCGCCGGTCGAGTGGACCGCCACCCACGTGCTGGGACTGCAGGTGACCAGTACCCAGGTGGGTAGTGACAGCGGGTTCCAATGGGCCGCACTGTTTCTCGTGGTGGTGGTTGCCGTGACGGGAACGGCGGTGTGGTCGGTGGCGGACCGGCGCCGACCGCGCTATACCCGCTCGTACGCCTGGGTTCGGCTGTATCTGCGGTTCGTGCTCGCTGCCGCGATGTTCTATTTCGGGATGGCCAAGGCGATTCCGACGCAGATGCCGTTCGTGCTGAATCGGCTGGTCGAGCCCTTCGGCAATTTCAGTCCCGAGGGTGTGCTCTGGTCGCAGGTCAGTGTGTCGCAGCCGTACGAGATCGCATTGGGCGTCGCGGAATTGCTGGCCGGCGTGCTGCTGGTGGTGCCGCGCGCCACCGCGGCCGGTGCGCTGCTGTGCGCGGTGGACATGACCCAGGTGTTCCTGCTGAACATGACCTACGACATTCGTTTGAAGACGGTCTCGTCACAGTTCCTGCTGCTCAGCCTATTTCTGCTCGCGCCGCACGTACGCCGGCTGCTGACCGTGCTGTTCTCCGATCGCGCCGCACCCGCGATCCGGCCGGTCCCGCTGTTCGGCTCGGTGAGAGCAAATCGGATCGCACTCGCGGCCCAGCTGGTGGTCGGTCTGATCCTGCTCGGGGTGACCGGTGCGCAGAACTGGCGGCAATGGGAGCACCCCGCGCCGGAGCTGTACGGGATCTACCAGGTGGACGGCTTCTCCTCGGAGGGCTACAAGCGCGATCCGCTGCTCACCGACCAATTGCGCTGGCGCCGAATCGTGGTCGACCGGCCCTTCCATGTCTCCGACCCGGTGGTGCTCACCATTCAGCACATGGACGAATCCTTCGAGGTGTATGGCGGCACCATCGACGCGCGGCGGCATTTCATCGATCTGCACCACCGGATCGCGCTGGGGACCTTCGAGGAGACCCCGGTGCGCGTGCGCCTCAGCTACTGGTGGCCGGGTCCCGGCAGGATGGTCGTCGATGCCGACGACTACTCGGGTCATCGCATCCACGCCTGGTTCACCCAGCTCGATCCGAAGTCGTTTCCCTTGCTGGAGCGCGGTTTCAGCTGGCTTCAGGAACAGCCCTACAACCGCTGAGCGTCGGCCGGGGTGACGCGCAGGCCGTCGAGGGTCACCGAGATCAGGCGTTCGGCGGCGTCGGGTGTGGTCTCGCAGGCGACGCCCAGGCCGTGTCCGAGCCGGATCAGGTCGCGCGGCTCGATGTCGGCGCGGATCGTGCCCGCCTCCCGTGCCGCCTGTACCAGCAGGGAAGCCGCCCCGGTGATCGCCTCGCGGCACAGCGTGAAGGTCGGCGTGTTGTGGTCCATGCCCGCCTTGAGCGTGGTGGCGAGGACGCGATTGGCCATCACCCACTCCACCTGTTCGCGCATCCAGTACTCGAAAGCCGTCCCGGCCGTGTGGGTTTCGAGGAGGTCGTGGGCGCGTTGGCTCAAATGCTCGATGCTGGAACGGTAGACGGCCTCGATCAGCGCCTCACGATTGGGGAAGTGCCGGTACAGGGTGCCGATGCCGACCCCCGCACGGCGCGCGATCTCCTCGAGCGGCGCCTCGGGGCCCAGTTCGGTGAAGGCCTGCTGGGCGGTGGTCACGATCCGCTCGTAGTTGCGGCGCGCGTCGGCGCGCATCGGCTTTCCGGTCGACGGTGCTTCCACGAACCCTCCACTAGAAACGGATGGACCCTCCGGTTAGGCTTGCGCATATGGAGGAACCCTCCATATGATAACTCCATCGAAAACGGAGGTCTCCTCCGTTTGCATCCCATTCGATGGAGCATTCCTTGTCGACCACCCTTCCCTCGAACGCTGCCGTGCGCATGCCGGCACCCGCTCGAGCCCCCCGACTCCGGTCGGGAATTGTGCTGGCCACCTTGTTGACCTGCCAATTGATGATCGTCCTCGACATCACCGTGATGAATGTTGCGCTGCCGCGCATCCAGACCGACCTGCACTTCAGCGCCACCGGCCTGTCCTGGGTGATGAACTCCTACAGTCTCGCCTTCGGCGGATTACTGCTGCTCGGCGGCCGCGCCGGCGACCTGTTCGGCCGCCGCAACCTGTTCATCGCCGGCGCCACCCTGTTCACCCTGGCGTCGCTCGCGGGCGGGCTGGCGCCCTCCGCGGGCTGGCTGCTCGCCGCGCGCGTCGTGCAAGGCATCGGCGGGGCCATGGCCGGACCCAACACCCTCGCCCTGCTGACCACCACCTTCAGCGATCCGAAAGCCCGGATGCGCGTACTCGCACTGTTCTCCGGAATGTCCAGTGCCGGTTTCGCTATCGGCCTCATCGTCGGCGGACTGCTGACCGAATGGCTGAGCTGGCGCTCGGTGCTCTTCATCAATGTGCCGTTCGGGTTGATCGTCGTGGTGCTGGCGCTGCGCTACCTGCCCAGGGCGGAGCGGCAGCCGGCCCACCTCGACCTGCCCGGCGCGCTGACCGCCACCACCGGCGTGGCCGCTCTCGTCTACGGCTTCATCAACGCCGCCTCGGACGGGTGGGGGACTGCCACCACCGATATCTCCCTGGCGGCCGGCGCGATCCTGATCGCCGCGTTCCTCGCCATCGAATCCCGTGCGGCCCAACCGCTACTGCCGCTGCGCCTGTTCGCCGACCGCAATCGCGCCACCGCCTACGCGAACATGTTCCTGGCGCCGATGGCGGGCATGTCGATGTTCTTCTTCCTCACCCAGTTCCTGCAGGATGTGCTCGGATTGAGTGCGCTGGCAACCGGTTTCGCCTTCCTGTCCACCGCGCTGCTGATGTTCACCATGATCCGGCTGATCCCGCGCCTGCTGCCCCGCTTCGGCCCGAAACCGGTGACCGTCACCGGCGCGGCCCTGATGGTGGCCGGCCTGGTCCTGCTCACCCAGCTGACGGCCGACAGCGGCTACTTCCCGCTGCTGTTCATCGCCATGATCCTGATGGGATGCGGTATCGGCCTGTCGGTTTCGCCCCTGAACGTCATCATCATGTCGAATGTCGACACCCACGAGGCGGGCGCGGCGGGCGGCGCACTGCAAACTCTCCAGCAGACCGGCGCCTCCCTGGGCCTGGCCATCCTGGTCACGGTCTTCGGCACCGCCTCCCGCACTGCCGGCGGCTCGGCCCAGCACGCCTTGGTCGGCGGCATGACCACCGCCTTCGCGGCCGCCGCCGCCATCGCGGCCCTCACCTTCGTCGTCGCCCTCACCTTCCGGGCGGTCGGTCCGGCGGCGACAGCGGCCCGGCGCGGCTAGCCCCGGCGGTATCCACGTCGGGTGAGGTCACCGGCGTGCGGCCGAGGCTTCATCGAACGATCGGCCCACCACGAATCGTGGTGGGCCGATCGTCTACCGAATCCCACTGCCCCATACGGCGGTCAGCCACACCTGCCGGACGGCGGCCATGTTGCGGGCGGCGGCCGCGGTCCGCCGGGGGCTCCTGGTTGTCGTAGGAGGTCAATTCGCTTGTCTCCTGGTCTATTTCGGTCCAGACCTGCTCGAGGGTGGCGGCAACCACGCGCGGGCGCGCGGCAATCGATCGGATGGAGGCCATTCACAGCCGTTTCGGGATCAGCGATCAGGACAAGCTCTACACCCTCGCCTCGCTGGCCCTCGAAGCGGACCGGATCCTCGACCACCTGGGTCTGGCCGTGTTCACCGACGCGGATCGCCTGGCCCGCTTTCATTTCTGGCGCGGAGTCGGCGAGCGCATGGGCCTCGAGGTGCCCGAGACCCGAGCCGACCTGCTGGCCTGGGCCGTCGACTACGAATACGCCCACTACGCCTACACCGAGGGCGGTCGCGCGCTCGTCGACCAGCTCTTCGAGGACTGGCGGCAACGCTGGTTCCCCGGCCCGCTGCGCCCGCTGGCCGACAACGCTCTGCTACTTATCATCGACGACCCGCTGCGCGCGGTCCACCGGCCCCCGAATCCGCCTGCCGCCCTGCAGCTCATCGCACCCCGAATCATCGATTCCTACATGACTTTCCAGTCCGTCCGCCCCCACCGGCTGGACCAATCCTGGGTCGATCATTTCCGCCGCGACGACGCCGGCCCCGTCGACCTCGATCGGATCGGATACCAGCCGGGCCGGTACGGAATCGAGCGCCAACGCTGATCAGCGTTCGGATGCACTCGCCAGCGCGGTCGGGCTGGGAATGGCAGGATCGGGATTGTGAGTGAGCCGGTGCACCCCAACGACATTCGGATCTCCGACGCCGAACGGAAGAAACTCGAGGAGACGCTGCGCCGCGCTGTGGACGCCGGTGTGCTCGATCTCGGTGAGTTCGACAGCCGGGTGCAGTCGATCTGGCAGGCTCGTACCCGGGGCGAGCTGGCCAAAGCATCCGCCCCCTACCAGGCCGCGGGTGTCCGCAACTGTCATCTCGGCACTTCCTTCGCCCTGCACGGGTGGGACTGACCCGCCTGTCAGCTCTCCTGCGGGGCCGGGGTGCGCAGGTGCCGGCTCATGTCGCCGGTCAGCGTGATCTGCACCTGGCGCTCGGCGAACCGCCACTGCCCGGCACTGCGCTCGAAGCGGTCCCGGTAACGGCCGGCCGCCACCGGCTGCAGAGGCAGGTCCGGTGTGGCCTGGAAAACCGTGAAATAGGAACGCGCCGTGGCGATATCGGCATCCTCGCCGAATTCGACGGCGATATTGGTAGTGACGTGATGGGTGCGCGGCGTCCCGTTCTCGTACACGATCACCATCCCCCGAAACATCTTCTCGATCCGCTCACTCCCCGCGACCGACCCACCGCTGCCGCTGAACACCCCGTGCTCGAATAGCGCCCCCACTCCAGCGAAATCCCCACTATCGACCAACTCGGCATACTTCGCGATCAAGTTCGTCACGGCGGTCGTATCAGCGACTGAGCTCATGCCACCCGAGAGTAGGCCACAGCCACCTCGCTCACGGTCCGTGCGCGTCGATCGCGTGCAGGAGCGGCACGGCGGAGATGAACAACCGACGCGCACGAACTGGGGCCTCGTGGGCGCAATATTGTGTGAAACGCAAAGATTTCACTGCTTTGCCGGACCGGTGGTGGGACAGTGGGGTATGGCGTCCGGAGGTTTGCTCACGTGATGCGGGGCCGGGGTGGCGAGCCGTGACGGTGTTCGTCGGAACATCGGGGTGGCAGTACGCCGACTGGCGGGAGCTGGTGTATCCGCCAGGGATCGGGCAGCGACGGTGGCTCGAGGTGTATGCGCGGGCGTTCGGGGCGGTGGAGTTGAACGCGGCCTTCTATCGGCCGGTGGCGCGGACGACCTTCGAGGGGTGGCACGGACGGACGCCGGAGGATTTCGTGATGGCGGTGAAGGCCAGCCGGGTGGTGACCCACTATCGCCGGCTGCGGGACGTCGAGATCCCGCTGGAGCGGATGATCGATGCGGCGCGCGGACTGGGGGATCGGTTGGGGCCGATACTGATTCAGCTGCCTCCCACCCTGACCGCCGAACCCGAGCGGCTCGACCAGGTGCTGGGGCTGATCCCCGCCGAGTTGCGCGTGGCGGTCGAGCCGCGCCACGAGAGCTGGTGGGACGACCGGGTCCGGGCCGTGCTCGAAGCGCACCGTGCGGCACTGTGCTGGGCCGACCGGCTCGGGCGGCCGATCACGCCGCTGTGGCGCACGGCCGACTGGGCCTACGTCCGTTTCCATGAAGGTCCCGGCCGGTCCGCACCCCGCTACCCGGAACGCGTTCTGGCCGAGTGGGTCCGGCGCATCGAGGACACTTGGGATGGGAATCTCGATGCCTACATCTTCTTCAACAACGATGTCGGTGGCGCGGCCGTCCGTGATGCGATCCGAATCGGTGAGCTGTTCCACGCCGCGGGACGGCCGGTAGCCCGCACGCCCGATCGACTCCCGCTCGCGCCGTGACCGTGACTCGCAGCCGTAGATGGCGCGATGAACGGAGCCGGCCCGAGGAGGTCGCGGCCACCGTGGCGTTCCTGATGAGCCCGAACGCGGGATACATCACCGGCCAGGTCATCAACGTCGATGGTGGAATCGGCATGGGCCACTGAGTTTCTCGCCCAGTACCAGGCGGTAGTGGCGTAACTGCCTGCTCACCGGGCTGTCTGCCGATATCACCCGGCTCACGCCGTGTTCCGAATGGCTCACGAGCTACACGATCGGGATCTCCCCGCCGAGGTGGCCGCATCGGATCGCGACGCAGCCAAGCAGTTCCGGCAGTGCGCCATCGATGTCGCGGACATGGCCATCGAGATCGCGGAGGGTGTTGGCGCGGCATCCGATGAGAAGGCTCGCCAGGGACTGCTGTGTATCGAACGGACACACCATCTGCAACGCCGGATGCCACAGGCGAATTCGATGCTACGCAGGCAGTACGTGCAGCTGTGCGCGGAGATCGTCGAGCGCCGCCGCGCCCGGGTCGGGCTGGCCGGTCGGGTCCGGGCCCTGCTGATGCGGCACGGCCGCGCCATCGATCAGGTCGCCATCGCTGCCGAACTGCACATGAGCGTCCGCACCCTGCGCCGCAGGCTGGCCAAGGAGGGCACCACCATTCGCGAACTGTCCTGCGAGACAACGGGCCTGCTGGCCGAGGAGCTGCTGGCCGCAGGCTTCACTGTCGACACGGTGGCCGCCCGGCTCGGCTACACGAGCGCGTCAGCGTTCGCGACCGCTTTCCGCGACTGGAAGGGGCAGACCCCCGGCCAGTTCGCGCGCTCCGACCTCGCCCCGCAGCATCGCCGCCGCAGCATCGGCGCGGCGGGACGCCGCGCCCGCGCGCACCCCGCCACGAATGAGCGCCGCCCTACCGGACAGCATGAAATATACGACGATTCGGGCGATCTGGACGCTGAACCCGGTTGCGGCTCAGGCCGGACCGAATCCGGCGAGCCGCGCGGCGTGCAGGGCGATGTACAGCTCGGCGGCGGCCTTCGGGTCCGAGCACCGGCGATCGGTCAGCGTCTCGATCCGCCGCAGCCGGTAGTGAATGGTGTTGCGGTGGTAGTGGAGCCGTTGCGCCACCTCGGTATTGGAGCCACCGCATTCGAACCACAGCTCGAGGGTGTCGAGGAGGGTGTCGCGTTCCTCCGGCGGCAGTTCGAGCACCGGGCCCAGGACGTCGTCCGCCAATTCCCGTGACGCCGAGGGCGCATGCGCGAGAACGAGCGGGATCGGCGTGCTGCCGTACGCGGTCACTGCCGGGCTGCCGGGTGGCGCGCATCGTCCCGCGAGTTCCGCCTCGCGCAAGGCGGTTCCCGCGGACCCCGGCGTCGGGAAGGGACGGCTCACCCCGATGCGCCCGGTCGCATGGGCGCGCAGGCGTGACAGCACCCGCTCGTGCGAGCGTGCGGTGGCCACATTGAGCAGCCCGATCCGCGCGCCCGGCTCGGTGAGCCAGATCGACTCGACGAAGTCGGCCCGCAGCCGATCCTCGATCCCGAACAGCGGTTCGATTGCGCCGGAATCGGTTTCGGCGTGCACGACGACGAAGCTGCCCAGCGGCGGCAGGTGCAGGGCCCGGGCGATGTCGCGCTGGGTGGGATCATCGGCCTCGCCGTCGAACAGCCGCCGCAGCATGGCGCGGCGCTCCACGTCATGGCGGCGGACCCGCTCGGTGAGGTAGTCGGTGTACGCATCGGCGGCGGCGCCGGAATAGTCGTCCAGGAGCCGCCACATCTCCGAGCCGAGTTGCGGCAGCGCGTCCAGATTCGTCCCCCGCGCCGTGACGAGCGCGCGTTCCCACAGCAGCCGTCCCGCCAGCCGGTACGCGTGCAGCACCGCCGCGATCGGCACGCCCAGTTCCGCCTTGACCCGGCCCACCACGGTCGCCGGTTGCAGCCGCCGCCCGGCGCTCCCGGAGAGTTGTTCGAGCAGGGCGGCCAGATTGTCGCGGACGACGAGGTGCAGCTGCGCCTCGGTGAGGGCGGCCTCCGCGTAGGCGTTCTCGCCGGTGAGGATGCGACCGACGAGTTCGGTGGTGAGGTCGTCGACCTCGACGAGCAGGGTGCGCGCTACCGCGGTCGAACCGCTCGGCGTTACCGCGGTCGAACCGGTCTGCGGCACTGCGGTGGAGCCGTTGCGCGGCGGGCCGGTGAGCGCTGTCATGGATTCGATAGTAGGCACTTGCTCTCGACGCCGACTGTGCTCCAGCACAGTCGGCCGGGCGGTATCGGCAAACCCGCGCACATGGTGGGCGGATGCACCTGACCCGCAGTATCGACACCGACAGCGACAGTGACCCGGGTCATAGCCGACCCGGGTCGATCGATGAGGTGGAGAGAGGTGCCGACCGTGTACGACTACGTCGTCGTAGGCGCGGGGTCCGCGGGATCCGTGCTGGCCAGCCGATTGTCCGAGGATCCGGCGATCCGGGTGGCCGTGATCGAGGCCGGGCCGCGCGACACCGCCGAGGAGATCCACCTGCCGGTCGCCTTCCCATCCCTGTTCAAGAGCCCGCTGGACTGGGACTACGACACCGAACCCGAACCCCGGCTGCACAGCCGCCGCGCCTACCTGCCGCGCGGCCGCGTCCTGGGCGGATCCAGCTCCATGAACGCCATGATCTACATCCGCGGCGCCCGGGCCGATTACGACGCGTGGGCCGCGGCCGGCGCGGACGGGTGGAGCTACGACGAGGTGCTGCCGTACTTCGTGCAGGCCGAGGACAACGAGCGCGGCAAGGACGCCTACCACGGTGTGGGCGGACCGCTGTCGGTCAGCGACAGCCGGTCGAATCATCCACTGGGCGAAGCATTCCTGCGCGCCGCCGAACAGGCGGGGCACACCCGCAACGACGATTTCAACGGCGTCACCCAGCTCGGCGTCGGCCGCTACCAGGTGACCCAGCGCAACGGCATGCGATGCAGCGCCGCGGTCGCCTACCTGCACCCGGCGCTGGAGCGGGAGAACCTGACGGTCATCACCGACGCCCTCGCGCACCGGATCGTCATCGAGAACGGCCGGGCCACCGGTGTGGTGATCGGCCGCGGCGGCAGCACCGAGACCATTCGGGTCCGGCGCGAAATCGTGCTGGCCGCAGGCGCTTACGGCTCCGCGCAGCTGTTGTTGCTGTCGGGTATCGGCCCGGCCGAACAGCTGGCGGCCTTCGGTATCGAGACCGTCCGCGACCTGCCGGTCGGGCAGAACCTCCAGGATCACCTGTCGGTGTTCCTCAACTACCGCACCGACCGCGAATCCCTGATGACCGCGCTCACGCCCGAAAACCTGGGCCTGCTCCAGGAATCCGGCCGCGGCCCGCTGACCTCGAATATCGGCGAGACCGGCGGCTTCCTCGAAACCCGTACCGGACTGGCGGGCCCGGACATCCAGTTCCACCAGGCCCCGGTCCTCTTCCACGGCGAGGGCATGGGCGCGGCGACCGAGCACGGCTACGCGTTCGGCCCCTGCCTGATCAACCCGACCAGCCGCGGCGAACTCACCCTGCGCTCGGCGGACCCGGCCACCGCGCCGCGCATCCGCCACAACTACCTCGACACCGAGGCCGACCGTGCCAGCATCATCGCCGGACTGCGCAGCGCCCTCGACATCGCCGGCCGGCCCGCGCTGCGCGAGCTCACCACCGGCGAATTCCTCACTCCCGCCGGTGATTCCGACGCCGAACTGCTCGACTTCGCGGCCCGCACCGCCCAGACCCTCTATCACCCCACCTCCACCTGCGCCATCGGGGCGGTCGTGGACCCGCGCCTGCGTGTACTGGGCGTCGCGGGCCTGCGCGTCGCCGATGCCTCGGTCATGCCGTCGGTGGTGCGGGGCAATACCAACGCGCCCACGATCATGATCGGCGAGAAGGCCGCCGTCATGCTCGCCGAGGACGCCGACTCGGAAGGAAACGCATCGTGACCACCACCGCCGCGGCGACGATCGACGCCACCGTCTCCGCACTCCGGCAGGGCGAAATCGACTGGGCCCGAACCCCGTTGCCCGCCCGGCGGCAGCTGCTCGAACAGATTCACGCCAATACCGCGCGCTACGCGCGGGAGTGGGTCGAGACCGCCGCCCGCATCAAGAAGCTGCCCCTGGACTCGCCGCTGCTCGGCGAGGAATGGGTGAGCGGCCCCTACTCGCTGCTCACCGGCGCGGCCGCGCTCGCGGAATCGCTGCTGGCACTGGAGCAGGGCCGCAGCCCGGTCGACGGCTACCCGATTCACGCCGCCCCCGGCGGCCGCACCGCGGTCGACGTCTTCCCGCACGGCGTCTTCGATTGGCTGCTGCTCAACGGATTCCGCGCGGAGGTCTGGACCAGGCCCGGCGTCGACGCCGAAACCGTCCGCGCCCGAGCCGGTCTGGGGCAGCGCACCCCGGCCGAGACCGGCGGCGTGGGCGTGGTCCTCGGCGCGGGCAATATCTTCTCGATCGCGCCGCTGGACGTGCTCTACCAGCTCTATGCCGACAACCGGGTGGTGGCGCTCAAGCTGAATCCGATCACCGACCCGCTGCTGGCGGTGCTGGAGAAGATCTTCGCACCCCTGATCGAGGGCGGCTTCGTACGCCTGCTCACCGGCGGCCCCGAGGTCGGCACGGCGCTGGTGCACCATGCCGGCGTGGACGCGGTGCACATGACCGGCAGCGCGCTCACCCACGACGCCATCGTGTTCGGCACCGGCGAGGAAGGCGCGCGGAACAAGGCGGCGGGCACACCGAAACTGGACAAGCCCATCACCAGCGAACTGGGCGGCGTCTCACCCACCATCGTGATCCCGGGCCGCTGGTCCGACGCCGACCTCCGGTACCAGGCCGAGCACCTGGCCACCCAGCGTCTGCACAACAACGGCTACAACTGCGTCGCCGCGCAGGTCGCGGTGATCTCCGCGGACTGGCCCCAGAAGGACCGGTTCCTCGCCGAACTGCGCGCCGCGCTCGAGCGGGCGCCGCAGCGTCCGGACTACTACCCGGGCTCGGCCGCCCGCGTCGACGGCGCGCGCACGTCCTATCCCGACGCCGAGCGGATCGGCGCGCGCACCCTCATCACCGGCCTGGTGCCGCACCGGGACGAGACCGCGCTGCGCACCGAGTATTTCGCCCCGGTGCTGGGCGTGCTCGAATTGAGCGGCGACGCAGCGGAATTCCTCACACAGGCGGTCCGCGTGTCCAACGAGGAGTTCGAGGGCACCCTCGGCGTCAACATCATCGCCGACCCCGCCACCATCGACCGGCTGGGTGAGCGCTTCGAGCGAGCCATCGCCGACCTGCGGTACGGCACCGTCGCCATCAACGCCTGGACCGGCCTCGGCTACCTGACCGCCCGCGCCTCCTGGGGCGCCTTCCCCGGGCACGCCCTCGCCGACATCCAGAGCGGAATCGGCGTGGTGCACAACGGCTTGCTGATCGCCGAGCCGGAGCGCACCGTGGTCCGCGGCCCCTTCCGCCCCGTCCCGCGTTCGCTGCTGCGGGGCGAGTTCGCGCTCTCCCCGAAACCGCCGTGGTTCGTGACCAACCGCACCGGCGCCACCACACTGCGGCGACTGACCAACTTCGCGAAGCGACCCGGCGCCGCCGCCCTGCCGGGCATCTTCGCCTCCGCGCTGCGCGGCTGAGCGCAGCGAACCGGGCCGGGCGCGCCCTTCCGCGCACGGCGCACCCGGCCCGGTTCACCCGTGCTGTACCCGAGAAAGACATCTGCACAATGACTTACGACGAGCTCGACCTGCCGATGCCCAGCACCATGCAGGACGAACCGCTGTCCCTGGCCACCCTGCTGCGCTATGCGAGCACGGTGCACGCCGACGCCACCGTCCGCACCTGGACCGGCACCGAATCCCGCGTCCTGACCTACCGCGAACTGGGGGAGCAGGCAGCCCGGCTGGCCCACGCCCTGACCGCGCTGGGCATCGGCCGCGGGGATCGCGTCGGCACCTTCATGTGGAACAACAACGAGCACCTCATCGCCTACTGCGCGGTGCCCGCCATGGGGGCGGTGCTGCACACCATCAACATCCGGTTGTTCCCCGAACAGATCACCTACGTGACCGATCACGCCGCGGACCGGGTCGTGATCGTCGACGCCTCCCTGATCCCGGTGTTCGCACCGGTACTGCCGACCCTGCGCACCGTGCGCCACGTCATCGTCGCCAACGGTGACGCCGCGGCGCTGCCCGCGCCCGAGGGCGTCACCGTCCATGAGTTCGACACCCTGCTCGCGCAGTATCCGGGCACCTTCGACTTCCCGGTCCTCGACGAGCGCTCGGCCGCCGCCATGTGCTACACCTCCGGCACCACCGGCGACCCGAAAGGTGTTGTCTACTCCCACCGTTCGAACTGGCTGCACTCCATGCAGGCCTGCACCACCGATGCCATGGGCGTGCGCGCCGGCGACCGGATGCTGGCCATCGTGCCCATGTTCCACGCCAACGCCTGGGGTCTGCCCTATGCCGCGCTCATGGCCGGAGCGTCGCTGGTGATGCCCGACCGCTTCCTGCAACCGGAACCGCTGCTGGCGCTCATGGCCGCCGAACAGCCGAGTTTCGCCGCGGCCGTGCCGACGGTGTGGAACGGCGTGCTGACCGCCGTCGACGCGAAGCCGCAGGACCTGACCCATCTGCGGGCGGTCGTGGTCGGCGGTGCCGCGGTGCCGCCGCAGCTGATGCGCGCCTTCGAGGAACGGCACGGCGTCCCCATCATCCAGGCATGGGGGATGACCGAGACCTCCCCGCTGGGCGCGCTGGCCTGGCCGCCCGCGGGCCTCGACGGCGAGGCCGCCTTCGCCTACCGGATCACCCAGGGCCGCATCCCGGCAGCGGTCCAGGCGCGGCTCGTCGGAGACGATGGCACCGAGCTGCCCCGCGACGGAAAAGCGGTGGGAGAGCTGGAGGTTCGCGGCCCCTGGGTCACCGCCTCCTACTACTCGCCGGATGCCGCGGGAATCGGCGCCGACGCCTTCCGTGACGGCTGGCTGCGCACCGGCGACGTCGGCACCATCAGTGCCGACGGCTACCTCACCCTGGTCGACCGGGCCAAGGACATCATCAAATCCGGCGGTGAATGGATCTCCTCGGTCGATCTGGAGAACGCGCTCATGGCGCACCCCGACATCGCCGAGGCCGCCGTTTTCGGTGTGCCGGACGAGAAGTGGGACGAGCGCCCCGTCGTGGCCGCCGCACTGCGCGCCGGCGTCGAACCCGATGCCGGTGCGCTCCGCGCTTTCCTGTCCGACAAGGTCGCGAAATGGCAACTCCCCGAACGCTGGACGTTCGTCTCCGAGGTGCCCAAGACCAGCGTCGGCAAGTTCGACAAGAAGGTGCTCCGGAAGCAGTACGCGGGCGACATGAGCCCGCCCTCCGCGCGGTGGATCTGGCTCTGGCACAGTGGCGTTCGGACGCGCTCGCCGGCGTGGTCGACTCGGCCGACATGCGCTCGACGGTCACCGAGCTGACCGAGCGGCGACTGGCGGCGATCGAGCTGCGCGCCGATCTCCTGCTCACGCTCGGCCGGGCCGGCGAGGCCCTGCCCGAACTGGCCCAACACTGCACGGCGCACCCCTTCCGGGAAACCCTTGCCGCCCGGCGCATCACAGCACTCGCCGCCGCGGGCCGGAAATCGGAGGCCTTCGACGTCTACCGGCACACGGCCGAACTGGTGCGCCGTGAACTCGGCGCCGAATCCGGCCCGGCGTTGCGGGCGGCACTGACCTCCATCGATGCGGGTGCGGCCGCCGAATCGGACCACCCGCCATATCCGAGGCCGGCTGGACCGAGGCAGATCGAGCCGGACTCGCAACTGATACAACAGGATTCGGCGCGATCGGTGCCGGAATCCGCAGTCGGATCGCCGGAATCATCAGCGGGAGCGCCCCTCGCGCGGGGGCGGGGAGTGCCGCGACGCTGGACCAGCTTCGTCGACCGGGAACACGATCTCGACCAGCTCACCCGGACGCTCCGCGACTCCGCGCTGGTGACCCTGACCGGGACGGGCGGCGTCGGCAAGACCCGGCTGGCGACGGAACTCGCTGCGGTCCAGTCGGATTGGCCCGACGGCTGCGTTTTCGCCGACCTCGCGGGCATCGCACCCCAGCGCGAAGACGACGCGTCGACGCCGACCGCGGTTCCGGCCGTCCTGCTGTCCGCCCTGGGCATCGGCGGATCCAGCGACGACGCGGACTGGCGCGCGGTGCTGCACCGATCGGTGGGGCACGGCCGAATGCTGGTGATCCTGGACAACTGTGAGCACGTTATCGACGCGGCCGCCGAGTTGGCCGCGTTCCTGCTATGCCATTTCCCCCTGCTGACGGTGCTGGCCACCAGTCGTGAGCCGCTCGGCATCGACGGCGAAAACTTGTACCCGGTAAGGGCTTTGGCGGTGCCGGAGCCCGGAGCGTCGGTGGAGGTCGCCGCCGAAGCCGCCGCCGTCCAGCTATTCGTGGACCGCGCCCGCGCGGTGCGGCCGGACTTCCGGCTGACCGACTCCGAATGCGCCGATATCGTGTCCATCGTGTGCTGCCTCGACGGGCTGCCGCTGGCGATCGAACTCGCCGCCGCCCGCCTGCACGCCCTGCCGGTACGTCATCTGGCCGACCGGCTACCCCACCGATTCCGCCTCTTGGACTCGCTCGGCCGCAACGTATCAGCCCGGCATCGCACGCTGCATGCCGTGGTGTCCTGGAGCTGGAACCTGCTCACCGGTGCAGAGGTCGAATTGGCGCGCAGGCTGGCCGTCTTCGCCGATGGAGCCACGCTCGACGCCATTCTCGCAGTATGCGGCGGCGAGGACACCGCGGATACCCTGACGGCGCTGGTCGCCAAGTCCCTCGTCGAGTTCGACGGCGCGCGATACCGGATGGTGGAAACGATTCGCGCCTACGCCGCATCGGAATTGGACGCGGCCGGCGAGAGCGGGCGACTGGCGGACGCCCACGCCGGCCATTTCCTCGCTCTCGTGCAGGACGCGGCACCGCGGCTGCTCGATGCGCGGCAGCAGCAGGCGACCCGCCTGCTCACCATCGAACACGCGAACTGCCTGGCCGCCTTGGAATGGGCGGTGCGCACCGGGGACGGCCAGTGCGCGGTCGGTCTGTACGGCGGCCTGATCTGGCATTGGCTGCTGTGCGGGCTCCGTGGCGAGGTCCTGGCCTGGCAACCGCGGGTGCTGGCGCTGTTCGGTGCGGATCCGCCGCCGGGCCGAGCCGCGGATTTTCTCGCCGTCCGCTACGCCCACCAGCTGCCCGCGTACCACGAGCCATTGTGGTGGGGCCAAATACCCGATCGCTCAGGCGAATTCGATGAGCTGGTGCGGACCGCCATGGGCGAGTCGCGGCCGCCGCATCCGATCTTCGTGCTGCTGCTGGCACTTCGCGACCGGCACCGTGGTGCCGGCGAGCTGTTGAACCAGTGCCTCACCGCCGACGACACCTGGTTGCGCGGCAATGCGCTGGTGCTGCGCGCACTGGACGAAATCGGCGGTGACACAGAGTCGTTCGAGCGCTGCGTGGCCGACCTCGAGGCGGCCATCAGCATGCTGGAGAGTCTGGGCGAGCCGCGCGGGGTGAGCCGGGCGCTGCTGCACCTGGCCCACCACAGGATCGAATCCGCGGGGCTCGCCGCGGGTGCTCCCCTCATCGTCCGGGCCGCCGAACTGCTGACCCCGGGCCTGGGGGCCGAGGAGGTCGTGGGTGTGCTGCGCCGCGCCGCACAGTTGCATCTGCGGGAGAACGACGTGGACGGTGGCGCCGCCTACCTCGCGTCCGCCCGGAGGTGGGTGGATACCCAGGTGCCCGATGGAACGGCGCAGTGGCTGCGCGTCGCCGAGGCCGATCTGGCGCTGCGGCAAGGCGAACCGGGCACGGCGATCGAGCTGTACGGTCGATTGTTCGGCGACGACGGTCCGCTGCGCGGTGCCGACCGCAGTCCGGCCGCAGCATTGGCCACCGACGAGATCCTGGGGCGCACACACTATGCGATCGCACTGGTCGGCACGGGTCGAATCGGCGTTGCGACAAGGCAACTCGAGATCGCCCACGACCTCGCCGCCACCGCCGCACCACGACTGCTCCCCGTCGTCGCCGTCGGCTGTGCGCTGGCCGCCCTCGCCATCGGCGCACCTGAACCGGCCGCGCGCCTGCTGGGAGCCATCGACCAAGTGACCGGCCGCATCACGAACGGCAATCCCGGTCCCGACGTACGCCAGGCGTACGCCCTCGCCCGGAAAGCCCTGGGACAGCAACGATTCCTGTCCGCCCTGAACGAAGGCCGGCGCACCCCCTGCGACCAGGTCAGCGTCCTATTCGAGCAGGCCCTGTACCAGCGCGCTGTCAGCTGACACCAGCGTCGCATCAGCGCCGCCCGGAAGTGTTGCGAGCATGGCGAACACCACCTCCTCATCCGGCACGAGCAGGTGGAAGTAATGGCAGCCCCCATCGCTTCCACCCACGAATCCACCGGCGCCGGAACCCCGATCCGCAATTGGCTCGCCGTCGCAGCGGTATCCACCGCCACCTTCGCGATGGTCACCGTAGAGGCCATGCCGGTCGGCCTGCTCACCCCCATCGGTCACACCTTCGACGTCTCTCCCGGCGCGGTCGCATTGACGATCACACTGCCCGGACTCATGGCCGCGGCGGCCGCGACCACCCTGCCCGTCGCGATCGGAGGATCGGACCGGCGTACGGTCCTGCTCGGGCTGATCGGGCTCATGCTGGCCGCGACAGCGGTCTCGGCGCTGGCACCGGACTTCGCGATCCTGCTCGCCGCACGTGCCGTCGCGGGCATCGCCATCGGCGGTTTCTGGGCCCTGGCCGCCTCGTGCGCGGTCAGACTGGTTCACGCGCACCACATTCCACGAGCGATATCGCTCGCGTTCGGCGGTGCGACAGCGGCCAATGTACTGGGCGTGCCGGCCGCGACGCTGATCGGCAATCTGAGCGGCTGGCGCGTCGCCTTCGCCGCACTGGCCGGATTCGGCGCGGTGGTCGCCCTCTCGCTGCGGCTGCTGCTGCCGCCCCTGCCCGCCACCGAGGTGGTCCGCCCCCGCGCCCTGGCGCGGCAGTTGCGCACACCGGCCGTCCGCGCCGGCGTCATCGCCACATTCCTTCTGGTGGGCGGGCATTGGGCGGCATTCACCTTCGTCCGGCCCATGCTGCAGGACATCTCCGGTCTGGGCGCCGGGGCAATCGGGCCCGCACAGCTGGCCTTCGGCGTGGCGGGCGTGGCCGGAACGTTCGCGGGCGGCGCCGCCGCCGGCCGCGACCCGCGGCGCGCCCTGGTCGCCGCTGCCGCGCTGCTGGCGGTGACACTCGCACTCTTCCCGCTCATCGCGACCACACCGGTCAGCGGCATCGTGGCACTGCTGGTGTGGGGCACGGCATTCGGCGCGATTCCGGTCGGCATGCAGACCTGGATCCTGCAGGCCGCCCCCGACCATCCCGAGGCCGCGACCGCCCTCAATACCGCCATGTACAACCTCGCCGTCGCCCTCGGTGCGCTCACCGGCGGCGTGATCGTCAGCTTCACATCGGTGACCGGGGTCCTTGTCACGGGCGCGCTGCTCGGCGTGACCGCCATCGCCGCGGTCATGATCGGCGGGCGGCAGCTGACACGGCGTGCCGGTGCCCTATCAGCGGCGTCGCCCACAGTCGAAGAATGAGCGAATAGCGGTTTTGACTTTTAACGAGTCTTTAACTAGGTTCCCTGTTGCACCTCGATAGGCGAGGCTCCTGCACGAACACAGGCCACTGATCTGACGACGTCGAGAGACGCCCAAGGTTAGGACAGATTTCTCCGGATCAAGGGGTAATCCAAAGTGGCTTTCCGATTCGGAACACGTCGTGCAGTGCCAAAACTCTGACGAGAGGGGTGTGCGTCCGGCCCCGAGAGTTCCGGGCGACCTCCCGCGTGCGTTGACGAATCGCGTTCTACCAGTGAGGAGGTCGGGTAGCAAGATGGCACCCGATGATGACCCGGGATCTCCGGGTCGGCCCCTCCGCCTCGGTCCGGGCCGCTAGCCAGCACACCAACATCGCGTCGATATCTCGACGCACGTAATTCTCCGATATCACGATGCCGCCCGCGCGGCACCGGACTATTCGCATGCACATTTCACGAATGAATTCGGAGATTCGCATATATATCCGACCCGTCGGCACCACCGTGCCCGACGGTATTCGATGCTGCCCGGAAACCGATGCGGGCAGCGGTATCCCGAGGGGAAACATCCCGATGAGAATTCGCTTGCTCGCATTCGCCACCGCGGCGATGACCACCGCCGGACTGGTCGCCCCTGCCGCCGCTTCGGCCGCGGCGCCCGGACCGGACGTCCGGCTCGCCGACGCTGTGACAGCTCAGGCCGTGTCCGGCGACGCCCGGATCGTGGACCGATCGGTGGTGCTGCGCACCGACCTCGGCACGCTCCGAACCACCACCGACCAGCTGCAGATCCTCGACCCGCAGGGCGTGGTGGTGGGGGCGATCCCGCTGACCATCACGAAGCAGGACACGACGTACCCGATCGACGCCCGCATCGACGGCGACAGCGCCACCCTCACCCCGCGCCCGGATCGGGCCCGACCGGTCAGCACCGAGGAACGACGCATCGCCGCGGAGCTGCACGCCGCCGCGGAGACGCAAGCCGAAGGCCCTGCGGCACAGCAGATTGCCGATCCCGACAGCTTCGAGGATCGGATGAATACCGTCTTCCAGAATGTCAACAACGAGCTCACCGTGGCCCTGGCGGTGGGCACGCTGCTGGGTGCCGTCATCGGAGCGCCGCTGGGCTGCGTGCTGCTGGGCGCGGGTCAGGGACTCGCGGTCGGCGCATTGACGTTGGGCACGTTGGCGATTCCCGGCGCCGTCACCGGCTGTCTGGAGGGCGCGGTGGCCGGGGCCGGAATAGGCGTCGTGGTTTTCAACCTGCTCATCGGCGCACCGGCGGTGCTGGTCTCGGCCGTGCACGCCTACAACGTCATGACCGCACCGCCCGCGGTCGCCGCCGAATCGACCAACTGAGTTGCGACGAGGCCGCTCGGAGCGAGGTGAACAGCAATGACTCTTGAATTGGCAATTCCGGACCGCCCCAAGACGACTCCCGAGGTACCGCGGGTACGCGGCCGGCTCCGAGCGGTGGACTACCTGATCATCGGCGCGGGCGTGCTGCTGATCCTGCTGGTGCTGCGGCTGTTTCGGGACATGTCCGTGCCCTGGACGCCGGATACCGGAACCGAGGCCGTATCAACCGATCCCGCGAACCTGCCGTATTACGCGGCCCGCACCACGCTGCGCATGTTCATCGGCCTGGCGGCGTCCATCCTCTTCACACTGATCGTCGGCCAGTGGGCGGCGCGCTCGCGGCGGGCCGAGAAGGCGCTCATCCCGGCGCTCGACGTGCTGCAGTCGGTGCCGGTGCTGGCCCTGGTCTCGATCACGGTCACCGCGTTCGTGGGCCTGTTCCACGGCTCCTATCTGGGCGCGGAGGCGGCGTGCATCTTCGCCATCTTCACCGCGCAGGCCTGGAACATGACCTTCGCCTATTACCAGGCGCTGCGCAATATGCCCCGGGAGCTGGATGATGCGGCCCGCATGATGCGGCTCACCCGCTGGCAGCGGCTGTGGCAGCTGGAGGTGCCGACGGCCATGGTGCCGATGATCTGGAACGGCATGATGAGCTTCGGCGGCGCGTGGTTCATGCTCGCGGCCTCGGAGGTCATCACGGTATCCGGCCGGGACGAGGCGCTGCCCGGCATGGGTAGCTTCATCGCGGCGGCCACCTCCGCGGCCCAGGTCGGCAATCTCGTAGTGGGTGCGCTGGTCATGGTGCTCACCATCGTCTCGGTGAACGTGGTGTTCTGGCGGCCGCTCACGGCGTGGTCGGAGCGATTCCGGGTGGAGCACACCGAAAGTGCGCAGGCCCCAAGGAGTCTGGTGCTCGACCTGCTGCGGCACAGCACGGTCCCGGGCCGGCTGGCTCGGGTGCTACGGCCGGTCGGTGAGCGGGTCGATCGCCTCATGCGGGTCTTCGGGCGCAGCACCCGTTCCGCCTACGACGAGCGTGCGGGCAGCCGCATCGGCGATGTGCTCTTCTTCGGACTGCTCTTCGCCGCGCTCGCCTGGGGCACCTGGGCACTCGCCTCCTACTTCGAAAGAACCGTGGGCCTGGCCGAATTCGGGCCGACCTCGCTGATGGGGCTGGCCAGCCTCGGCCGCGTGATAGTGCTGCTGGTGGTCTCCACCATCGTGTGGGTGCCGGTCGGCGTGTGGATCGGGATGAATCCGCGCATCTGCCGGTTCGCACAGCCGGTGGTGCAGGTGCTGGCCAGTTTCCCGGCCCAGTTCTTGTTCATCTTCGTCATCGCGGCGCTCACCTACACTGGCATCTCACTGAATATCGGCGGCATCGCGCTGATGGCGCTGGGTGCACAGTGGTATGTGCTGTTCAATGTGATCGCGGCGGCCGGGCAGATCCCGACGGACCTGCGCGAGGCCATGGACGATCTCGGCGTGCACGGGTGGCAGCGCTGGAAGTCGTTGATACTGCCCGCGATCGCGCCCGGCTACGTGGTCGGCGCGATCACCGCGTTCGGCGGCGCGTGGAACGCCACGCTGGTCGGCGAGGTCGTGGAGGCCGGGAACACGCATATGGAGGCCTACGGCCTGGGCGCGTACATCACCAATGCCACCACCGACGACGTCTTCGCCAAGGTGCTGCTCGGCACCGTGGTGATGAGCGTGGTCACGGTGACCATCAACCGCCTGCTGTGGCGACGCCTGCAGCGCACCGCCGAACGGCGATTCTCGCTGAGCTGAAACACTTTTCGAAAGGAGGACACACCGTGTCGACCCCCATCGTCACCGTCGATCGTGTCACCAAGAACTTCACCAACCCCTCCGGCGAGCAGCTGCCGGTTCTCTCGGATGTCTGCCTCGAGTTGCAGGAGGGTGAAATCGTCGCGCTACTGGGCAAATCCGGCTCCGGCAAGTCCACGCTGCTGCGGATCATCGCGGGCCTGATGCTCCCCTCTGCGGGGTCCGCGCGCATTCGGCAGACCGAGATCACCGAGCCGAATGCCAATACCGCCACGGTGTTCCAGACCTTCGCGTTGCTGCCGTGGCTGACCGTGCGCCAGAACGTCGAACTCGGCCTTCGCGCCCAAGGGATTTCGGCCTGGGAGCGCGGCGAGAGGGTCACCGACGCCATCGACATGATCGGCCTGGACGGCTTCGAGAACGCCTATCCCAAGGAGCTCTCCGGCGGTATGCGCCAGCGGGTGGGATTCGCCCGCGCCCTGGTGGTGCAGCCGGAGGTGCTGCTCATGGACGAACCGTTCTCGGCGCTGGACGTCTTGACCGCCGAGAACCTGCGCGGCGAGCTCATGCGACTGTGGGCGGAGACCGCCTTCCCGACCAAGACCATGCTGATGGTCACCCACAACATCGAGGAGGCCGTGCAGCTGGCCGACCGAATCCTGGTGCTGGACAACAATCCGGGGCGAATCAAGGGCGAGATCCAGGTGCGTCTCCCGCAGCCGCGCGACCCGCGCGGCGCGGGGTTCCAGGCGCTGGTGGACCAGGCCTATCGGATGCTCACCGACGCCACCTTCGATGGCAGCTGGCCGAGCATCACCCCCACCCCCACCACCCGGCCGCTGCCCGATGCCGGGGTGGACGGAATCGGCGGCATGCTCGATTTTGTTGCCGCCCAAGGCGGGCGGGCGGACCTGCCGGATCTGGCGGGCGGGTTGCGCTTCGAGGTCGACGACCTGATGCCGGTCGTCGACGCCGCCACCATGCTGGGGCTGGCCACCACCGCCGACGGGGATATCGAGCTCACCGTCGACGGCACCCTGTTCGCCGAGGCCGATATCGACAGTGCCAAGGCCATTTTCGCGCGGCTGGCGCGAGCCAACGCGCCCCTGGTCGCGGCGATCGACCACGCGCTGACCAGTGCGCGCAATCAGCGGCTGCGCGACGGCTTCTTCCTCGACCTGCTGCGGCGGGGCTTCACCGAGGACGCCGCGCGGCGACAACTGCGGATCGCCATCGACTGGGGACGCTATGCCGAACTCTACGAGTACGACGCCGCCGAGCGGCTGCTCACCCGGCATCCGGACGAGGCCTGAGGTCGAGCCGGGCGCGGTCGGCGGCCACTCGGCCGGCGTCCCAGCCTGCGGCGCTGCGGATTGTGATCCCACGATTCCGGGCCTGTGGAAACAGGGTGTCGAAAGCCGCGTCGACTGCGATCTGGTGTGAGGCCAAGACCGGCAGCAGTCGTTCCGGCTCAGCCGATTCCGCGATGGTGGCCGCGGTGGCCGCATCCAAGCGCTCCCCGATACGGGTGGCATAGGCGACGAGGAACGACTTCCGGAACGTCCGGCTGCGCGCTTCGTCGGTTCGGGAGGCTTTGTCGCTTCGAGAGGCTTTGTCGCCGTTCGCGATCATCGCCCTGGTGGCCTGCACGAGCAGCGAGGTGGACAACAATTCCACCGCGTCGAGATCCGCGTCGTCGCCGACGATGGTCATGAAATCCCATGCCGAGGAAAAGACGGCGCGGCATCGATTGGCCTTGGCGACCACGTCGATCAGCAGGGCCTTCGCGTCGGTGTACGGGGTATCGAGCCACATTCGCCGTGCCCCTGGCAGATCCGGGACGGCGGTGTCGGCGTCGACGAGCACCCGATCGAGCGCATACTTGGTCATCAGCTCCTGTGCCTTGGCCGACAGGGCCTCGGCCTCTTCCGGGAAGGACGTGGACTCGGCTTTGGCGAGCAGTCCGCGAACGCGGCCGAGCACCTTCTCGTCGACATGATGGGGGACAGCGGCCGTAGGACGTGCGGTACCGGGCAGGGGCCTGATGAGTTCCAGTTTCGGCAGCAGGATCAGCAGTGCGAGGGCCTCGATCACGGTGGTGAGCGCTTCGGCGGTGGTCAGCATGTGCTTCGCCGCCCACTGGCCGAAATGCGGCGAGGAACCCGACCACCAGGCGTGCGCCGCCAATTCACCGAGCTGAGCAACCCAGGTTTCGTCGACGGTCGCAGGCGCGAAGGGCCGCACGGAGTCGGCCATGGTGTCGATCAGAAAGCTGACCGCGAAGTCGTCGACCCGCCGTCGCGCCGCCTGCTGAATGTCCGCCGGCAACCAGCCATTCCGGAAGGCTCGCGTCATGAGGTGCTGCCCCGCCAGGTGCACACCCCGCTCCACCTCGTGAACGAGCGGGTCGTCAGCAGCGAGCCGGCCGGCGAACACGACAACCGGATCACGCTGTACCGATCCGCCCCGCACCCCGCGCTGGGCCGATTCCATGGCGGCCGCCAGGATCGCAGTGCCGATCTCCTCAGCGGTCGGCGGCCGCCCGTCGGCCCCACCGGGCATGCCCGGAAAGTCGGCTCCGCCGTATCGTGCCCGCTGCTTGGCTGCCCGATGCTTCCGATTCGGCTTACCCATGATCGACTCCACCGACCCTCGAATCGCCATGACCTGTCACAACCCCGACCGTATTTCACGGCTGTACCGTTCCGTGATGCGGGCCGGGCACGGCCAAAAACTTCAGAATGGAAACAAAATTGGGCTCTGCTACGACGAACAACACAACGCCAATCGGAAGGGTCTTCATGAAGACGTCGTTGAGTGTCGCCGGACGGGTTGCGATCGCGGGCATTTCGGGTTTGGGTTTCGCGGCCGTCGTCGGGTCGGGTACCGCGCAGGCCGCGCCGCAGGACTGCACCGTGACGAAGGGGGTGTTCGACGCGTCGGCAGTCTGCCGGCCCGACGGTGGATCCAACTACGTACTTCACCTCGACTGCGTCGGCCTCTACGCCAGCGGGCCGTTCCCGCTGTACGCCGTTGGCCCCTACAAGGTGCTCAGCTACCCCTTCACTCCGTCGGGTGACCGTATTACGGCGGCCTGCACAGGCACCGGACCCGGCGTCTTCGCGGTCGCCACCAACGCCTACGTGGAAATCTACAACCCTTAGTCGACCTTCATGGAGTGATGGCCGACGCATCACTCGTCCCTGATCGAAATGTAGTGTGCCCGAAAGGATTCGAACCTTCGACCTCCTGCTTCGTAGGCAGGCGCTCTCTCCGCTGAGCTACGGGCACTCGGCCCGCGCGGATGTCGTCATTGACACCTACTCGCCGTTGAGGTGCGCGGGCTGGGCTGCTGTGTTTCGGGAGGAATGAGAAAGGGTCGCTCCCGACGAACGTTGGGAGCGACCCTGATCGGTCTGCGATAATCGAGACCTTCAGGGGCGGTTCCGTACACCGTTGCGTACGTGGAGGAGACGGCTCGGGTCGAACATCGTCGGACGCTGCATCAGCTCGGTCACCTTGCCGCCTTTCCTGTCGTCTGCTGGACGTGTTGGAATCACGGTAGCAGCGGGGTTCTGAAGTGGTAAAACGGTTTTCGAGCTGTCAGCTTTCCTGCTCGGTGAGCGCGGCCGTCGTCAGGGTGAGGTGTCGGGTCAGTAGGTCGGCGGCGGTATCGGGGTCACGGGCCAGCGCCGCCTCCTCCAATCGGCGATGCTCGTCGATGCCGTCGCGGTCGGGGTTGCGGTGTGCCGACCAGCGGCGGGCCAGCTCGCTCGCGACCCACATCCGGTCGAAGGTCTCCAGCAACACCGGGTTGCCGCACCCCTCCAATAGGGTGCGATGGAACACCCGATGGGCCTCGGCCCAGGCCTCGCTGTAGTACTCGCCGTCCTCCGGGGTGAATGCCGGTGTGCGCGCCAAGCGGTGGTGGGCGGCTCGGACATCGCCCTCCCAGTCGACGTCACCCCGTTCGATCGACATGCGTAGCAGGACCGGCTCGATGGCCCGGCGGGCCTCGCCGATCTGCTGCCAGCGGCGATCGGAAAAGGCCGGGACCGCGAAGCCGCGATTGGTCAGCCGTTCGGCCAGGCCCTCACCGACCAGTCGCACCAGCGCCTCGCGCACCACAGCCAGGCTCACACCGTGTTGCTTGGCCAGATCCTGCGGCTTGAGCGCGCCACCGGCCGCGTACTCGCCGCGCATGATCGCGTGCCGCAGGTGTGCGTAGATCTGCTCGGACAGCATCTGCTTCTCCGGTGCGGTCGGGGTGTGGGCTGCCCTGGTCATGGTCCGATGATAGACGATCTTCAAAATAATCGATTATTTCTGATATCGTCGATCTTGCCTGTCCGACACGACTCGAAAGGCGCGACACGATGAGCGCAAACAATCCCTTCGCCCGGCTCCCCGAGGCAGCCTCGTTCACGGTCACCAGCACCACGGTGAGCGACGGCGCCGCCTGGCAACCCGCACAGTGGTCCTCCGGCGCCCCTGGCGGCAAAGACGTTTCCCCGCAACTGAGTTGGAGTGGCGCCCCGGCAGGCACCAAGAGTTACGCCGTCACCGTGTACGACCCCGACGCCCCCACCGGCTCCGGCTTCTGGCACTGGGCTGTCGCCAACATCCCGGCCACGACCACGAGCCTTCCCGAGGGCGCCGGAGACGACGCGGGCATGGGGCTGCCGGCCGGCTCCTTCCAATTGCCGAACGACGCGCGCCTACCTCGATACATCGGTGCGGCACCGCCGGCAGGGCACGGTGAGCACCGCTATTTCGTCACCGTGCACGCTCTGGATCTCGACGACATCGGCATCGCCGCCGACTCCACGCCCGCTCTGCTCGGATTCACCATCGCAGGCCACATCCTGGGCCGAGCGACGCTCGTCGCCACGGCGGAGACACTGCCGTGAATTCCGCTCGAGCATCCTGACGAGGTCGGTAAGGCAAGGAAAGGTTATGAGCGACAAAGGTATCGACCGCATGGCTGATCGCACTGTGCTGATCACGGGCGCGACCGACGGACTCGGCCGCGAACTCGCGGTGCGTCTCGGCGCGGCGGGCGCCCGGCTGATCCTGCACGGACGCAACCCCGATCGGGCCGCGGCGGTCGCGGCCCAGGTAGCCGCCGCGAGCGGGCACGCTCCGCGGATCATCCTGGCCGATCTGTCACGACTCGCCGAGGTGGACCGGCTGGCCAACGAGATCATCGCCTGCACTTCACGATTGGATGTGCTGGTGAACAATGCCGGTACCGGCGGCCGGCCGGACGGGAGGCGCGAACTCAGCGCCGACGGCAACGAATTACTGTGGGCGGTCAACCATCTGGCCCCGTATCGGCTCACCCGGCGGTTGCTTCCGCTGCTGCGGGCCTCGGCACCGGCGCGGGTGGTGAACGTAGCCTCCGCCGGGCAGCAGGAGGTCGACCTCGACGATCCGACCCCCGAGACCGGCTATGACGTGTACACCGCCTACTGCCACGCCAAGCTGGCGATGATCATGGCGACCATCGAGTACGCCGAAGAACTCGACGGAACCGGTGTCACCGTGAACGCCCTGCACCCGGCCACCCGCATGGCGACGACCATGGTGCTGGAGTCCGGCATCACGCCGATCAGCACCATCGACGAAGGCGCGGCCGCGACCCTCCGCCTGATCTGCGATCCGGACCTGTCACAGATGACAGGCCGGTATTTCAACGGCACCGGGCAGACCCATCCGCACACGCAAGCCCTCGACCCGAAGGCGCGCCGCCGCCTGCTCGAAATCAGCGACGCCGCAGTCGTTTCGGCGCTGGGCTGAGGTGGTGGACACCATCCACAACAACGCCGATCCGTCGTGAGCCTATCGGCGGATCCCGCAGCGGGCGGCTGCAATACGGAACAGTTGAAGGCGTTCCGATGGCCAATTCTCTTGGTAGATCTGCTGAATCATGCAGTCGGCGGCGTCCGCTGAACCGAGCATGAGTTGGCAGAACAGCCGCAGCTGTGCGCGCAGCTCGGCGTCTTGCCGGGCGATGTTTTCCTGTTCGGACATGCCGTCACCTGGTCAGAGTCCGAACAGCGGAAACAGCCCGGAGCCGTGGAACGCGACGATTCTGGTGACGCCCTCGGCGGTGACTGTCAGTACGTGCAGTGCGTGTGGATGGTGCGCACCGTCGTGGCCGCGGGCGTACACCGCGAAGGCGGGCTGTCCATTGGCGGAGGTGGCGACCAGCTCGGCCGGACCGATCATCCGCATCTGTCTGGCCAGGAAGGCGAGGATGGTGTCGCGGCCTTCGAACCAGGTTGCGATCGGCGGCATTTCCCATCGTGCGTCTTCGGTCAAGACCGCGACGAGTTGATCGACGTCCGCGGTTTCGAATGCGGTGACGTATCGGTCGAGCAGGGCGCGCTGCCGGGGTTCGGCCGGTTCGGTCAGACCGTCCTCGCTGAGCGGAATCTGGGCTCGCGCTCGCTGCAGCGCGCTGTTGACGGCCGCCGTTGTCATCTCCAGCAGTTGCGCGACCTCGGTGGCCCGCCATTGCAGCACATCACGCAGGATCAGCACGGCTCGTTGTCGCGGTGGTAGCTGTTGCAGTGCCCCCATCAGGGCGAGCCGCATGGTCTGTCGTTGCACCACGACGGTTGCCGGGTCGGTCGGTGCGGCGGTGAACAGGAAGTCGGGTATCGGCTGGAGCCATGACACCTCCGGGCTTCGCTCGATCAGCCTGGTCTCCGGATGTGTCTCGGGGTCGCCGAGATCGGCGGGCAGCGGCCTGCGTCTGCTTTTTTCCAGCGCTTTGAAACACGCCCGGGTCGCGATGCGGTAGAGCCAGGTCCGCAACGACGATCGGCCCTCGAACCCGTCGTAGGCCCGCCAGGCGTCGAGATAGACGTCTTGCACCACTTCTTCGGCGTCGTCGACCGAACCGAGCATGCGGTAGCAGTAGGCGAGCAGCTCGCGTCGGAACGGTTCGCTCAGCCGTCCGAAATCCTCGTTGCCGGTCGTGGCTTCAGTCATTGTGTGCATGATCCGCCGATCCTGCTGTGGGTGTTGTTCATCGTGATCAACGAACGGTGATGTCGGCCATGTCGATGGCGACCAGGACGATCCGGTCGTCGCCCACGGTGGTGTAGGCCCGTCGGGTGGCCGGGATGATGATGCCGTCGATGTCGCGGTAGTCGGCGGCGTAAAGCTGTGACTCGGTGGCCGGGTCGACGATGTCAATGGCGAAGTCGTGGCGGCGCAGCAGCCCGTCCGGGCCGAAGCAGAACACCTGTTTACGGGTGTGGCTCTTGATGTGGTCGGGGAAGGTCACGTGCAGCCGCCGCCATGTTTCACCGTCGGCCTCGATGGGCGCGATCTCTTCGCAGACGAACCCCGGCCACGTGAACAGGAACGGCGTATTCAGGTACGTCCACAGTGCTTCCCCGGTGAAGTACGCGAGATGTAGGTCGTCCCACGGCGTTTGGAACTGGTGGCCGTCGAACGACCGCTCCGGGTCGTCGCGCGCGTCGACCACCGTGCCGTCGCGTTGCTGCAGGACGACCCGGTCGGGCTCGAAGAGCGACCGTCGGTCTCGACCGGCGAAGTCCATGGTCAGCCGTTCCCGCGTGGTGTCCACCTCGAAGCGGACGTCCCTCAGCACATCGCCTTTTCCCTTGACCTGCCAGAAGGCCCCGGTGATGGCGGCATCGACGCGGATCGCCCGGATCCGATTCCATCGGTCCGAACCACCGTGCGCGGCAACCGCGCTCGCGAGTAGATCGTGCATTGCCTTGCTCCTCCGTGGTGGTCAGTCGACGATGATTCCGCCGGTCAGGTTGGCGACGGTTCCGGTCATCGCGGATGCTCGGTCGGAGGCGAGGAATACCGCGACAGCCGTGAGTTCGGCCAGTGTGGTCGGGCGTTTGCGGTGGGTCATCGTGCTGACGGCGGCGGTGAATTGGTCTTTGGGGATGCCCAGCGCGTCGGCGTGCAGCCCGAAAACGACGTCGATGACCGGTGTCTCGACCATGCCCGTGGTGCGCAGGCAGATCGAGCGGACGCCGTGCTGGGCCCATTCGGCGGACAGCGCGCGGTTGAGGGCCTCCATTGCCGCCCAGCCGACGCTCATACCGCCGACCAGGGGCAGGGGCACGCGGGCGGGTTCGGGTGTGTGCATCATGATCACTCCCGATCCTCGGGGAATCATGTGCCGTGCAGCGGATTTCGCGGTCACGAAGTGAGCCTGGGCGTATGTCGTGATGGGTCGCATGAAATTGTCGACCGATAGGTCGGTGAGCGGGATTCCCTGCAGTCCCAGCGGTGAGATTCCGATCGCGTTGAACGACACGTCGATGCCGCCGACTTCAGCGACGACGGCGTCGAGGTGCTCGGTGACGGATTTCTCGTCCCGGGCATCGACCACAGCGGTCTCGGCGGCGCCGCCCGCGGCGGAGATTTCCTTCGCGACGGCGTTGACGATGTCGGGATTTCGCCCGGTCAGGAAGACCCTGGCGCCTGCGTCGGCGAAGCCGCGGGCAACCGCGCTGCCGACCGCTCCGCCCGCGCCGTAGACAACCACGTTCTTGTTTTCCAGCAACATTTTCCTACCTCCTACTCATATAGAGGCGATCGCAGCGCAAAAGTCATCGGCCGAATGGGCTCGGTCGGATGTCCGCCGAATTCGCGATCGATCGGCGGCGCTACCGGCGCGCCGCTACAGTAGGTGTTCGAATCTGAAGCGGTCACGCTTCGCATGTTTCGCAACGGATCGATAAGAGGTACACAGCTTGAAGAGTTCGGCTCGGTTGCGGTTGTTTGCAGCGTCCACGGTCTGCGGCACCGCAGCGGTGCTCGCCGCGATGGCGCCGCCGACCACGGCGGAGACTCCCGGCGGCAAAACCCTTGTGGTGATCGGCGATTCCTTCTCCGCCAACGGGGAAATCCTCGACCTGCTGAACGCGGGCGGGGATCCCGGCTGCAAGCACGTGCCTACATCATGGCCGACGCAGCTCACGCAGCGCATCGGCTTGTCGCCGGACGACGTCGAGGACACCTCGTGCCAGGGCGGCACGATCGACACCTCGGGCTGGACCCTGGTGCACCAGGTGAAACGGGCCATGTCCGATAGCGCGTTCGGACCACGCACTCGGACCGTGACGATTCAGCTCGGCATGAACGACGCCTGGGGAACCGACAACCCGGTCGCCTTGTCTCGTGCCTTCACGTGCCTGACCGACCTGATCAATGGTTGCGGTCCGGAAGCCGCAGCGCAGGGCCGCGCCCCCGACCTCGACACCATCACCGGTCAGGCCTATGCCGACCGAGTTCGCCAAGCGGTGGAGTACATCCGCTACTACGCTCCGAACGCGCGGATCGTTTTCGTGGGATACCCGGAGATACACTCGCCCGGCCAAGACTCCGCCTGCGCGAGCATCCTCGGCATCGATGTGGTCCAGCCCCGAGCCGGCGCGGTCACCGGGTTCCTGGACCGGATCGACACGGCTCAGCGCGAGGCCGCCGGCATTCTGAACGTGAACTTCCTCGACACCCGAGCGGTCACCGCCGGGCACGGCGCGTGCACTGCGGATCCCTGGGTGGACGGAGCGTTCGACCCACACACCGAACCGCTCGGGTTCCCCTGGCACCCCAGCGCGCACGGCGACTCGATGCTCGCAGCCGCCATGCAACAGTGGATCGCTCGAGGCTGAAATAGCTGTTCAGGCAACTAACGTCCGGCGAGCTCGGCGACAACCGGAGCGAACCTGTCGGCGAAGTCGGCGCCGAAGACGAAATAGGAGAAGCCGATCTCCTCCCGTCGCCGCTGGATTTCCTCGGCGGCGGCGGCCGGGTCATCCGGAAGTACGGTCAGTGCGTCCGCCGTGCGAAGCGCAGCGGTGTCGGTGTCGGGGGGCGCCATGTGCGGCGCGACAGTATCGCCGATAACCGGTACGGCGAGCGCGAGCTCGGCGTCGCTGGTGGTGCGGAAGTCGCGTGCCAGCCGCTCGACTTCGCCCCGAGGCTGATCCCCGAGCACGAAGGTGACCGTGTCCGCGACCTCGGCCGCCAACGCCCGGGCCTTCGGACCGAGTACGGCCATCGCCACGGGCGTGTGATGGTCGGGGCCGTCGAGATCTCGCAGCCTCTGGACGGTCTCACGGACCTGGGCCAGCCGCTCGTAAGGCGGTGGTACGGCGGGCATTCCCTTGTCGCGGAGCTCGTCCTCGATTCCCGGTCTGCCGGTGCCGATGCCCATCTCGAAGCGCCCCTCGGTCAACAGCGACAGCGAGTGCGCTTCCCACGCCGTCAGCCAGGCCGGGCGTAGCGGAGAGGCGTACACCCAGGTGCCCACCCGCAGGTCGGTCAGGGCCGCGACGGTGGCCAGCATGGGGGCGGGCGCCGGCTGCATCTGCGGGAAGTCGGGCACCAGCAGCGTCGAGTAGCCGCTGTCGGCGATGCGGCGCACACGATCTCGCCACGTCGGCAGGTCGGATCTGAGCGGGGCAACGACCCCGAATCGAAACGGTCTCGTCATATCTGGACTCCTGTCTCTCGATCTATCCAGAGGAGTCGACGACGGATCCACCCGAAATTCATCGGCGCAGCCGAGATCGCGTACTCAGGTGCGCGGGTCGTGAAAGGTGGGTTCCCTCGGTGAGATTCGAACTCACACTTGACGGCACCTGAGACCGTTGCCTCTACCTTTGGGCTACGAGGGAATGGGGGTGGGGTGAGGGGATATGGAAAGGGCCGCTCTCCGTGGCGTTTTGCCCGGAAGCGGCCCTGGCGGGTCGGTGATGCCGAAGCCGCTAGGAGACGCTCCGGACGCCGAGTCGGACGCGGAGCAGGCGGGCGAGGTCGAACGTGGTTGCGGGCTGAATCAGCTCGGTCATGGGGCCGCCTTTCCGGTGTCGTCGGGTGGAGGTGTTGAAAACACGGTAGCAACGGGATCCGAAGCGGTAAAACGATTTTCGGAGTTGGGGGTGGAGGTTCGGCGGTCAGCTTCCGGTGCGGGGGAGTTGGCCGAGGCGGCTGAGTTGGGCGGGCGGGGCGAGGTTGAAGCGCCGGCAGTCCGCGCATCGCCGTGATGTCGCGGTCGAGGTGGCCGTGTGGTGGAGCACGGCCAGGGTCGGCGCGATCTCGAGGGTGTAGTCCCGCAGGGTGGCGTGGCCGTCGATGATGAGCGCGTGACCGTCGGAGGTGGATGGTGGCCACAGCAGGGTGACCGCCGGGTTGGCGGTGATATTGCGGCAGGTCACGGGTCCGGGTGCCGTGATGGTGAAGCTGCCGCCGGTGAGGGTGGGGTGCTGTGGCGTGGTGTGCGGTCCGAGGTCGCCGATGCTGACCAGGAAGGCGAACTCGTACTGGCAGATCAGATCGACCAGTTCCGCTGGTAGGTCCGGCACGTTCATTCACCAAGCGTAGGCGAATGTGCGGCGCCGGAGAGCCGATTCTTCCGCGGATGAGGTTCTACCGGCCCCGATGTACCGTAAGTGCGATTCTGGGATGTCGGGTGGCTGCTACGGACCAGGTTGGCGAGTTCAGTAGACGTCGCGGACATAGCGCTTGTCCGCGGCGAGCTTCTTGACGTAGGCATCGGCGTCGCCGGCATCCATGTCGCCGTGATGAGCGACGATCTCCCGCAGCACGGTGTCGACGTCCTTGGCCATGCGCGCGGCGTCGCCGCAGACATAGAAGTGGGCACCGGAGTTGATCCACTTCCATAGTTGCGCGCCGCGTTCGCGCATGCGGTCCTGGACGTAGACCTTGGTGCGCTGGTCGCGTGAGAAAGCGAGGTCGAGGCGGGTGAGGATTCCTTGCTTTTGTAGTTGTTCGAGTTCCTCGCTGTAGTAGAAGTCGGTGGCCTGGTGTTGCTCGCCGAAGAACAGCCAGTTGGGGGCTTGGTCGCCGCGCGCCTGCCGGTGTTCCAGGAACCCGACGAAAGGGGCGACACCGGTGCCGGGGCCGATCATGACGGCGGCGACGGTCGGGTCGTCGGGTGGCCGGAAGTGGGGTGAGCGCTGGACATGCAGTGCCAGGGACTGGTTCTGCTCCGAATCGGCGAGGTAGGTCGAGCAGAGTCCGCCCCGGGGTCGACCCGTCGGACCGGGGTAGCGGATGACAGAGACGGTGGTGCGCACGATCGTCGGGTTCGACAGCGGGCTCGACGAGATCGAATACAGCCGCGGTTGAATGCGTTTGAGCATATCGGCCCAACGTTGCGGGTCGGCCAGCACCGGATAGTCGGCGGCGATGTCGACCGGTTGACGGCCCCACAGCCACTTCGACAGTTCACCCTTGTTGTCGTGGCGCAGCAAGGTCTTGAGGTAGGGGTCGGAGGTGCACTCCGCGACGTGCTTCAGCAACTCGGGGGTCACCTTGGTCAGATCGAGATGCTCTTCCAGGGCGATAGAAAATGGCAGGGAGCCGACCTTGGGGACGTCGACGACGGCGGCGGGATCGAGTCCGGTGGTGGCCAGGAACTCCCACACCAGGCCTAGATCATTGAACGGCCGCACGCCGAGGGCGTCGCCCACGTCGTAGCTCAGGCCGGTGCCGGTCAGATCGAAACTGAACTGCCGCACCTCCTTCTGCGCGCCGGGCAGACTCAGCAGCCGATTGCCTACCAGTTGCCCCAGCGGTTTGTCCGCCTCAGGACGCGTGGCGGTAACTGTCGGGGCGGTTCGAGTCTGTGCCACCGCCGACGGGCCGAGTTGCGCGTCAGCGGGCGCGACCGTCGCCGTGGGAGCGGACGTACTCGATGCCGCTGCCGAGTCGGTGGGGACTGCGAGCGTCGGCAGGAGTTGGTCGAGCCATGCGGCAGCGGTGTCGTCGAAGTCGGGTTCGCAATCGACACGGGGAATGAGCCGTTCGGCCCCCAGTTCGGCCAACCGCGCATCGAGGCGTTTGCCGTGCCCGCAGAACGCGTCGTAGTTCGAGTCGCCGAAGGCCAGCACCGCGAATCGTGATCCGGCCAGCGCCGATTCGGATAGACCGGTGAGGGTCTCAAAGAATCCGGCGCCGTTGTCGGGAGCGTCGCCGTCACCGAAGGTGCTGCTCACGACGATGAGATCGGCAGCGCGTGGCAGATCGGCGGCCGATAGCGAGTCCATGGCGTGCACGGCCGGTGCCAGACTCTGCTCGACCAATGCCTTGGGGAGGGTTCCGGTGGCGAAATCCTCCGCATTGCCGGTCTGCGAGGCCCACAGGATCACCAGCGGGCGTGCCGGTGTGGACGTTTCCGCTGCCGGAGGCTCCGCGGTCTGAATGGCGGTCGGTGTGGTCGCCGCGAGCTGGCCGGCCGGGGTGACGCGGGCGTGTGGTGCGAAAAGTCCGGCCAGCATGCCGTCGACCCAGGCGGTGACGGTGGGGCGCAACGGATTCGTGGCGGAGACGGCGGGCACCACGTCGTTGTCGCCAGTGCGTTGCACACCCGCGAGAAACCCTGAAAGGTACGCGGACTCGATGTCGGTGAGGGCGGGCGCGCTGAGGTCGGTGATGCCGAGGACCGCAGCTGCTGCCATCACACGATCGCCCTCGTGCACAGCCGAAGCTGCGGCAGCGGCGACAGGTTCGGGGGCTGAGGTCGATTCGACGATCGGCTCGGGTCGGATGGGTGCGGCGACCTTGGTGAGCGTGACCGCGCAGACCTTGAATTCGGGCTGAAAGGAGATGGGGTCTATGGCGTCGTTGGTGACGGCGTTGACGGTCAGGTACTCGCCGAACAGGTCGTTCCAGTGGAACGGCGCGAACGTAGTACCGATCCGGACCCGGTCGGTGACTACCGCAGGTAGGACAGCACGGCCACGGCGCGATGCCACTTCCAGCCAATCACCCTCGACCACAGCGAGTTTCGCCGCATCGTCGGGATGGATCTCGAGGAACGGCCCGGGATTGAGCTTATTGAGCTTGGTGACCTTGCCGGTCTTTGTCAGTGTGTGCCACTGATGCTGAACCCGGCCGGTGTTGAGGACGAACGGGTAGTCGTCATCGGGCAGTTCGGCAGCGGGCAAGTGGGGGCGCGGGAAGAACACCGCACGACCGGACGCGGTGGGGAACCGCAGTCGCGGTGTGGCGGCGTCCTCTCGGTAGCGGATCGGGTTGCGGGCGGGGCCTTCCGGTGCGATCGGCCACTGCAGCGGTCCTTCCCGGAGCCGATCGTAGGTGGCTCCGCGCAGGTCGTAGCCGGTCTTCGGATTCCACGCGCCTTTGATCTCCTCGAAAATCTGCTCGGCGTCGGTGTAGGTGAAGGCGTCTGAATAGCCCATGGCGCAGGCGATTCGGGCGATCAGCTGCCAATCCGGGATGGCCTCGCCGGGCGCCGGAATCGACTTGCGGACGAGCGTGAGATTGCGCTCGGAATTGATCATCACACCTTCGCCCTCGACCCACAGCGTGGCCGGCAGCGTGATGTCGGCGTAGGCATTGGTCTCGGTGTCGGCGAAAACGTCCTGCGTGATCACCAGCTCGGCGGCCTCCAGCCCCGCCAGCACGGTCTTGCGATTCGCCACGGTGGCAACGGGATTGGTGCAGATGATCCAGCAGGCCTTGATCTGTCCGGCCGCCATCTTCTCGAACATGTCGATGGTTCCGGTGCCGACGTCGGTGCGCAGGGTCCCCGGCGGCACCTGCCACAGCCGTTCGATGAACTCCCGATCGGCATCGACCAGGACCGACCGCTGGCCGGGCAGTCCCGGTCCCATGTAGCCCATTTCCCGGCCGCCCATGGCGTTCGGCTGGCCGGTCAGCGAGAACGGTCCACTGCCGGTGCGGCAGATGGCCCCGGTCGCCAGGTGCAGGTTGATCAGGGCGTTGGTATTCCACGTCCCGTGGGTGGACTGGTTGAGACCCATTGTCCAGCAGCTCATCCATTCGCCCGCTGTGCCGATCAGCTCGGCCGCCCGGCGGATGTCGGCGGCCGCGAGCCCGGTGATCTCGGCGACGGCCTCGGGCGGATAGTCCCGCGCGAACTCGGGCATCGCCTCCCAGCCCTCGGTGAACTCGGCGATGAAATCCGGTGCGGTGTGGCCGTTTTCGATCAGGAGGTGCAACAGGCCGTTCAGCAGCGCGAGATCGGTGCCCGGTTTGATCTGCAGAAACAGATCCGCCTTGTCGGCGGTGGCATTGCGGCGCGGGTCCACCACGATCAGCTTCGCCCCGGCCTTGACCCGATCCATCATGCGCAGGAACAGGATTGGATGGCAGTCGGCCATGTTCGCGCCGATCACGAAGAAGACGTCGGCGTGGTCGAAGTCGTCGTAGGAGCCGGGCGGTCCGTCGGCGCCGAGGGAGAGCTTGTAGCCGCTGCCCGCGCTGGCCATGCACAGCCGCGAATTCGACTCGATCTGATTGGTGCCGATGAATCCCTTGGCCAGTTTGTTCGCCAGATACTGGGCTTCCAGCGTCATCTGGCCGGAGACGTACAGGGCGACCGCGTCGGGACCGTGTTCGTCGATGAGCGCGCGCAGGCGTCGAGCGGCGTCGGTGATCGCGGCATCGAGGGCAGCCGGTTGTGGTGCCGCCCCGCGCTCGGCCCGGACCAGCGCGGTGGTCGAACGGCCGTCGGCCGCCATCATGTCGGCGTGGCTGCCGCCCTTGGTGCACAGCCGGCCACCATTGGCGGGATGCGCCTTGTCACCGGTCGCCTTGCGGATCCGGGGTCCGGCGGGACCGCTGTCGAGTTCCACGGTGATCCCGCATCCCACTCCGCAGTACGAGCACACCGTCCGCACTGGGCCCGCGTCCGCTCCGGAATCGGTTGCCGCCACTGCACATTCCTCCCCGCTCGCGTCTCCGTGTTCGTGGGTCTTCACCGCCACGCTAGGAACGGCCTGTTACCGGATGGTCACGTGCGCGGTTACGTTCACCTCTCCATGGGGTCGGGCCGCCTGTGCGTTCGGACGGCCCGCACAACGAACCGCAGATGCGGGTGAGATGCCGGAAATGCTTCGGCAACTACGGAGAAAGTCGGGCGAAATCTCCGTATCCGAGGATTTATGGATATCTGTCGAATCATCGCAAAGGACGTGATGCGTGAGCGCGGTACAGGCCCGATCCGCCGAGCCGGCAACCGGACCGGAGGTGACGGTGGCGGAGATCGACGCGGTGCTGCGCCCGGCCTTGCCGGCCATCCCCGCGCGCTACGCGGCGCTGTCCGAAGCGCTCGGCGCGACCTTGGCCGAGCCATTGACCGCCATGGCGGCGCTTCCGGCCGCGGACACCGCGGCCATGGACGGGTTCGCGGTCAGCGGCCACGGGCCGCGCTGGCGGCTGCTCATCGGATCGTGCACCGCGGGAAGGCAATCGGGTATCTCGCTCGCCGAGGGCGAGGCGGTGCGGATCGCGACCGGCGCTCTGACCCCGGCCGGGACCACGGCGGTCGTGCGCTCGGAACATGTGCACGTCGAGCGGGCCGGCGGGCAGGCGGCGATCGTGCTCGCCCCCGGCGTACCGCGCCGCAACGATATTCGCCGCCGGGGCGAATCTTGGTCCGGCGGTGAAGAATTGACGCCGGCCGGTGTCCGGGTGAACGCCGCCGTCATCTCCGTCGCGCAGAGCGCCGAAACACCTATCGCCATGGTCCGGGGCCCGCTGCGCGCCGACCTGCTCCTCACCGGCGACGAGATCCGCGCCACCGGAACCCTGCGGCCCGGCCAGGTCCGCGACGCGCTCGGCACCGCGTTGCCGCACTATCTGAGCCACTGCGATATCGGTGTCCGAAACCTGACCCGGCTTCCGGACGACCGTGCACTGTTGCGGTCCTGGTTCGACCGTGACACCGACGCGGAACTGGCGATCACCGTCGGAGCCACCGGGCGCGGCGCCGCCGACCGGTTGCGTGATGTCCTCGACGAAATCGGTGCCCGCATCCTGATCGATGGAGTCCGCATGCGCCCGGGCGGTTCTCACCTGGTTGCGCGCCTGCCCGGCGGTCGCATCCTGCTCGCCCTGCCGGGCAACCCCCTGGCCGCCGTCGCCGCGACACTGGTGACCGGTCGGGCCTTGGCGCACATCCTCACCGGCCGCCAGGATTCGGCGGTGTCCTGGGGCCGCATCGCCGACGCGGCGACCCCGGACCACGACCGCACCCGCATCGTGCCCGTCCGGCAGGTCGAAGGCGGAGTGTGGCGGGCCATCGGCGCTGTCGGCACCCCACACCTGGCCAACCTCCTGAACGCCCACGCCCTGGCACTCCTCCCTCCAGGAACCGGCCGCGGCACCCTGGTCGAGTTGCTGCCGCTGCCACGATGACCCGTTCGGCGCTCGATCCGCGGAGCCCGCTCGGCGTCACGGTCGGGAATGCGTGCGTCGACCGGTGCGTCAGTCCCCGATCGCGGTCGGCGGCTCGGGATTCAACGCGTCACGGACGATCCGGTCGACGGCCTCGGCGGTCCCGGCCAGGTCGGCATCGGGATTGCGTGCGCTGCGGCGCACGGCCGCGTACGGCAACTCGATGATCAGCAGCGCCAGACGTTCGCGGTCGGCTCGGCTGCGGTAGTGCAGGCGATCGCCCAGATTCCGCACGGCGTCGTTCAGCCGGGCCTGCCGGGCCGCGGCCGCCTCGCGGGCTTCGGCACTCCACTGTGCGGATCCGAACGACTCCGGTCCGGCAAGCAGGACCGCCGCGTCCGTCGGGTGGTGGAGCGACCAGTCGATGACGTGATGCGCGGCCTGTACGGCGGCCTCCTGTGGCGGATCGACTTCCAGGGCTGTGAGGAATCCGCTCTGGAAGCGATCGACCGTGCGCAGCCACAGGCTTGCCAGCAGTGCCGCCCGGTCGGGAAATCGGTAGTAGATCGAGCCACTCGGGGCTCTCGCGGCCGCCGCGACCGCGCTCATCGTGACCGCGCCGGCGCCTGCTGCCGCAGCGATTTTCGCGGCGGCGTCCAGTAACGAGTCCGCGTTGTGCGCAGGTTTCCTCGACACGTTCTAGAGAGTAGCCTCTAATTGAAATTGGAGAGTAATCGCTAAATGGAGGAATCATGATTCGCAACGTCCACAGCCGGGTGATCGCGGCCGACGCCCAGGCAGTCGGCCGGCTACTCGACACGCTGGCGACCGACGACGACCGGCTGTGGCCGGTCGACCGATGGCCCGCGATGCGATTCGATCGGCCGCTGGGAGTCGACGCATGGGGCGGCCACGGCCCGATCCGCTACACCTGCGTGAAGTACGTTCCGGGACGTGAGGTGCTGTTCCGCTTCCGTCGCCCGCTCGGCTTCGACGGAACGCACGGATTCGTCGTGGAAGAAGTGGATGCCACGCACAGCCGCCTGACACACGAGTTGGTGATGCGGACGCACGGAATGGACCGGCTCGCCTGGCCACTCGTGTGGCGATGGCTGCACGATGCCCTGCTGGAAGACTCCCTCGATCTCGCCGAGACAGCCTTGGTTCCGGGCACGCCGCCGAGGAGTCGCCACAGCGGCTACGTCCGCTTTCTCCGCGGACGTGCGCACAGCGCCGAGGTCCGAAAGGCGCACGCCGGTTAGGGATTGGGCCTGACCAACGCCCCGGCGATCGGGATTCCTGTGCGTTGCGCGAGCAGCTGCCGCTCTCGAATCTCGCGCAACGTGCGCGGCCGATAGCCCGGACCGGTGCCAGTGATCGGCCCTCGATCGCCAGGCCCAGGTGTGAACCTCCCGCTGGGCAGATTTCGTACCAGAAAGTGTGCTCGTGATCGCCGGAACCGAGCGGGCGAAACGGCTGCGGCGGGACTGAGGGAGAATGGGTGCGTGGGCGACGCAATGAAGAAGAAGTTCGGAGATCGGCTCGGCGTTCGGGCGGTCGTGGCGGGAGCGGGTGCGGCGGCACCCGTCGGCGGCTAGGTCGATGTCGGATCGGGAAGTGCCAGGACGTGGATCCCTGCCGGGACCCGGCGGGAACAGGTTCGATGCCGTGGAACGGCTACGCAGGCAGCTGGAGGCATTGAAGGCTGCCGAGCGCGGCAACGCCGATGCCGGGGATGCCTCGTCGAAGATCACCAGGCTGCCGCGTCGCCCGCGGCGCAAGAACGAAGAAGCCGTCGAGCGTCCACACCAGCCGTGGCGTCCGGAAGGCGGCTCGGTCTACGATCCGGCGCCGACCCGGCCGGTGCTGCGATCCGAGCTGCAGCGCGAGACCGGGTGGTGGCCGGTCGACCCGGGCCCGGGGCCATACCCCGCTCCGGTCAACGATTCGGGTAGCGCCGAGCAGGATGGGAGTGTCATCGACCTCGGCGCCATGCGGCGCAAGCGAGCCGGTGACGATGCCCCGGTCACCGGTATTCGACCCGTGGCCCGACCGCGCAGAATCGGACCCGCCGCGGGTGAGGGATCCGCGCCGGACACCGGCAGCGACCCCGATCTTCCACCACCGGACGGGCCCGCTCGGCGGCCCTGACTTTCCACGGCGCGCAGCGGTTACCGGCACATACCGCCTGTGGAGGCAGCTCCCGCCGGCAGGAGTCACCCGACTCAGTCGTCGAGGCGTACGCGAAGCACGTCACCGCGGCCGGTGGCAACCATGAGATCCCGGTCTGAGCCGGGGACCGTCGCCACCGCGGCCAACGGGTCCCGGGTCAAGAGCGAGCAGCTGGTGTGGGTGTCGGGGTCGACGCGGAGCAGTGTGCCGGAGGTCGTGGCGGTGTAGAGAAGTCCGCCGGGGCCGACCGCCAGGTCGTCGGCGAGTGGGGTGTCGGTGGTGGTGCTCTGGCGGGACGGGTCGGCGATCGGGATCTGGACGAGCCGGCCCTGCGGGGTGAGGTAGACCGTCGTGTAGATCGAATCGCCATGGACGGCAATGCCGTTGACGCCGAATATCTTCGCCTGTGCCGACCACCCGGTGTCGACGGTGCCATCGCGCCGGACCCGGACCACACCGGACCCGGTATCGGCGACGTACAGATTGCCCTCGGTGTCGAACGCCGCACCATTGGCCATGCTCAGGCCGCCGACGAAGGTCTCGGGAACCGGTGTGGCGGCAGTCGGGTCGAAACGGACGACACCGCTGTCGTGACGGCCGGGCAGCAGGTTCACCGAGTTGTCGCCGTAGACGACATACAGCAGCTGATCGGGTCCGAGGCGGATCGCGCCGGGCGAGCTGACCGCGACGGTCGCGGTGACCCGGCCCGCACTGTCGTAGCGCTGCACTTCATTCCGGTACAGCCGCGCGACCCACAGGTTGCCCTGCGCGTCGAATCCGAGGTTCTCGGCCCAGTCGACGAACGGGATCACCGCGGTGGCAACGGTCGAGACGGTGACAGCAGGGCATGAAACCGGTTGGGACCGAGCGGTTCCCGGCGCGGCGAGACCGGCGCCCGCCACCGCGAGCAGGGTCGCGCCCGCCGCGGCGATTCGATGCGGCCGAGTGTGCGTGTGGGGGAATGGCTTCACGGTCGGTGATGGTAGGTACCAGAACCGATCGGTTGCCTGGGTGCGTTATACCCAGGCTCGCGCAGCACCCAGGCGCGCCAGGTGCGCGGCGGTCGGGCTGCCGGGCTCGGCCTGATAGACCATCAGCCGTTGGCCCGCGGCGCCGCGCACATCGAGGGACTCGTAGGTCAGGAACAGCTGACCGGCGTCGGGATGGCAGAACTCCCGGGGCTCGGTCGTCGCGGTGCACAGCGTGTAGGAATGCCACAGTTCGGCGAATTCGATACTGGCCGTGGTGAGTTCGGCGACCACGTGACGCAGGCGCGGATCGTCCGGATACAACGCCCCCGCCTGCCGGAAGCCCGCGACCATGGCCTGGCAGGTCCACGTCCAGTCGACGCAGAACCGGCGAGCGGCCGGTTCGAGGAAGGTCATACGGGCCAGATTGTCGACGCGCGGGAATCCGGAGAAGAACGCGCGGGCGATGGCATTGGCGGCGAGGATGTCCATGGCCGGGTTCAGCACCAGGGCCGGTGCGGCCGGATAGCCGTCGACGATGCGGCGCAGCGTGGGGCTGACCGTCTCGTCCGGGCCCGGTTGTCGCGCGGGCGGGGCCACCCCTGCGAGGCGGTAGAGGTGTTCGCGCACAGCCTCGTTCAGTCGCAGCGCACCGCTCAGCGCCTCCAGCATCTGCGCCGACGGGTGGCGCTCCCGCCCCTGTTCGAGGCGGGTGTAGTAGTCGCTGTTCATTCCGGCGAGCTCGGCGACCTCCTCGCGGCGCAGCCCCGCCACCCGGCGGCGGCCGTGCGAGATCAACCCGATGTCCTCGGGACGCAGTGCCGCGCGGCGGGCGCGCAGAAAATCGCCGAGCTCGTTGCCGGTCATGCCGACCACGCTAGGTGCTCGCCGCCGCCGGTTGCCCGGCGGCGGCCGCTACGGCGTCAGTAGGTGTAGAAGCCGCGGCCGGTCTTGCGGCCGAGGTAGCCCGCATCGACCATGCGGCGCAGCAGCACCGGGGGCGCGTACTGCGGCTCGCCGAATTCGGCGTAGAGGGATTCGGCGACCGCGAGGGTGACGTCGAGGCCCACGGTGTCGGTGAGGCGGAGCGGGCCCATGGGGTGGGCGCAGCCGCTGACCATGCCCTCGTCGATGTCCTCGGCGCTGGCGAAGCCGGTCTCGAACATGCGGATCGCGCTGCAGAGGTACGGGATCAGCAGCGCGTTGACGATGAAGCCGGCCTGATCCTTGGACTCGATGGTGCGCTTGCCGAGGATGTCGCGGGCGTAGGCGGTGACCTTGTCGACGACCTCGCGGTCGGTCTTGAGGGTCACCACGATCTCGACCAGCGGCAGCACCGGGACCGGGTTGAAGAAGTGCACACCGACGACGCGGCCCGGGTTGGCGGTGGCATTGGCCAGCCGGATGACCGGGATGGACGAGGTGTTGGTGGCCAGGATGGTCTCGGGGGAGACGATGGCGTCCAGCTTGGCGAAGAACTCGGTCTTCAGCGTCTCGATCTCGGGGGCTGCCTCGATGACCAGCTCGCGGTCGGCGAAGTCGTCGATCGAGGTGGTGAGGGTGATGCGGGCGCGGGCCTCGTCGGCCGCGGCCTGCTCGAGGCGGCCGGACTTGACCGCGCGGGCCAGGGACTTCTCGATGCGTGAGACGGCGGCGTCGGCCGCCGCGGTGTCGCGCTCGAGAACCAGGACCGACCCGCCTGCGCGGGCGGCCACCTCGGCGATGCCGGCACCCATGGTGCCGCCGCCGATCACGCCGATGCGTTGCACTTACTTCTCCTTGTACCTCGGGGAAATCGCCACCTATCTTGCTCGACCATCCGTGACCGCCTTCCGCCGGGCGGCAGCGGCAACAGCCACTGGACAGTGTGCGTGTCTCAGGCCACAGCTCCGGATCGGCGGCACTCCGGCCCGGTACTGTCCAGAGCCGTCAAACATGCTGAGCGATCATCATGGGCGATTACCCCCGAGCGAGCCCCGAGCCGACGCAGACCGGTCCGGGGCTCGATCGGTCACGTTGGGCGTCCGGCCCGTCGTTCCCATTCCAGCCGTCGGCGACTCGTCCCGAGCCAGGTACCGCCGATGTTCGACGGTGATCCAGCCGACGCCGGCGATCAGTGCGATCGCGGCCGCGGCGGCCCACAGATCGGTCCAGCTGCTACCGGGCGTCATGGCCAGCGCGATGACACCGACCAGCAGCAGGGCGAAGCCGGGCCACGACACGCCGTCCAGCAGAGTCGGCACCGTGGCGCCCGCGGGTGGCTCACGGACCGTTTCGGGGTGGAGATTGCGTGGCATAGGAGCGCGCTCCTTCCGGTTCGTACACTGCCTGTCCATCGGGTTCCCGATTGCGCGCTCCCGAAACAGGTTGCTGACGGCCGTGCCCCACCGCGCGCGGCCCGAAATATGTTGTGTACGAACAGGAATCAGCAAATTTGTGTGCGCCCGCCCGATTTGTGAACGCGCCGGTGCCGAGTGCCTTCCCGCTGGAGTCAGTCCCAGGCGCCGCTATCGACGACCCAGATACCGTGGCTGCCCTGTGTCACCGGCTGACCGACCTGCAGCGTGAGTTTGCTGCCGTCCTGATTGGTGACCACGACGCTGGTCGGACCGTCCGCGGCGGCCTGAACAGTGGCCCATCCGAATCGCTGCTGCACGAAGGCCTTTGCGACCTGGACGCGATCCAGGCGCCACGGCTGGTGCCCGCTGTCCACGCCCTGCTGCAGGTCACGGGCTTGCTGAGCGGTGAGGCCCTCACCGGGAAACGTCTTCCCGGTTTGCGGTTCGGTGCTCGTCTCCGGCTGCGTCGACGGAGCCTGAGTCGGCACGACCGGGGGCTCGGCCACCAATGACGTTGTCGGCACGAGGGTTGTTTCAGGTACCGAGCCCGGGACAGTAGTCGCCGCGGTGGCGGCAGCCGTCGCCGATGGCCGGCTGGTGGGCGAAACCGTCGACGTCGTCGCGCAGCCGGCAATCGCCGCCGCACAGGTGAGGACGCCGAGAACGGTCACCCCCGCCCGCTGCCCCACCAGCGCGAACGCGATCGACGGACGGCTGACATGTGTGCTGCGCATAGGTCTCCCCTGACCTTGAACCCGAATCACCCCGACCACGATCCACAACGGATCCGCTGCCCTGATGTCGTCCCACCGAACCCGATCGTTAACCGCCAAAACCATTCTGGCGCGGACCTTCCGAACCCCGTTGGCGATCACCTCGAATCCAACGCGAAACATCGCCACCCAACCGCGCGGAGTTTGTTGGTGTGGTGCGCCGGGCCGGTGTCGATGGCCCGTTGGAACGCCCCCAGCGCCGCCCTGGCCTCGACCGCCGAAACGACCCCGCGCGGGCGGCGCGCCGCCACGTGCGACCGGGCCCGGTGGGCGATCTGGCGGACTGCGGCTGGCGTTTTCTCGACCGCTGCGGCGATCTCGTCGTAGTCCAGGCCGAACACCTCGCGCAGCACGAACACCGCGCGCTCGGTCGGCGTGAGAGTTTCCAGGACCAGCAGCATCGCCATCGACACGTGCTCGGCCAGCTCCACGTCCTCGGCCACATCGGGCGCGGTGAGCAGTGGTTCGGGCAGCCACGGGCCGACCTGAACAGGGCCGTCCCCTCAGTGTCGTACCCCAGAGGTAGGTTCGCCGACATGCAGCCTGCTACCGCCATGGTCGCGGATGTCGTCGCGGCGATCACGCCCTTCGATGAACTCGAACGGCAGCACCGCGCAACCACATTGGAGTGGCTCGCGTCGACCGACGATATCTTCCGGCGCGTCAAACCCGCCACGCCGTCACCGCATCTTGTCGCCTATGTGGTGCTGGTCGATCCCCGCGAGCGCGGGATCTTCCTCGGCCGGCATCGGATGGCGGGTCTGCACCTGCCGATGGGCGGCCACGTCGAGGCGGGCGAGCATCCACGGGATACCGCCCGACGGGAGGCGGGGGAGGAACTCGGCATCGAGCCGGTTTTCGACCTGGTCGGAGAGCATCCGCTGTTCCTTACCCGGACAACGACAGTGGGGCGGGCGGCGGGCCATATCGATGTGTCGCTCTGGTACGTGATTCGAGGCGAACGCACCCGCGACTATCCGCTCGACCCGACCGAGTTCGACGGCGGCCAGTGGTGGGACCTCGACCCGGACGGCCTGCCCGCCACCGATCCCCACTTGCCGCGATTCATTCTGAAGCTCGACGACTATCAGCGGGGTGCTGCAATCACGACGGCTTGATTGCCGTCGACCTGGGGTGCGCGGGGCCTGGTAGGGTGGCCGGATGCTCATCGAGGTCGACAGACTCTAGCCGCCTACTCGAAGGCGGCGTTGCGATCACACCTGCTGCACGGCGTTCCGAATCGGGAATGGGCCGTTGATTTCTGGTGTGTGTCGGCGACGTCGGTAATCCCGTGAGCAGGAAGAGTCTGTCGACACATGTCTTCATCCATGCAAGCAGCGATCACGCTGCAGAATCTGTCATTAGAATGGCCCGACGGGACTGTCGCTCTCGCAGGGGTCGATGGTGTGTTCACCACCGGGCGCACCGGTTTGGTGGGGCGTAACGGCGCGGGGAAGTCCACGCTGCTGCGTCTGATCGCCGGCATCCTGACCCCGACCTCGGGGCGGGTGGAAACCAGCGGCGACGTGGGGTATCTCCCGCAGCACCTCACGCTCGCCCAGCACGACACCATCGCGCAATTGCTCGGTATCGCAGGCACACTCGCGGCCCTGCGGGCGATCGAAGCCGGCGACACCGAGGAGAAGCACTTCGAGACGATCGGCGACGACTGGGACATCGAAGCCCGCGCCGACGAAATGCTGCACGAGATCGGTTTCAGCGCAGCCGATCTCGACCGCAGGGTCGGCGAGATCTCCGGCGGTGAGGCCGTTCTCATCGCCGTCACCGGGCTGCGGATCAGGCGCACCCCGATCACGCTGCTCGACGAGCCCACCAACAACCTCGATCGCGAAACCCGCGCCAAGCTGGCGGAATTCGTGGATTCCTGGCCGGGCACGCTCGTCGTGGTGAGTCACGATCTGGAACTGCTGGAGCGCATGGACGCCACCGCGGAACTGCACGGCGCGACCCTCGAGGTGTACGGCGGTCCCTACAGCGCGTGGCAGGAGCACGTCGAGCAGGAACAGGCCGCGGCCCAGCAGGCGGCGCGAACCGCCGAGCAGGCGTTGAAGGTCGAGAAGCGGCAGCGCATCGAGGCCGAGACCAAACTGGCCCGGCGCGAGCGCACCGCGCGTGCGACGCAGCGGGACGGCGGCATTCCACGCATCCTCGCGGGCAACCGGGCCAGCCGGGCGCAGGGCTCGGCCGGGGCGATGCGCACCACGCTCGACGCCAAAGTCCGTGCCGCCCAGGATGTCCTGGACGCCGCGGCCGCGCGGGTCCGTCGCGACGAGCACATCCATCTGGGCCTGCCCGACCCCGACGTGCCGCGCAGCCGCCGCATCGCGGAACTCGGCGACGGCGACCGCACCATCGTCATCCAGGGCCCGGAACGGGTCGCCCTGATCGGCCCCAATGGCGCGGGCAAGTCGACGCTGATCGAGCACCTGCTCAGCGGCCGCCACCCCGAACGCGGCACCCTGCTCACCGACCGGGTGGGCTACCTGCCGCAACGCCTGGACAATCTGGACGAGCAGGCCGGCGCGCTCGACAATGTGCACGCGGTGGCCACCACCACCGCACCGGCCACGATCCGTAATCAGCTGGCCCGCTTGCTGCTTCGCGGCAGCACTGTCGAACGCCCGGTCTCGACGCTGTCGGGCGGTGAACGCTTCCGGGTGTCGCTGGCGCGCCTGCTGCTGGCCGATCCACCGGCACAGCTGCTGATCCTCGACGAGCCGACCAACAACCTCGATATCGCCAGCGTCGATCAACTGGTGGAGGCGCTGGCCGACTATCGCGGCGCGATCCTGGTGGTCAGCCACGACTATCCGTTCCTGCACCGGATCGGCATCGACACCGTTGTCGAGCTCGACCGTGCGGGGAACCTGCGGCAACGCGGCTCCCTGTAACTGCCTCCGGCGCCGGTCCTCACCGTGGCCCGGCGCCGGAACCGGTGGTGCAACTTCGGATTCCGCGACCCGTGCTCAGGACGCCGAATCCCCGGCGCCCTGCACCTGCGAATGTTGTTGATCGCGATAGGTTTCCAGCAGTCGCAGCCAGATCTCACTGATCGTGGGGTACGCGGGCACCGCGTGCCAGAGCCGGTCGATGGGGACCTCGCCGGTAATGGCGATGGTCGCCGAATGCAGGAGCTCGGCCACCCCGCCCCCGGCGAACGTCGCCCCGACGAGCACACCGCGCTCGGGATCGACGAGAACCCGCGCCCGGCCGCGATAGTCCGGATCGTATTGCACCGCACCGGCGACCCGGCCGAGGTCGTAGTCGACGATATCGACGGCCCGGCCCTGGCGCGCGGCCTCGGCGGCGGTGAGCCCGACCGCCGCGACCTCCGGCTCGGTGAACACCACCTGCGGCACGGCGACCAGATCGGCGGTGCCCGAATGCGGTCCGAACGGACCGGTCTCGAGCGTGCGGCCGCGGGCCCGGTCGGCGATCACCGCGCCTGTGATGCGCGCTTGATACTTGCCCTGATGGGTGAGCAGCGCCCGATGATTGACATCGCCCGCGGCGTACAGCCATTCGCCGTCGACGGCGGCCACCGTGTAGGTGTCGTCGGTGGCCAGCCACGCGCCCGGGTCCAGTCCGACGGTGTCGAGGCCGATGTCCGCGGTGCGTGGCGCGCGACCGGTCGCGAACAGCAGTTCATCCGCGACGATCCGCGCGCCGTCGTCGAGAGTGAGGTGGATGCTGTCATCGGGCCCACCCGCCCGCTCGGCCGTCGCGATGGTCCGCCCGAACCGCAGGTCCACGCCCGCCGCCCGGAGCCGGTCCGCGACCAGGTCGGCCGCGAAGGGTTCCATCCGGTCCAGCAGGCGCGCACCCCGCGCGATCAGCGTGACCTGCGAGCCGAGTGCCCGCCAGGCCGTGGCCATTTCGGTCGCCACCACCCCGGCGCCCACGATGGCCAGCCGCCCCGGAACCTCGGACGCGCTGGTGGCCTCCCGGCTCGTCCACGGCCGCAGCGCATCCAGTCCGGGCAGCGGCGGCAGCGCCGCGCGGCTGCCGGTGCAGATCGCGACCGCGTGCCGGGCCTGCAATCGCACCGTGTCGCCGTCGGGGGTCTGCACCGTCACCTGCCGCACTCCGTCGAGCCGGCCGTGACCGCGCAGGAGTGAGATGCCGGCCTTGTCGAGCCATTCGACCTGGCCGTGGTCGTTCCAGTCGGAGGCCATGCGGTCGCGGTGTTCCAGCACCGCGCGGGTGTCGAGCGGCCCGGTGACCGCGGCGCCGACCCCGGGGAAGCGCACTGCCTCGCCGTACAGCAGGGCCGGGCGCAGCAGCGCCTTACTGGGTTGGCAAGCCCAGTAGGAACATTCGCCGCCGACCAGCTCCGACTCGACGATGATCGTGTCGAGCCCGGCCGCGGCGGTGCGGTCGGCGACATTCTCGCCGGTCGGTCCGGCCCCGATGACAATGACGTCGCAAGTCTGGGTGTTCACACCGGATATGGTGTGCCTTCGCGCTGCGCGCTCGGCAGCCGGGGGCCCGCCCGGTCCCGGAAAGACGGTCGTGATGTCAGCTCGGCCGGCGCAGCGGCAGACCGGCCGCCTGGTAGACGGCATCGATGACGCTCATGTTCGCGACGGCTTCGGCGGGTGTGGTGAGGATCGGCTCGCCCCGCAGCACCGCCCCGGCGAAGGCGTCGAGCTGATAGTCGTACGACGCGCGCCGCCCGAATTGCCGCAGGCTGCGGCCATTCTCGGTGCTCAGCCACAGCACGTGCCCCAGCTGCGGCGCCACCGGATTGAGCAGCCGCATCCGGCCGCGGTCACCGATCACCGATCACCGTGGCACTGATCCGGACCAGATCCGACGACCACATGGAGCAGCGGATGCGGCCGGTGTGCCCGGAGGGGAAGCGCAGCTCCGCGGTCATGGCGCGGTCGATGCGCGGATCGCGCAATTTCGCCTGCGCCGCGACCACTTCGGGCTGCTCGCCGCCGAAGGTCCGGGCCATGTGCACGGCATAGCAACCCGCGTCCATCAGCGCCCCGCCCGCGAGATCGTAGTTGTAACGGATATCGGAGAACTTGGGCAGGGGGAAGCACAGCGCGGTCTCCACCCGCCGCAGCGTCCCCAATTCGCCTGAGGCGATGATCTTCTCGGCCGCCAGCGTCAGCGGGTGATAGCGGTAGTGGAACGCCTCCATCACCACCCGATCCGATGTTCCTGCCAGCGCGGCGATCTCCCGCGCCTCTCCGGCATCGGCGGTGAACGGTTTCTCGCACAGCACATGCTTGCCGGCCTCGACCGCGGCGCGGATCCATCGCCCGTGCAGGCCGTTCGGCAGTGGGATGTACACCGCGTCCAGGTCGTCCGCCCCGACCAGCGCCTCGTAGCTGCCGTAGACCTGCCCGATCCCGTGCTTGCGGGCGAACTCCTCCGCCCGTGCCCGGTCCCGTGCCGCGACTGCGGCCACGACAACGTCCGGATTTCGCCCGGCCGGACCGATCAGCGCCGTCGGCGCGATATTCGCCGCACCGAGAATCCCGATCCGAAGCTGCGTGCCATCGCTCATCCGCCGACCCTAACCTTGAAATTTAACCTCCGCGGCCGGTGGTGTGACCCCGGTTGATCATGCAAGCAGCCCTTGTCTGATGATTGCTGTTGCGACACAAGCAATTTCATACAAGGGCTGCGGTGATA
>NZ_JBHZCS010000047.1:0-65916 GCF_042755705.1 Nocardia sp. NPDC059154
GGAACCAAATAAAATATTTGGCACTGACATTCATCGACACACTATTGAGTTCTCAAAGAACACACGCACAAGCAATCGATCCAAAGTTGATTGGATATCCTGCGAGGCAACTTTTCCAGCCTAGCCGCGAGCCTCCGCAGAGTCAAGGGCCAATTTTCTGGCTGGCGTGTTCATGTCCGGCGCTCCTCGTCCAACCTCGTATCCGCTTCCGATGATTTCCAGCCTCTGAGCTGGGCGTTTCGGTCCCGGTCGGTGTCCGTGTCGCTCTGACCTGGACTAAGTTACGCGGCGGATAACGCGAGGTCAAATCCGCTGGTCGCGGAGTCGTTTGTGCTGGTAAACGGGCTGCTGACCGGGGCGATCGGCGACCTGGGCCACTGGTTTGTGACCCAGGTCATTTCGATCTTGTTTCGGTATCGGCGAACCAGTCAGTCGGCCGCGCGGCGTACGCCGGCGAAGTTCTTCTTGCCGCGACGCAGCACCAGCCAGCGTCCGTGCAGGTAGTCGGCGTCGGACGGGGTCCACTCCGGATCGGACACCTTCTCGTTGTTCACCGCGGCGCCGCCCTCGTTGACCGCGCGGCGGGCCGCACTGCGGCCTTCGCACAGACCCGAGTCGACCAGCAGATCCACGATGGTGGAGGTTCCCGTCGCCTCGGCCACCTTGCCGTCGACCGCGGATTCGGCCAGGGCCGCCGACAGCGTCGACTCGTCGAGCTCGCGCAGATCGCCGCGGCCGAACAGGGCCTGGCTGGCCAGCTGCACCGCATGGGTGTTCGCCTCGCCGTGTACGAGCGTGGTCATCTCGGCGGCCAGTCGCTTCTGGGCCTCACGGGCGAAGGGCCGCTCCGCGGTCGCCTTCTCGAGCTCGTCGAGTTCCTCGCGGGAGAGGAAGGTGAACCAGCGCAGGTAGCGGACCACGTCGGCGTCGGCGGTGTTCACGAAGTACTGGTACCAGGCGTAGGGGCTGGTCATCTCAGGGTCCAGCCAGAGGCTGCCGCCGCCGGTGGACTTGCCGAACTTCTTGCCGTCGGCCGAGGTCACCAGCGGGACGGTGAGGGCGTGCACGTGCTCGCCGTCGACCCGGCGGTTGAGCTCCACGCCCGCGATGATGTTGCCCCACTGGTCGGAACCGCCGACCTGCAGCGTGCAGCCGTATTCGCGGCGCAGCTGCAGGAAGTCGTTGGCCTGCAACAGCATGTAGCTGAACTCGGTGTAGGACATGCCGTCCGACTCCAGCCGGCGCTTGACGGTGTCGCGGGCCAGCATGACGTTCACCGAGAAGTGCTTGCCGATGTCCCGCAGGAACGAGACCGTGCTCAGCGACCCGGTCCAGTCCATGTTGTTGGCGATGATCGCCGCGTTCGGGCCGTCCAGATCCACGAAGCGCTGCAGCTGGGAGCGGATACGGCCGGCCCATTCGGCGACCGTGTCGGTGGAGTTCATCGTGCGCTCGCCGACGTCGCGAGGGTCGCCGATGAGACCGGTCGCGCCACCGGCCAGCACGATCGGGCGGTGGCCGGCGCGCTGGAAGCGCTTGAGCGCAAGCAGGGGAACCAGGTGTCCGGCGTGCAGGCTGGCCGCGGTCGGGTCGAACCCGGCATAGAGGGTGATCGGGGCCTTGGCCGCGGCCGCACGCAGGGCGTCCAGGTCGGTGGACTGCGCGATCAACCCGCGCCAGGTCAGTTCATCGATGATGTCGCCGCTCACGGTCCCTATCTTTCCATTCCGCCTCTCCGCGACTTTTTCGCCCGGCCTTGGTGCCGTCGCCGGTACTGCATGCGGCCACCGGTGGAGAGCCAAGACAATTTTGGCCGTCCCCGACGAGTTACCCCGGTCGCAACGAAATCAGTTGTCGCGTGACATACGAGGAAACCCGTCGCCGAGTCTCGTCGGCGACGGGCAGGGGTCGAGCGATTGTTCGGGTCACTTCACCAGGTTGGTGAAGGTGGAGAAGGAGGCGCGGCGCTCGTAGGCGATCCAGGCGAAGACGCCGACCAGGACGAGCGGGAAGACCGCCAGGGCCGGGGAGCCGAGGACGAAGGCCTGGGTGGCGGCGGCGCACACCATGGTGATGGACAGGCCCGCGGCAGCGGGACCGTTCAGGCGGGCGACCAGCAGGCCGATGCCGCCGGATACCTCGACCAGTCCGGTGAAGTAGCGGAACCAGTCGCCCCAGCCGATCTGGTGGAAGACGCGGACGGCGTCGGCCTGGCCCGCGAACTTCGGCAGGCCGGAGGCGACGATGAAGAACAGGCCGAGCACGATCTGCAGGGTCCACAGCACGCGGTTGCGGAGCTTGCTCGGGGTGGCGGTGGCGGTGGCGACGGTCGGGGTGGCGGCGATGGCGGTCATGTCGAATGTCCTTCCGGGGCTTGTCGGTTCGGTGTCGAACTCGCTTGCTCACTAGGACGGGGGCCGTCGCGGAAACTCATCGCCGCTCGGGAGAATTTTTTTGGCTATGGCTCGAAGGCGGCCCTGAGCGCGGTCAGGTGGACACGGCTGGCGGTCGCGGCGGCCTCGGGATCGCGCGCGCGGATGGCGTCGTAGAGGTGCTCGTGCGCGTGGTGGTCGGTGGCCGGATCGCGCATGGGGCGGATGCGGAGCATGTCGATCATGGCGTGGCGCGAGCGCGGGACGAAGGCATTGAACAGCTCGAGCAGGATGTCGTTGTGGGCGGCGGCCACGACCGTGCGGTGGAAGGCGGTGTCGGCGTCGACCAATCCCTCGACGGAATCGCCGCTTTCGGCGCGGGCGGCCAGGGCGCGGAGCATGGCGCGCAGGTCGGCGGGGGTGCGGCGGCGGGCGGCCAGGGCGGCGCCCTCGGCCTCGATGGCGATGCGGGCCTCGATGACGGTGACGATGTCCGAGCGGCGCAGCACCGTGTCCCAGTCCTCGGCGACATCCAGGGCGGTGACGAAAACTCCAGCGCCCTGGCGGCTTTCGAGCACGCCCTTACCCGCGAGTTCACGAATGGCCTCGCGGAGCGTCGAGCGGCCGACGCCGAGCTGGGCGGCGAGCGTGGTCTCGCCGGGGAGGCGGTGGCCCAGCTGCCACTCCCCCGCGCGAATTCGCGAGAGCAGGACCTCGGCAGCCTGGGCGGCGAGCGGATGCCTCTGTACCTGCGCCACTATTGCTCGGCCTCTCTACTTGTCTGAGGAGTGAATCCCCTCTAGTCTAGTCCACATGCTTCTGGGTGCCCTGCTTCTCCTTCACCGCCGCGGCGGGGTCTGACCGACCGGCACCCCGCTAGCGGGCTCGCTGTGCTGCGCCGGTCACCTCCTCCGACGCGAAAGCGAATCTCCCGTGAGCACTCCCCCGAGCTGGAATCGTCAGCAGCCGTCCGTCATGCCCTCGCATCGGTATCGCGATGTGTACCAACGGGTTTCGGTGCCGCTGACCGAACGTTCCTGGCCCGCCAACCGGATCACGACCGCACCGCTGTGGGTGCCGGTGGATCTGCGCGACGGCAATCAGGCCCTGGCCGAGCCGATGGATCCCGACCGCAAGCGGCGGTTCTTCGAACTGCTGGTGGCCATGGGCTACAAGGAGATCGAGGTCGGCTATCCGAGCGCCTCGCAGACCGACTTCGATTTCGTGCGGTTGATCGGGGCCGAGCGGCTGGCTCCCGAGGACGTCACCATCGTCGTCTTCACCCCCGCGCGCCGGGATCTGATCGAGCGGACCGTGGAATCGGTGCGCGGCATTCCCAACGATGTAGTCATCCACATGTACACCGCCACCGCGCCCACCTGGCGGAATGTGGTGCTGGGCAAGACCCGTGACGAGCTGGCCGAGCTGATCACGGCCGGCGGGCGCGATGTGCTGGAACTGGCCGGGGACATGCCGAATGTCCGGTTCCAGTTCTCGCCCGAGGTGTTCATGCTGACCGAACCGGATTTCGTGCTGGAGGTCTGCGACCGCATGACGACCCTGTGGGACGCCACGCCCGAGCGGCCGGTGACGCTGAACCTGCCCGCGACGGTCGAGGTGGCGACGCCGAATGTGTACGCCGATCAGATCGAGTACATGCACCGGAATCTGGCGCGGCGCGACAGTGTGATCCTGTCGGTGCATCCGCACAATGACCGCGGCACCGGGATCGCGTGCGCGGAGTTGGCGGTGCTGGCCGGGGCACAGCGGGTCGAGGGGTGCGTGTTCGGCAACGGGGAGCGCACGGGCAATGTGGATCTGGCGACGCTGGCATTGAATCTGCATGCGCAGGGCGTGGATCCGATGATCGACTTCTCCGATATCGACCAGGTGCGGCGGACCGTGGAGTACTGCACGCGGCTGCCGGTGCACGAACGCCATCCCTACGCCGGTGATCTGGTGTACACGGCGTATTCGGGGACGCATCAGGACGCGATCAAGAAGGGGTTCGCCGAGCATCGCGAGCGGGCGGCCCGGCTGGGGCGGCCCGAACGCGAAATCGACTGGGAGGTACCGTATCTGCCCATCGATCCCGCCGACGTCGGCCGCTCCTACGACGCGGTGATCCGGGTCAATTCGCAGTCCGGCAAGGGCGGGATTGCGTACCTGCTGGAGACCGAGTACGGCCTGGAGTTGCCGCGCCGCCTGCAGATCGACTTCGCCCGCCACGTGCAGCACCACACCGACCGGACCGGGACCGAGGTGTCGGCGCGGACGCTGTGGCAGCTGTTCACCGCGACCTACGCGGGGGGCCCGGCCGATTCGGGCATCCCCGCCGATGCGACGGTCGAGGACGCCATCGGTCTGCTGGGCCGGCGTGGGTTCTCGGTCGAGGTGTTGTCGGTGACGCATCAGAGCGTGGACCGCGCCGGAGTCGATCCGGCCGTCGCCTACCTGGAGTACCGGACGGACGGTGGCGTGGCCTGGGCCTTCGGTACCGGTGAAACCTCCGCCCGCGCCACGGTTTCCGCAGTGCTGGCGGCCGGGGAGCGAGCCGCCCGGGCGGTACCGCTGAGCGTGTAGCCGGAGCTACCCGATGATGTCGCCGAGGACGGTCCCGGTGCCGGGGCCGTCCAGGCGGCGTTCGAGTTCGGCCACCCGGTGTTCGAGTTCGGTGATGCGCCGGCGGAGTTCGGCTTCGGCCGAGGGCACGCCGGTCGGGCCGGGGCTCGCGGCCATGCGGGCGTCGATCCGGTCGCGGAGGTCGTCGGCCGTGGCGCCCTCGCTGATGAGGACCTGGGCGGCCACGCCGGAGCCCTCGGCGACCAGGGCCAGCAGCAGGTGTTCGGGGCCGATGTAGTTGTGCTGCAGGCGCATTGCCTCGCGCAGCGACATCTCCAGCACCTTCTTCGAGCGGGGTGTGAAGGGAATGTGCCCGGCGGGGCCACCATTCTCCTGGACGCCGACCGCCTGGTTCACCCGTTCGCGGAGGCCGGACAGGTCCAGGCCCACGTCCGCGAGGGCCTGCCCCGCGATCGGATCACCGCCGTGCAGGACGCCGAGCAGCAGGTGTTCGGTGCCTATCCAGTCGTGCCCGAGCAGGCGGGCCTCCTCCTGGGCCAGCACGATGGCGCGGCGGGCAGTGTCGGTGAACCGTTCGAACATGGGCTATTCCACCTAGGGTGAGCGGTCGATTCGTCCACCGTAGTCCTCCGGTCCGCCCGCCGATACGGACTCCGGTGCGCCGCATCCCGCCCGGCGCGCGGACCGATCCGGACTAGGCGGAACGATCCAGCTTGGGAGCGCGCGGGCTGCGGCGGTAGGTCGACACCGCCGGGGAATCCGGCAGCCACAGGCGCCACGGACGGTCGGCGGCCAGGCTCACCCCGACCCGGGGACCGGCGGATACGGCAGCGGGATCGGTGATCTCGGGGCCGAGTTCCAAGCGAATCGGCGCGTCCGGGTCGAAGAGGTGAGTTCCGTAGTCGTCCAGGCGAATTCCGAGGGCGCTGCCGACATTGCCGGGGCCACGGGCCAGGTCGGCGTCGGTTTTGGCGGCGGGGCGGCGGGTGCGGGCGAGATCGTGGCCCGCGATGATCTCCCCGGCCCGGACGAGGACGGCACTGGCGACGCCGTCGGAACCGCTGGTGACGTTCACACAGGTGTGCATGCCGTAGCTGAAGTAGACGTACAGCACGCCGGGCGGGCCGAACATGACCGCGTTGCGTGGGGTGCGGCCGCGGCCGGAGTGGGCGGCCGGGTCGGGCCACGGGCCGGCGGGGTCGCTTCCGTAGGCCTCGGCCTCGACGATGCGCAGGCCCACCGGCCCGGACCAGAGCGTGCTGCCGAGCAGGCGCCGCGCGGCGCACAGTGGTTCGACGGCAAGCTCTTCGGCACTCACGCCGACCTATTGTTCCGCACGGCCGTCCCGCCCGGAGTGCCGGGACGGCCGTGCGGGGCCGGTTACCGCGTGGCCGGAGCCGAAGCGGTGCTCAGAGCCAGGCCGCGACGCCGCCGTGGTGCGAGCAGGTGCCGCTGCGGTGCTGGCTGAAGCTGTAGGTGCCGTCCTTGCAGCGGGCGGTAGCCCCGTCCGGGACCGTGGGAGACTGCTCCGGGCGCGGCACGCAGGCGCCGCTCACATTCTCGTATTCGCTGGCAGCGCAGGCGGTGTGGAGCACCGGCGCGGCGACCGCGGGACCGGCGAGCGCGCTGCTCGCACCGATGAAGGCCGCGGCGGCCCAGGGCAGAATGTGTAGCGCCGCACGGCGCTTGGTATAGCCGATCATTACGAATTCCCTTGCAGAGTAGCGGTGTCGAAACGGGAGCGGATGCCCCCGACGAGCGCCGAACAGTACGGGACCGCTATCGCCGCGACGCCGGATTCCTGTCGACCGACCGATTCGGCGACCTATTCGCCGCCACCCTGTTGCTGAATACCGGCCAGTTTGTCCGGATTCACCTGGAAGCGAATGTTTTCGATGTGACCATCGCGAATGTCGTAGGTCAGAGCACCCACACGGTAGTCGCCGATCATGGCCAGCACGCCGAGTTCGCCATTGATGTAGGCGGATTCGAGGCGGATGCCCGCGCTGATCGGTTTGGCCATGGCGCCGAGCATCCAGCGAGCCACATGGTCGGGACCGTAGAGCGGGCGGCGGGCGGCGGTGACCTTGCCGCCACCGTCGTTCCACAGCGTCACGTCGGGGGCCAGCAGTTCCATGAGCGCGTTGACATCTCCGCCCTGGGCCGCGGCCATGAACTTCTCGGTGACCTCCGAGCGGATCGAGACATCGGTGTCGAAGCGCGGGCGGCGCGAGTGCACGTGGGAGCGGGCGCGATGCGAGATCTGGCGGACGGTGGCCTCGGGGCGGTCCAGGAAACCGGCGATCTCGGCATGCGAATAGCCGAAGACCTCGCGCAGCACGAAGACCGCGCGCTCGACCGGGCTCAGGGTTTCGAGGACGACCAGCATGGCGGTCGACACGGTGTCGGCCATCTCGGTCTCCTCTGCGGCGTCGGCCGTGCTGGTGAGCAGGGGTTCGGGCAGCCACGGCCCGACATAGGTCTCGCGGGTGGCGCGTGCCGAGGTGAGGCGGTTGAGCGCCAGATTGGTGACGGTGCGGACCAGATAGGACTTGGGGTGGGTGACCGTGTCCCGGTCCACCTCGTGCCATTTGATCCAGGCGTCCTGCAGGATGTCCTCGGCGTCGGTGACGGTGCCGAGCATCTGGTACGCGGTGCCGAACAGCAGCCGGCGGTGGGCGACGAAGGGATCGATCGAATCGTCCTGCCGGGCAGCGGGTACGGGCTGGTCGGGCGTGTGGTCCTGCATGGGACTCATACCTACCGGGTCTTGTGAAATGAATCCATCGGCGGGCCGGGATATCGCATCGATATCCCGGCTACCTGGGCGGACGCGAACCGGAGAGACGTTCGGGTCGTTTCGATGATCTCAGCATGCGATCGCGCGGGTGGCGCCGCCGCCGTTGGCGAACTGCACCTGCATGTTCATGTGCTTGCTCATCTTGTACACCGGCACCGGGCTACCGCTGACCTGCTCCTTGTAGGCGACGGCGGCGCGGCCCTTCAGGTACCAGCGGCGCGGGGTGTCGTCGGCCTTGGTGAACTGGATGACCGCGTCCCTGCGGCCCAGGCTCACCGGCTGGTGAATGTAGCCGAATCGGAAGGGCTTCACGGTCTTTCCGCGCAGCCGGCGGGCCAGGCTGTCGGCGGCGTAGGCGGCGGTGGGCATCCCGCTCTGGCAGGTGCCGTGCAGGACGCCGAAGGGCATGCGCACCGCGGCGGCGTCGCCGATGGGCAGGATCTCCGGGTGCGAGACCGAGCGCAGGGTGGTGTCGGTGACGATCAATCCGCGCTCGTCCACGGCGATTCCGGCCTGGGCGGCCAGCGGCGACACCTTCACGCCCGCGGTCCACAGGGTCAGGTCCGAGGCGATCAGGTCGCCGGTGGTCAGGCGCACGGCATCGGGCAGCACCTTGGCGACCTGCACACCGACCTTGCGGACGATGCCGAGCCGGTCCAGGGCGCGGTTCAGGTGCGCGCGGGCCTTGTCGCCCATCATGTGGCCGGGTTCCTGGGCGCTGATCAGGGTGACGGTCAGGCCCGGGTGCGATTCGGCGATCTCGGTGGCCGCCTCGATACCGGTCAGACCGCCGCCGACCACGGTGACAGTGCCTGCGGCAGCGGCGATTTCGGTGAGCCGGTGCGAGCAGCGGCGGGCCCGGCGCGGATCGTTGAGGGTCCAGGCGTGGTGGTCGGCGCCGGGCACGATCGAGGTGTCGGTGGTGCTGCCGAGGGCGTAGATCAGGGTGTCGTAGGGCAGATCGGTGGCGTCGTCGAGGGTGACGACGCGGGCCTCGGCGTCGATGGCGACGGCGGCCGCGCGGTGGAAGACCACACCCGAACCGGCCAGCAGCTCGGGGATGCGGTGGTCGGCCAGTTCCTGCCCGGCGGCGATCTGGTGCATGCGCAGCCGCTCGGTGAAGCGCTCCGAGGGGTTCACCAGTGTGATGTGGGCGTCCAGCTTGCGGGTGCGGCGGGCCAGGCGAATGGCGGCCAGCATGCCGGTGTAGCCGGCGCCGAGGACGACGATTCGGTGAGTGTTGGTGGTGGCGTTCATGGTCGGCTCCGTGGGGCTCGTTCCTGCTGGGTCGGGCATGAGACAGGACAGCCCCGCGGAACGTGACAACCCGCCATTGTGAACTGGGTCACAGTGGAACATTCGGGCCCGGTCGCCGGTTGGCAGGGGGGTGGCCGGACCATCCGGCCTGCGGAAACAGCGTCGGAGTGTGAGGTGTGATGGCCGTACAGGTCGAGATCTGGACCGATATCAACTGCCCGTTCTGCTATCTGGGCAAGCGTCGTTTCGAGGAGGCGCTGGAGGCGTTCCCGCATCGGGATGCCGTGTCGGTGGTGCACCGGTCCTTCGAGCTGGACCCGACGCTGCCCCGGGATCACAGCGACGCGGTGGTGCCGCACATCGCGGAGAAGTACGGCATCAGCGAGGCGCAGGCCGCCGCCAATGAGCGCGGCATCGGGGCGCAGGCCGAGGCGGTCGGGCTGCCGTACCTGACCTCGGGACGGGACTTCGGCAACAGCTTCGACATGCATCGGCTGCTGCACTTCGCGCTCGAGAAGGGCAAGCAGGAGCAGCTGCTGGATGCCTTGTACGCGGCCAACTTCGCCGAGGAGGAACCGCTTTTCGGAGATACCGAACGGCTGGTTCGGGTCGCGGTGTCGGCCGGATTCGACGAGGCCGCCGTACGCGAGGTGCTCGCGGCCCCCGAGGCCTACGCCGATGCGGTGCGTGCCGACGAGGCCGAGGCCGCCCAGCTGGGCGCGCGTGGCGTGCCGTTCTTCGTGCTCGACCGCAAGTACGGGGTGTCGGGCGCGCAGCCGTCGGAGGTGTTCGCGCAGGCGCTGGAACGGGCCTGGAGCGATCACGCGCCGGAGCTCGAGATCGTCGCGGACGGCGAGGCCTGCGGTCCCGACGGTTGCGCGCTGCCGCAACGGGATTGAGCGCGGCTAGCGATCGCCGTCGCGAATGATCCGGTGCCCGAACCCCGAGATGTCCTGCAGGTACGCGCTGCGCTCCCCGGATCGGAGTCGGAGCAGGTCGTCGGCGATCACGAAGCCGTAGGCGACCAGCATCAGGACCACGAGCTGTCCCCATGCCACCCAGGCGATCCCGATCGGCGCGGTGGCCAGGACGGCGATCGCGGCGATGAATCGCAGGCCCGGGTGGGGAAGACCGAGGGCCAGCCGGAACAGGCACTGGCCCAGGAGGAACAGGGCCACGCCACCCGAAAGCGCCAGTGCTGCGGCCGTATTGGCGGGCTGGTTGCCGTGCGCGATGGTCATGGAGATGCCGGCCGCGGTCAGGATGATGCCGAGCACCAGCACGAACAGTGAATAGCCGTAGGCGAGCACGGCGGCGCGGACGCGCGCGTCGCCTCGCAGTGCCCGCAGCCGGTGCTCGCCGCGCTCGTCGTCGAAGCCGAAATAGGCCCACCACAGCACATATCCGAGGGTGAGGCCGAGGCCCGCGGTCGCGACCAGGCCGACGGTGAGGTCCATACCGGTCAGGTTCGCGCCGATGGCCACCACCGATTCGCCCAGCGCGATGATCACGACCAAACCGTGGCGTTCGCAGAAATGGCTGGGGCGGATGATGAATCCCTCGGTGCGGGCCAGGTACGGCGAGACCACCTGCACCGCGACCGCGATCATCCACAGCACGGCGCGCACCCAGCCCTCGGCGATGCCGCCCGCCAGCACCAGCGCCGCGGACACGGCATTGAGCGGCGCGAGACGCAGGATCGCGGAGCTCGCCCCCCGGCTGCCCGACCTCGCGAACATGACGCTGTGCACCGTGTTGATCACGAAGTACCCGAGCCCGAAGGCCAGCCCCGAACCCTGGAACGCACTCGGAATCGCGAGGGCGATGATGAAGAAACCGAACATGCCGATGAGCAGGAACGTGCGGCGCGACGAATTGCTCGGGGCGACCTCATTGGTGAGGAAGACATACCCGCCGTACATCCACCAGATGATGGCGAACATGAGCGCCACATGCCCCAGCTCGGACCACCCGGGATGGTGGGTGAAGGCGTGGGCGAGCTGGGTGATGGTGAAGACGAAGACGAGGTCGAAGAACAGTTCCAGGGTCGAGGCCCGGACCTGTCCGCCTTCCGCTTCGACCTCGCCGGCCGGGCCGGACATATCGCTGGTCACGTCCAGAGCGTAGAGCTGCCCGGCTCAGGCCGCCGCCTGCGCCCGGCCGCCCTCCCGACGATCCCGCGCTCGGTGCGCTCAGCACCGCGCCGGCCAGGCGATCGGCCGCCCCGATACCGTGACCGCGGCGACCACACGGAGCTCGGCGGGTGCGGGGTCCATGGTTCGACGGTAGGTCCGCAGGGCCGTTGGAGCCGGTCAGCGGTGGTGACGAAACTGTGACGGCGACTGCGGGAATGGCTCGGACCAGGTGATTCGCGGTTCGGCGCCGCCTAGGGTGGGGAGATGCGGATTCTGGTGGCGGATGACGATCCCGTGGTGCGCGAGGTGGTGCGGCGGTATCTTGAGCGGGACGGGCTCGAGGTGGTCGAGACCGCGGACGGGCCTGCCACCGCAGCCGTGCTGGCCCGGAACGAGATCGACCTGGCGGTGCTGGATGTGATGATGCCGGCGCCGGATGGGATCGATCTGACGCGGGCTGTGCGGGCGGGGGCGCATCCGGAGACACCGATCATTCTGCTGACCGCGCTCGGCGAGGAGGACGATCGGGTGGTCGGGTTGCAGGCGGGGGCGGACGACTACGTGACCAAGCCGTTCAGTCCGCGCGAGCTGGCGCTGCGGGTGGCGTCGGTGCTGCGGCGCGCGCATCCGCAGCCGGTGGCCGACGAGGTGCTGCGCGGGGACGGGGTGGAGTTGAACCGGGCGGCGCGGACCGTGGTGGCGGGTGGAACGCCGGTCGAATTGACCGCGCGCGAATTCGATCTGCTGGCCTTCCTGCTGGCGCACCAGCGGCGCGTCTTCAGCCGGCAGGAATTGCTGGCCGAGGTGTGGGGCTGGAACTTCGGCGACCTGTCCACGGTCACCGTGCACGTGAAGCGGTTGCGCGCCAAACTGGGCGCCGCACATCGGATCGAAACGGTGTGGGGTCGCGGATATGCCTGGGGCCGAGCCGATCTCGGTACCGATCCGGGAACCGAGGAGGTGTCCGGTGCCGACTGATACGCCCGGGCTGATCGGGTACGCGCTGGCCGGCACGCTGCCGGTGGTGGTGATCGGCGCACTGCTGCTGCGCTACACCCGCAATCGCGCGATGACCACGAGCATGGCCGTGCTGGTGCTGATTCCGACGCTGGCCACGCTGTGCGGGGTGGTGGCGGTGAGCGGGCTCATGTTCGGGGCCGAATTCGAGCGCACGGCAGTGGTATTGGCCGTCGTCACCGCTGTCACGGTGCCCGCGGCGATTCTGCTCGGCCGCGAGCAGGCCCGCGCCACGGTGTGGGAGCGCGAGATGCTCGAGCAGGAGCGCGCGGCGGAACGGTCGCGGCGCGAGCTGGTGGCCTGGGTCAGCCACGATCTGCGCACCCCGCTGGCGGGGATTCGCGCCATGGGCGAGGCGCTGCAGGACGGTGTGGTGTCGCGTCCTGAGGATGTGCAGCGATACGCGGACCAGATTGTGCGCGAGACGAATCGGCTCTCCGCGATGGTGGACGACCTGTTCGAGATGTCGAAGATCAATTCGGGGGCGCTGCGGCTGCAGATGGAGCCGGTCGATCTGCGCGAGCTCATCGACGAGGTGCTGGCGGCCAACCGGCCGACGGCGGACCGCGCCCGGATCACCCTGGCCGCAACGCAACCCGAGGACAAGATCGTGGTGGCGGGCAGCGATCGGGCGCTGGGCCGGGTACTGACCAACCTGGTCGCCAATGCCATCGCGCACACCCCGCCCGGCGGGCGCATCGATATCTCGGCGGGTGCCGACGACGGGCACGCCTGGACCCGGGTCGACGACACCGGGCCCGGCATCTCCGAGGCCGATCTGCCGCGCATCTTCGAGGTCGCGTACCGCGGCAGCTCCGCCCGCTCCCCCGGCGCGGCCGAACTCGGCAGCAGCAGCGGCATGGGATTGGCCATTGCCGCCGGGCTGGTGGCGGCACACCACGGGGACATCACCGCGCAGAATCGTTCCGACGGTGCGCGATTCGAGGTCCGGCTGCCACTGCTGACCACCGCCGGGCGGTGAACAGCAGGTAGGCGGCCACCCCCGCCCAGACCACGGCGAGCGCGACCAGCAGGCCGACCGTGTAGTCACGGTTGAGGATGGTGGCGTTGCCGGGGACCGCGCCCTCACGGCCGAACACCGGGACGGCAATGAGGATCAGGGCCAGGCTGATGAACGCGCCCACGGCGTAGGCGGGCCACCAGCGGGCGGGGAGCACGAGGCGGCCGAGCGCGCCGGCGAGGGCCGCGGCCGGGCCGAAGACCAGGTTCTCGGCGAGGATGACGCCGATGAACCAGATCGCGACCGAGTGCAGGTCCGGGGTGCTCATCTTCAACAGCAGTTCGACGCCGTACACGGCCAGGCCGATGCCCAGCGCGCCCAGCAGGATTCGGGTGATCGTCACGGCAGTTCCTCGATCGATTTCAGCCATTTGGTCTGCAGGACGCCCGGGCGGCTGGGTGCGATGAGGCGGCAGGGGTAACCGTGGTCGAGGGCCAGGTCTTCGCCATCGAGGCGCAGGGCGATCAGCGTGGCGGCATCCACCACGTGGGTACGGGGCAGGACGGACGAACCGTAGATGCCGGTCGTCTCCAGGGACACGAAACGTACGTCGCCACCCCCGTATTCGCCCACCCGGGCCAGTAGGTCGCGCAGGCGGACACCGGACCAGTGGCCCTGCGCGCTCCAGCCCTCGACGCAGGCGATGGGCAGTGCGCTGTCGGTCTGCGGCAGGGCCTCCAGGTCGGCGCGGGAGAAACTGTGTTCGCGGCCACCGACTTTCACCGTCAGCGCGTACTGCGGTGAGCGGGCGGTCTCGGCAACTCCAGCGGCTGTCGCAGTCCGGTTGATCGGAACACCCTGCGGGCCTTCGCCACTGCGTGGCGCGAGCAGGGAGACCCAGCGCAGGAACGGGATCGACTGCCCCGCCACCGCCAGGCCCGCCACGACCGTGCCCAGCCCGGCCGCGGCGAGCACCGCGCGCCGCGAAACACCCGGCTGCGCGCGTTCCGATTCTCCGGTCTGGTCGGCATCCGGGACAGGATTGTCGATCGGCCGCGAAAGCGCCTGCCGCACAACGGGAAGCTTGACCGCCATATGCACCAGGACCGCACCGAAGGCCACGTACGCCATGGCGTGATGCGTGGTGGTGAAGAAGAACTTCCACGGGTAGAACTGCGCGGTATTGAACAGCCCGGTCACGATCTCGAACAGCACCGCGCCGATCAGCACTGCCACCGAAAGCCGCTCCAGCGCGTCCGGAAGTCCCCGCCGCAACGCCGGTTTGATGAAGAACCGCGGATACACCGACCAGAACTTCACCAGCAGCAGCGGGATCATCATGACCCCGACCGTCACGTGCGTGCCCTGCGTGAGCCGGTACAGCCACACCGGATGCGCGGGCCACCAGAACCAGTCCGGCGGATGCTGGATCAGGTGGCTGATCAGGCCGGTCACGAACAGGATGGTGAGGCCGACGCCGAGGGCAATGCCCGTCCGCGCGACCACGGCCGTGGAGCGGGCGGGACTCAGCCGATCGGAAAGCGCGACCGGCAGCAACAGTTGGAGCGCCCCGGCCGCTTCTCCCCCGGGTTGGACTGGCCCACCGGGCAGTGCGGGTTTATCGGGCGGTGCGGTGGGTTCTGACATGGCGTCCGCGGCGGGGTCGGTTCGGGCGTCCGCCGCGGGCTCCTTTCCAAGCTCGAATCTCAGAGTGGGGCGGGGGTTTTCGCGGTCACCAGGTCGGCGACGGCGCATTTGAAGCGGCCGCGGGACACGGCCGCCACGGAGACGGCGTCGGCATAGCTGTCCACATCGGTGAGGGTGGGGAGGGAGTGGACTCGGAATCCACTGTGGCGCAGGGCTGTTGCGGTGAGCTCGCCGGTCCGGGCGGTCGACATGGGGATGTCGGTGAGCAGCTGCGCCGGGCGCGGCTCGGGGAGACCGAGGGCCCACCAGCCGCCGTCCGCCGCGGGGCCGAGGACCGTATCGCCGGTGGCCACCAGGCGCGCGGCCGAGCGGTTCAGCAGGTCGGCGTCGACCTGCGGGGTGTCCATGCCGATCTGCAGCACCGGGACACCGAACTCGGCGGCATCGACGTGGGCGTTGGCGAGGCGCTCGCCGAAGCTGTCGCCGCGCTGCGGCACCACGGTCACCTCGCGCAGGGCGGCGGCCAGTTCGACCGAACGCTCGGCGCGATCGAGGTCGCCGGTCCAGGCCACGACGCTGTGCCGGATGCCGCTCTCGCGCACCGCGTCCAGCGTGTCGAGCAGGGCGCAGGCCGCCAGGTAGGCGGCGTCCACCGGCGAGAACGGCGGTGTGAGACGGGTTTTGGCGAACCCGGGGATGGGCGATTTGGCCACCACGAGCATGGTGGCGGGGACATCGGTCGGATTCATCGCACGCTCCAGAAGTCTCGGGCGGCACGCACGGTGCCGAGCCAGGAACCGGAGACCTTGGACTCGCCGTGAGTCCGCGGCCGATAGGTGATGTCGCGCTCCAGCACCAGCCAGCCCGCGCGGGCCGCACCGGTGAGCAGGGCCAGTGGATAGCCGGAGCGGGCGTGCAGGTGGCCGAGCGCCTGCAGGCGTTCGCGGCGGGCCACCCGCATGGCGGCGATATCGTGCACCGGCAGGCCGTAGCGGCGCCGCAACCGGAAGGCGAAGGCCCAGTTGCCGATTCGCGCATGCAGGGGTTGCGCACCGGGTACCGCCGCGCGGCGGCGGCCGACCACCATGTCGACGCCGGGGCCGAATTCGGCCACCAGCCGCGGAAGTTCGCCGGGATCGAGGGAGCCGTCGCCGTCCAGGACGGCGACCAGGTCGGTGTGGGCGGCGTCGACGCCGGCGTGCACGGCGCTGCCGTAGCCGGGAGTCGATTCGGTCACCACGGTCGCTCCGGCGGCACGCGCGACCTCGGCGGTGCCGTCGGTGGAGCCGTTGTCCACCACGATCACCCGGTAGCCCACCGGAATTGCTGACAGTACGCCGGGAAGCGCTTCCGCTTCGTCCCGGCACGGGATCACCACCGTGACCCCGGGTACGGAGTCCAACTCGGTCATGGCCTCGACCGTACGGCCAATCGGGGTTTTCCGACCCCGGGACACGCATGACGAAAGTATGACAAGAGCAGGAGAAATGGCGATCCGGACAGTTCCGGCGGGTTTCGGAGCCTAGGGTTTCCGGCATGGCGAACGCTTCCGCGACCCGGGTCGCGCGCTACGTCTCCACCCGTGTCGACGGCTATTGCGCGCTCGCGGCTCTCCTCTTGGTCTTCGCCGCCTTTGTGTTTCCGCGAATCGAGGGCAAACCCTGGCGGGACCGGCTCTACGCCGAGGCCGCGCCGATCTTCGGTGGCTGGCTGCCGCATCTGGGGTGGGGCACGGTGCCGGCCGTCGCCCTCGCCGCGGCCGTGGTGCGCTTCGGCCCCGATCTGGCACGGCGGCTGTCGTGGGGACGACTGCTGCTGGCGGCGTGGGCGACGGCGGCGGCGTGGGCGTTCGCGCTGGCCATGGTGGACGGCTGGCAGCGCGGCTTCGCCGGGCGGCTCACCACCCGCGACGAGTACCTGCACGAGGTCGGCGGAGTGCACGACATCGGGGCCATGCTGCGCGGATTCTCCGGGCGCATCCTGGATTTCCAGCCCGATTCGTGGACCACCCACGTGTCCGGGCATCCGCCGGGCGCGCTGCTGGTGTTCGTGCTGCTGGACCGGATCGGATTGGGCGGCGGAGCCTGGGCGGGACTGCTGTGCGTACTGGTCGGGACCAGTGCCGCGGCGGCGGTGCCGTTCGCCATCCGGGCGCTGGGATCCGAGCATCGGGCCCGGGCCGCAACACCATTCCTCGCGCTCATGCCCGCGGTCATCTGGATCGCGGTCTCCGCGGACGGGCTCTTCGCCGGGGTGGGCGCCTGGGCGGTGGCATTGCTGGCGTTGGCGACCCGACTGGAGCGGGACTGGGTCCTGCTCGCGCTGGCGTCCGGAGTGCTGTTCGGGTTCACCCTCTTCCTCAATTACGGCCTGGCGCTCATGGTGATTCCGGCCGCGGCGGTGCTGCTGGCCCGGTCGCTGCGGCCCGCGCTGCCGACGCTCGCGGGTGCGCTGGCGGTGGTGGCAGTCTTCGCGGCGGCGGGATTCTGGTGGCCCACCGGCTATCACCTCGTGGTACAGCGCTACTACCAGGGCATTGCCAGCGAGCGGCCCTACTCGTACTGGGTCTGGGGCAATCTCGCGGCGACGGTGTGCGCGGTGGGGCTGGCCACCGCCGCCGCGGGCAGCCGGGTGCTGGTCGAGCTGGAGATCCTGCCGGTACGGCCGTGGCGGAACTGGCTCTCGCGCTGGCGCTCCCACGTCGATCCGGCGGCGCTACTGGCCGCCGCCGGGATCACCGCCATCCTCATCGCGGACATCAGCGGGCTGAGCAAGGCCGAGACCGAACGCATCTGGCTGCCGTTCGATGTGTGGGCGCTGTCGGCGACCGCGCTGCTCCCCCGCCACAGCACGCGCTTCTGGCTCGCCGCGCAGGCGGCGGGGGCGCTCCTCGTCAACCACCTGATCCTGACGAATTGGTAATCGCCGCAGCCGAATTCACCGCCAGGTGGGGGCCCCGTTCCCGGCGGCGGAGCGCAAAGGCGCGGTCGCGAATTCGGCGAGCCCCAGACTCGGGGTGACGGCGGCGACGAAACCCAGTGAGCGGCGGGCGCGTTCGGGACTCGCCACGATGTGGCGGACGTCTCCGGCGCGGTATTCGCCGGTCACCACGGGCTGTTTGCCGCCGCAGGCGCGGGCCAGGGTGGCCGCCACCTCGCCGATGGTGATCGGGGTACCCGAGGCGATATTGAGCGGGGTGAACGCGCCCAGCGGGTGTTCGAGGGCGGCGACATTGGCCTCCGCGATATCGCGGACGTGAATGAAATCGCGGGCCTGCGTGCCGTCTTCGAACACGCGCGGGGACTCACCCGCCTCGAGTGCGGAGCGGAAGATGGCGGCGACCCCGGAATATGGCGTGTCCCTGGGCATATCGGGTCCATACACATTGTGGTACCGCAGTGCGGTGACGGTCCCGCCGGTGGCCGCGGCCCAGGCGATGGCGTAGTGCTCCTGGGCCGCCTTGGAGGCGGCGTAGAGGCTGCGCGGACGCAGGGGCGCGTCCTCGTCGATGGGCGTCCAGGTGAGGGGACGGCCGTCGGGGCCGCGGTAGTCGAATCGGCCGTTGTCGAGATCGGTGCGGGTACGCGGGGCCGGCTCGGCGGGCACGCCCGCGGAATCGACGTAGCGGCCCTCGCCGTAGACCACCATCGAGGAGGCCAGCACCAGGTGGCGGCAGTGGGCGCGGTGCATGGCCGCGAGCAGCACGGCGGTGCCGAGGTCGTTGTGGCTGGCGTAGGCCGGAGCGTCCTGGGCGCTGACGCCCGCGCCGACCACGGCGGCCTGATGACAGACGACATCGATGCCGTGCAGGAGATCGCCGAGGGCGTCCGGGTCGCGCACGTCCACCCGGGCGATGCCGGGCGGGGGCACGGCGGCCGATCCGTGGGCGGCGGCGAGCATGAAGTCGGCCGCGACGACCTCGTGTCCGGCGGCCAGTGCCGCGCGGTGGATGTGCGAGCCGATGAATCCGGCTGCGCCGGTCAGAAGTACACGCATGCGGCGATTCTGGACGGACCGCCGCCGGAATGCGCACGGACTGGCCGACCTCGCGTGATTCGTCACGATTTGGTCAGCGGAATCGGTCAGATATGACCAGATCGCCACGCCGGAAACCGACAGGCAGCGGGGTCTTGCCCCGGGCCCCGGATGAGCGCACAATTCATCACGTAGTGAATTCAACACTCGATGAATTGAGGGTGACCGTGACGGCACCAGCGACGACAACCGACGCCATCGCCATCGAGCACCTGGAAGTGCGGCGCGGCGGGCAACAGGTTCTGCAGAACATCTCCCTGACCGTTCCCCGGGGCAGCATCACCGGGCTGCTGGGGCCGTCGGGGTGCGGGAAGACGACGCTCATGCGCAGCATCGTCGGGACGCAGATCATCGAATCCGGCTCGGTGTCCGTGCTCGGCGAGGAGGCCGGATCACGCGGGCTGCGGCGGCGGGTCGGGTACGTGACCCAGGAGCCGAGCATCTACGACGACCTCACCGTGGCCAACAATGTCGCGTATTTCGGTGCGCTGTACGGGGCGTCGTCCGCCGATGTCGAAACGGCTCTGGCCGCCGTGGGTTTGAGCAGTCATGCGGGGCATCACGGCAACGAGCTGTCCGGCGGGCAGCGCACCCGCGTGTCCCTGGCCTGCGCGCTGGTGGCCGATCCGGAGCTGCTGGTGCTCGACGAGCCGACGGTCGGCCTGGACCCGGTACTACGCGCCGACCTGTGGGAGCAGTTCCAGGCGCTCGCGAAACAGGGCCGGACACTGCTGGTTTCGAGCCACGTCATGGACGAGGCCGAGCACTGCGACCGGCTGCTGCTCATGCGCGAGGGCCGGCTGCTGGCGCAGCTCACGCCCGCCGAATTGCGGTCCGACACCGGCGAATCCAGTTTGGAGAACGCCTTCCTCAAGCTGATCCGGATGGGAGAAGAGCTGTGACCGCGACCCTTTCACGCCCGGCGGGCCCACGGCCACTGGGTTGTTACACCGCCACCACCGTGCGCATCCTGCGGCAGCTGCGCGCCGATCACCGCACCGTCGCCATGATCGTGCTGGTGCCCGCGCTGCTCATGACGCTGCTGTATTTCGTGTACAAGAACTATCCGACCATGCCGGGCGCGCCGCGGCTGTTCGACCGGGTCGGCATCACCATGCTCGGCATCCTGCCCTTCGTGGTCATGTTCCTCATCACCGCCATCGCCATGCAGCGCGAACGGGTTTCGGGCACGCTGGAACGGTTGATGACCACACCGCTGTCCAAGATGGACCTGCTGGCCGGGTACGGGACCGCGTTCTCCATCGCGGCCGCGGTGCAGGCGGCGGTGGCCTGCCTGGTGGCGTTCTGGCTGCTGGGGCTGAACGCGGCGGGCAGCCCGGGGCTGGTGGTGCTGATCGCGGTGGTCGACGCGGTGCTCGGGGTCGCGCTGGGCCTGCTGGCAAGCGCGTTCGCGCGCACCGAGTTTCAGGCCGTACAGTTCATGCCCGTGATCGTGCTGCCGCAATTCTTCCTGTGCGGCCTGCTGGTGCCGCGCGGGCAGCTGCCGGGCTGGCTGGAGGCGATCAGCAATGTGCTGCCGCTCAGCTACGCCGTCGACGCGCTGGAGCAGGTGTCCACGCACACCGGGGCCACCGCGCAGATGTGGCGGGATGTGCTGATCGTGGCCGTCTTCGCCGCCGTCGCACTGGGATTGGGCGCGGCCACCCTACGCCGGCGCACCGCATGATCGGGAGACACGCGGCGTGAGCGGGGGCAACGGGACCCGCAGCGGACGGCGTCCGGGCAATTCCGGCACCCGGGAGGCGATTCTGGACGCCGCCCGGGTGCGCTTCGCCGAAGTCGGCTTCGACCGCGCCTCCATCCGCTCCATCGCCACCGCGGCCCGAGTGGATCCCGCACTGGTACACCACTACTTCGGTACCAAACACCAATTGTTCGCCGCCGCCCTGCAACTCCCCGTCGACCCCCAGACCATCCTCGCCGGCTTCGCCGCCGTCCCCGTGGAAAATCTGGGCGCCCACATCATCCGCACCGTCGTCGGCATCTGGGACTCCCCCGTCGGCATGCCCGCCGTAGCCGCCTTCCGCAGCCTCCTCGCCAGCGACGACCCCACCCTGGCCCGCACCTTCCTCCTGGAAATAGTCCTGAAAGAGATTCGCCCCCTGGTCGATTCACCCCCCGGCACCGGCGCCCAGCGCGCCGCCCTCGCCGCCTCCCAACTGGCCGGCCTCCTGGTAACCCGCAAAATCCTCCGCCTGGAGCCCATCGCCTCCATGCCTGTCGAAGACCTCGCCACCACCATCGGCCCCACCCTGCAACGCTATTTCACCGGCGATCTCCCCCAGCAGGGCTGACCCCGCCCGAGACATCCACCGATGGAAGGGGCGGTGGGGGGATCAGGATTGGGTCAGGAAGAACGTGTGTTCGTCGTCGGAGACGTCGCGGGCCTCGTCGACGAGGAGGACCGGGATGCCGTTGTCGACCGGGTAGGCGCGGCGCAGGCGGGGGTTGTAGAGCACGGTGTCACCGGTGGCGGTGTGGACCAGCTGCAGGGGGCCCTTGTCCTGGGGGCAGGCGAGCAGACTCAGCAGGGTGGGGTCCAGGGTTTCCTCCGACATGTCCGACAACCTACCGTTCGGCGGGGGCGGGAGGGGAATCGGCGGGGCGGCGGAAGCTGATGTGGCGGTGGCCGAAGTAGCTGGCCACCGCGACCAGGCCCATGACCACCACCGCGGCCGGTTTGGCGGGGGCGTGCAGCAGGGAGACGGCCAGTTGCAGTAGCACCATGTTCAGCACCATGCCGACCGCGTTCACGCCGACGAAGGCCACGAAGTCGCGCAGCAGGTGGCCACGCACCCGGAACACCAGGGTGCGGTGCAGGACGAAGGCCACCACCATGCTGACCGCGTAGGCCAGCGCCACCGACAGGGCGGCGGCCACGTCCTTGGACACCATGCCGCCGAGGACGGTCAGCCACACGATGGTGAGCACCATGCCCATCAGCGTGTTGAAGCCGCCGACCAGGGCGAAGGCGATCTCCTGCCGTCGCACCAGGCGGAGCAGCGGTCCGGCCGGAGCGGGCTCGGCGCCGGTGAGCGAGTGGCGTGTCTCGGTCACTTGGCGGTGCCCACCAGTTCGCGGTCCGGATCGTCGTCGAGCTGTTCGGCGGCGGGCACGTCCGGTCCGCGCCGACGCGAGCGAACGTACAACCACTGGAGCAGCCCGAGGCCGACGAGTCCGCCCGCGGCACTGCCGATTCCGATCTTCCAGCCCGGCGGCCGCCAGCTCACCTCGAGCACGGCCTTGTCGGTGCCGGCCGGAATGTCCACGGCCACGAAGACTTTCGCGACGGTGTGGAACGGGACGGTCTTGCCGTTGAGGGTGACGCGGTAGCCGGGCCAGCCCAGGCGCGCGAAGGTGACGCGGCCGCCGGCCTCCGAGGAGACCTGCACACGGCTGGTGGTGTCGGACTCGTGGAGCGAGATGGCGGTGACGTCGTGGGCGTCGCCGACGCGGCCGTTGACCGTGGAGATCGGGCCGTTGTCGCGCTCGAGCACCCAGATGTACTTCTCGTGCCCGGGCACGTCGACGAAGTGCCAGCCCTCCGGGGTGGGTTGGTCACCGGCGTCGGGGAACATGGCCTTCTGCAACACCACCCGGTCGATCAGCATGAGGTCGGCGAGGGTGCGGCCGGTGGTCGGCTCGGCGCTGAACAGCCGGCGGTACGCGTCGGGGCAGACGCTGGAGTCCCACCGCATGCACAGCATTTCGCCGAAGTAGAAGTGCCCGTTGGGCGTATAGCCGTTGACGTAGTCCTGCTGCAGGTCCTTGGCGTAGTTGCCCCACACCAGCGACCCGTACGCGCCCTGCAGGGTCTTGTCGGCGGGCTGCAGCAGGCCGCGGTCGGAGAGCTGAAGGGTGGTGCCGGCCTGGAACTTCGGGAAGGCGGCCATGGCCTCGTTGCGGTCGGCGGGCAGGTTCCACGACATGGGCGTGGGCTGCACCCACCACACCTGGAACCAGGCGATCGGCACCATGGCGGCGATGACCAGCGCGGTTGCTCCGGTGGCGCCGCGGGTGCGGCCCAGCCACACCGCGCCGAACCCGAGGGCGATCACCACGACGGCCGAGCCCAGGTGCCACAGCACCTGGTGCGGGTCGGCGGAGAAGGTGCGCACCCACAGCGCCAGGACCAGCACCAGCGCCGAGATGATCCGCGTGTTGCGGTCCCGGAGCGTGGCGAAGCGGCCCAGCAGCACGCACACCAGCACGAGCAGACCCAGCGCCAGCATGGGCAGCACGCGGGCGGGCCAGCGCAGCGGGCCGACGGTGCCGGGACCGGCGGTCCACATGAGCGCCATCAGCGCGAACAGGGCAATCGCGACGAACTGCTTCCAGTGTTTCTGCGCCGCTTTCCAATCCACGAACGCCAGCGCCGGGATCAGGAACCAGGCGATGTAGGTCATGGGCAGCGGCTGGACGTAGCCCCACCACGAGGTGAACGCCGGCATGGTGGTCGGCAGGCTGGCGTTCAGCGATTCGGACCACGGCACGGTCAGGAACTGGTCGTTATTGATCTGCGAATTGCCGCGCCAGCTCACCTGCGCCGACAGCATCGAGGGCAGGAAGGTCAGCAGACCCGCCGCGCCCGCGCAGGCCGCCGCGGCGGCCAGGCGCAGCAGCGGGCCGAACGCGTCGCGCCACTGCGGCCAGGTCCGCGGCCCCCGGCACACCAGGTAGCCGACGGCCACCGCGATCAGCACGAGCACGGCCTCGACCGCGGGGAACACGTACTGCACCGAGATCGCCAGGTACAGGTACACGAAGACCGGGATCGGACCGCCCTGGCCGCGCAGGTAGCGCTCCGCGGACGCCCAGGCATGGATCATCCAGGCGGTGCCGGCCATGGCGGTGAACCAGCTGGCCGAGTCGAAGAACAGGAAGAAACCGGTGAACGGCATGGCCACCCCGGCCACCGCGGCCCACTGCGGGCGGGCGCCGTACACCAGGCACACCCGGTACACGCCGAGCCCGGTGATGATCGCGAAGACCAGCTTCACGATGGTCGCGTACACGGCCAGGTTGGGCACCGAGGGCGCGATCAGATCGATCAGCAGCTGCGGCGGGTTGAACAGTCCCGCTTCCTCATTGGTGTAGTTGCCCGTCATCCACTGGTCCGGAATCAGCAGCGGGAAATGGCCGTCACGGAAGGCGCGGCCGAAGAACACCCACAGGCCCGTGTACTGGGATTCGGAGTCGTCGGTGAAGAAGTGGCGGGAGTTGGCCAGGATGACAGCCAGATACCCCAGGGTCACCCCGATCGAAGTGACGATGCCCCAGCGGTACACCTGACGCCGAGCCGCCTTGTCGTCCTGCCCGGATTCGGCGGCCCCGACCACCTTGGAAACTGAGCTTTCCACCACGAGTTCCAGACCCTACAGGGCGGCGATGTCGATGGCACTTACGCCGGTCCGTTGCGGGATGGACATAGGGAATGATGGCCGGGTGTCAACACTTCGCCCCGAATGCCGCGCCGAGCAGCGTGTTAGAGTTCAGCGCGGCTCGGGCTCCGGTTTCCGGGCTGGAGTTCCGGCGCACACCGTCATCGAAAGTACATTCAGCTGATGCCGATTCCGTCCGCCCGCACCTACGCGAGCGACCCCAGCGTGACCTCCGGCAGCGAACGCCCGGCGCGGGTGCACGCGGTCTCCGTCGTGGTGCCCGTGTACCGCGGCGAGGAGACGATCGCCGCACTGGTCAGTGAGCTGGACAAGCTCGGGGAGCCGGTCACCACGCCGCAGGGCGCCACCTTCCGGGTCGAGGAGATCGTGCTGGTGCACGATCACGGGCCCGACCGCTCCGACGTGGTGCTGCAGGAGCTCGCCGAAACCTACCCGCAGGTGCGGGTGGTGTGGTTGAGCCGCAACTACGGCCAGGATGCCGCCACCATCGCCGGTATGGCCGCCGCGCAGGGCGACTGGACCGTCACCATGGACGAGGACGGCCAGCACGATCCGGCCTTCATCGCCGACTTCCTGGACGCGGCGCTCGAGCAGCGCGCCGATCTGGTCTATTCCAAGCCGGTCAACACCCGCCCGCACGGCTTCCTGCGGAATGTCACCTCGCGCGGCGCGAAGATCGTGCTGGCGACGTTGTTCGCGTTCCCGGACTCCACCCGCTTCGAGAGCTACCGGCTGATCCGCGGCGATATCGCGCGGCAGCTGGCGCAGGTCGCCTCCAATGGCGTGTACCTGGATGTGGCGCTCACCTGGGTGGTGGGCGAGGCGGCGCAGGTGCCGGTGCAGTTGCGCGCGGAGGGCCGCGAGGAGTCCGGTTACAACTACCGGCGGCTGTTCTCGCTGTTCTGGAAGATGGTGCTGTGCAGCGGAACTCGCGGCCTGCGGCTGGTGAGCATGCTGGGTGTGACGCTGGCGCTGGGCGGGCTGGCCATGGCCGGGTGGGTGGTGTACCACCGGCTGACCGACAGTGGCACCGACCCCGAGGGCTGGGCCTCGCTCATGACGGTGCTGCTGCTGTGCTCGGGCGCGGTGCTGTTCTCGCTGGGTCTGATCGCCGAATACCTCGGTGTGGCACTGCATGTGCTGGTCGGCAAGCCGCTGTATCTGACGGTGGATTCGCCGACGCCGCGGCCGCAGCAGTTGCGCGGCGGAATCCGCTACGACGGTGGAAGTCACCACAACGGCACGACGAATCGGTTCGACGAAGACATCGAGGGGGAGCTCCGCGCGTGAGCAGTGACCGCATCATCTTCAGCCGCCCGTTCCGCGCCGCGCGCGAGCTGCCGAATGTGGAGGCCGTGCTGTCCTCGGACCACAGCCACGGCGACGGTCCCTTCACCGCGACGGCCACCACGAAGCTGCGTGACATCACCGGCGCGCCGCACGCGCTGCTCACCACCTCGTGCACGCACGCGCTCGAGATGGCCGGGCTGCTGCTGGAACTCGGGCCCGAGGACGAGGTGATCGTGCCGAGTTTCGCGTTCACCTCCAGCGCGACGGCCATGGCGTTGCGCGGCGCGACCGTGGTGTTCGCCGATATCGACGCCGCCACCGGCAATCTGGATCCGGAGTCGGTGGCCGCGGCGGTCACCCCGCGCACCAAGGCCGTCATGGTCATCCACTACGGCGGTGTGGCCGCGGACATGGAGGGCCTGCAGCAGCTGGCCGCCGCGCACGGCTTCGCCATCATCGAGGACAACGCGCACGGCCTGGGCGGCTACTACCGGGGCCGCCCGCTGGGCACCATCGGCACCGTGGGCGCGCTGTCCTTCCACGACACCAAGAACGTGCACTGCGGTGAGGGCGGCGCGGTGCTGCTCACCGACGAAATCCTCATGGCGCGTGCGGAAATCATTCGCGAGAAGGGCACCGACCGGGCCCGCTTCCTGCGCGGCGCGGTGGACAAGTACTCCTGGCAGGACATCGGATCCTCCTACCTGCCCAGCGAATTGAACGCCGCCGTCCTCGACGCCCAGCTCGCCGAGTTCGACACCATCCAGCGCAACCGCCACCGCGTATGGGACACCTACGCCGCCGCGCTCCCGGACTGGGCCGCCCGCAACGACATTCGCCTCATGACGGTGCCGTCGGACCGCGAGCACACCGCGCACCTGTACTACCTGCGCGTCCCCACCGAGCACCGCCGCGACGACCTCATCGCGCACCTGTCCCAGCGCGGCATCGTGGCCCCCTTCCACTACGTCCCCCTGGACTCCTCCCCCGCCGGCCTCAAGCTCGGCCGCACGCCGTTCCCGTGCGCGCGCAGCGCCGAGTTCTCGGCCACCCTGGTGCGGCTCCCCCTGTGGCCGGGCCTGACCGAGGAGCAGCTGACCCGCGTCGTCGACGGCGTCACCAGCTTCACCGTCTAGTAGCCGCGGGCTCGGCGGCATCGCGGATGCCGTTGCCGCGCAAGGGGTCCGCGTCAGGGGCGCGCGGAAATACGGTTTCGGTAGCGGTCGATGTCGGCGTTCAGGCGCGCGAGGGAGTCGGCGAGGGCGGTGACCTCCTCGGCGGTCCAGTCGGCGACGATCTCGTCGAGATGGCGGATGCTCTGTGCGCGTTCACCGTTCAGGCGGGACGCGCCTTCCGGGGTGAGGCGGAACTTGCGGGCGACGCCGCCGTCGGGGTCGGGGATGCGTTCGGCGAGACCGGCGCGGAGCAGCGCCGCGGTCTGCCGGTTCAGGGTGGAGACGTCGAGGCCGAGGATTTCGCTGAGCCGGCCGATGGACATCGGGCCGTCGGCCTCGAGCAGGCTCAGCAGCAGGTAGGCGCTGCGATCGAGGCTGGTGTCGGCCGCCTTGCGCGCGATGAGGCTGAAACGGCCCATCAGCATGGTCTGGAATTCCAGCAATTCGGTGGGCTTGGGCACGTCCCGTCCTTCCGCGATCCGCATTGACCTGCGGGTTCAACCCCTGTTCACCCACACCCTAGCGTTGTGCATCCACCACCGCATGTGCATCTTGCACTTTATGTGTAAAGTACACATGATTACGCATCGTGAGGAGATCCCATGACCCAACCCGATTCCGCTACGGCGTCCGGCTCGACGCCGGCGCGCACGGGCGCGGGCCGCACCCTCGCGGTGCTCGCCTACGCCGGTGTCATCGCGTCGCTCATGCAGACGCTGGTGGTGCCGCTGCTGGGTGAGCTACCCCGTATCTTGAATACGTCGGCCTCGAACACCAGCTGGGTGGTCACCATCACGCTGCTCGTCGCGGCCGTCGCCACCCCCGTCGCGGGCCGACTCGGCGACATGTACGGCAAACGGCGCATGATGATCGCCTCCACCATTCCGCTCATCGTCGGGTCGATCGTGTGCGCGGTGTCCGGTTCGCTGGTGTCGATGATCGTCGGCCGCGGCCTGCAGGGGCTCGGCGTCGGCATCATCCCGCTCGCCATCGCCCTGCTGCGCGATGTGATGCCCGCCGAACGGCTCGGCTCGTCGATCGCGCTGATCAGCTCGTCGCTGGGCATCGGCGGCGCACTGGGCCTGCCGATCGCCTCGGCCGTCACCCAGTACAGCAGCTGGCGTGTGATGTTCTGGGTCGCAGCGGGCCTGGTGGGCATCGCCACCGCGTTGATCGTGACCCTGGTGCCCGAGGGCAGCTCGGAAGGACCGTCGGGACGTTTCGACCTGCCAGGTGCGGTGCTGCTCGGCGCCGGTCTGGTGTCGTTCCTGCTGCCCGTGTCGAAGGGCGCGACCTGGGGCTGGACCAGCGGTACCACGCTGGGCTTGTTCGCTGCGGCGGTTGTCGTCCTGCTGGCCTGGGGTTGGTGGGAGCTGCGGTCGCCCGAGCCGCTGGTGGACCTGCGCACCACCGCGCGTCCGCAGGTGCTGGTCACCAACCTCGCGAGTATCGCGATCGGTGTCGGCATGTACGCGTTGCAGTTGAGCATGCCGCAGCTGTTGCAGCTGCCGACGTCGCTCGGTTACGGCCTCGGTCAGTCGATGATCATGATGGGGCTGTGGATGGCCCCCGGCGGCATCATGATGATGCTCATCTCACCGGTGGGCGCCCGCCTGTCCGCCGCGCGCGGCCCGAAGATCACCCTGTTCACCGGCGCGTTGACCATGGCGGCCGGTTACGGGGTGGCACAGCTGACGATGGGCTCCACCTGGGGTCTGGAGCTGGTGAACATCATCTGCAGCACGGGTGTGGCGCTCGCGTACGGCGCGATGCCGGCGCTGATCATGAGTGGGGTGCCGCTGTCGGAGACGGCCGCCGCCAACAGCTTCAACACCCTGATGCGCTCGATCGGCACCTCCGTCTCCTCGGCGGTCGTGGGCGCGGTGCTGGCACAGCTGACCATCTCGGTTGGCGGCCATGCCATTCCGACCGAGAACGGCTTCCGCACGGTGTTCCTGATCGGCAGCGCAGCCTGCCTGGTGTCCGCGGTGATCGCGCTCGCGATCCCGGTCCGCAAGGCGGTCGCGGCCCGCACCACCGCAGCGGCCGAGCCACAGAAGGTACTGGCGGAGAACTGAATCGCCGCACCGGCTCATGGCCGGCGCTCCGAGCCGAGGTACTCCACGAGATCTCGCGGCAGGCCGTGGGTCTCGTGGAGGTACCGGTAGTCGCCCTCGGCCAGTGAACCGGTGAAACGCCGGTGGGACAGGACTTTTCGACCTCGGTCCAGCTGTCGCAGGAACTTGCGTTCCTCGTCGAGGAGAACTGTCCGGACCTCGCGTGGACTTCGCGGCTGGCCGAAGTGGCCGAGGGTGTGGTCGATGAGTTCGACCGGCAGGTCGGACAGGGTACGGGTCGGGTCGTCGCGCCACAGGGTGGTCAGGACTCGCCGGATCAGCCGGCGGAGTACGTGGCCACGGCCGTTGGGAGACGGGACGATTCGGTCACCGACGATGACGATGCCGGATCGCAGATGGTCGGACACGAGCCGCACGGACGGCTCGTCGAGGGAGGGCCAGAGCCGGGGCATCAGATGGGTCTCGTCCCCGACCTCGTCCAGATCGGTGGTGCGCAAACATCTCTGAAGACCGGTGAGCCGCTGCCCCAGCGGATGTGGCCGCCCCTCGAGATACGGCGTCAGCGGATGCATCCCGGAGGTCGTGAACAGCACCGAATCCCCCGGTGGTGGGATGAGCGATTGCGCCGGTGTGAGTTCGTGCCCGCGTTCGCGGAAGAACTCGAGGAAAGTCCGGACGGTCTGATCTGTAGTGATCATGGTGAGTGCTCCATCGATTCGACATCGACCGGAAGCGACCGCAACGCGGATCAGGCCGGAAGACCGTCACCCGTCGGCGGACCGTTTCCGGTCGCCGACAAGGACAGTGAGGTCAGGCGACAGCGACCGGCGAGCTGTTAGCTCGCGCGGTCGCGGTGCGCGGGGAGACCTCCATGGCCCCAAGGTAACAACGCCCCGCCAGGAGCACGACCGATTTTCGACGCGGGCGCGGAGCGCACAGCCGTGACCCGCGCGGCGCAACGGCGGTCGGTGCGATGGTGGTCGCGGATGGATCGGCCGTCTCGATCAGTGTGGGGTGGTGTGTGTTTCGACGTCGGCGGTCGTGCGGGCTTGGAGCGCGTCGAGGGTGTCGAGTGCTTCGCGGCACCAGTCCGCCCAGACGCGTTCCATTGCGATTCCGGCTTTGAGGACGAGATGACGTAGCGCATCAGCCCCGTTGTCCGCGCCGGGGAAGTCGCGTTTCTCGATGTCGGCGTACTTACCGAGGCTGCTCGCGTGCACGGTGAGATGGTGATCGATCACCGCACGCAAGCCCTCGATGTCGCCCACCTCCGCCGAGGCGCGCACTTTCACCATCAGTGATTCGCGCGGTTGGGTCGGCTCGTCGATCTCGCCGATCCACTCACGCAGCGCGGCGGTTCCAGCGGGGGTGATGGCGAAGTGTTTGGGCTGGCCTCGTCCAGGGCGTTCAGGTTGGGGCACTTCGGCAACCAGGCCGGCGGCATGCAGTCGGTCGAGCTCCTTGTAGATCTGCTGGTGCGAGGCGGACCAGAAGTATCCGTACACGCGATCGAACCGCTTGGCCAGCTCGAAGCCGCTGGATTCGCGGTCGGTCAACGCGGTGAGAATCGCAAACTGCAATGCCATTCCCCGAACTCTAGAGGGGGCGCTCCTCGAGGCACGCTATTCCCACCATCCAGTTCATGCAATAGTTCAAAGTGGTCGTCGACATCGACCTCAACGGCACCTTCCATGTGATGCGCGCCGGTCTGGCCCACCTCGCCCCCGGCGCCTCGGTCATCAACATCACCGCGCCGCAGGCCTCGATCCCGGTGCGCTACCAGGCCCACGTCTGTTCCGCCAAGGCGGGCGTCGACCAGCTCACCCGCGTCCTGGCGATGGAGTGGGGCGACAAGGGCATCCGGGTCAACGCGATCGCGCCCGGCCCCATCGCCGGCACCGAAGGAATGGCCCGGTTGACTCCACAGAACGACGACGGCAGCGCCATCACGACCGTGCCCCTGGGTCGGCCGGGCACCACGGACGACGTTGCCGCTCTGGCGATGTTCCTGTCCTCCTCGGCGGCAAGCTACATCTCCGGCGCGATCATCCCCTGCGACGGTGGCGGCTCGCACGAGAGCGTGCTGCAGATCCAGCAGGCTGGCCGGTACCTGGCAGCCGCGGCCGCGCAGCAGTGAGTCGACACACCTCCGCCCCTTTCGGGCTGCCACCCGTAACCGTCACATCGAGAAGGTTGAAATGCAGCGACAGATCTTCGACACCGAGCACGACGACTTCCGCGATGTCGTACGCACATTCATCGCCAAGGAAGTGCGTCGAGATCGCCGAGATGGCCACCGAGTGCGCGGTCACCCGCAGCTTCCTCGACCGGTGCATCGTCGACCATGCCAACGGCGAGCTCGACGCTGTGCACGCCTCGATGGCCACGTGGTGGGCCACAGAACTGGCCAAACGCGTCGCCGACCGATGCCTGCAACTACACGGCGGCTACGGGTACATGAGCGAATACCCTATCGCGAGAGCATTTCTCGACGGACGCGTCCAGACCATCTACGGCGGCGCCACCGAAATCATGAAAGAGATCATCGGCCGAACCCTGCTCGCCCAGTAACCACCATCCCGAGCGGGTGCCACGTAACCCCGACGGCCGGCCCATCTTCCGCGCGACGCGGGCTCAGGCGGGCTGGTCGCGGAGTTCGCGGGGCTCCCAGCCGGGCGGCGCGAAGACATAGCCGAGCTTGTCGTGCAGGCCGCGGGCGGCGCGGACGTCGCGAATGATGTTGCCGTACTCGTGGTATTGCAGCTTCAGGAGGTTGTAGGTGCCGACCGGTTTGGTGAGACCGTAGGTGGGGCGGTGCATTTCGGGCTGGAAAGTGCCGAACATGCGGTCCCAGATGATGAGGATGCCGGCGTAGTTCTTGTCGAGGTATTCGGGGTCGCTGCCGTGGTGGACGCGGTGGTGGGACGGGGTGTTGAAGACGAATTCGATGGGGGCCCAGAGCTTTCCGATGGTCTCGGTGTGGGTGAAGAACTGGTAGATCAGGTTGAGGGTGAAGGCGATGTAGATCGTCCAGGGGGCGAAGCCCAGCAGCGGCAGGGGCGCCCAGAAGATGGCCTCGGACCACGGATTCCACTTCTGCCGCAAGGCGGTTCCGAAGTTGAAGTACTCGCTCGAGTGGTGGGCCTGATGGGCGGCCCAGCCGATGCGGACGCGGTGGGAGAAGCGGTGGTTGAGATAGAAGAGCAGGTCGAGCACCACCGTCAGCAGCACCCAGCTCCACCAGGCGCCGGTCGGTAGGTGCCACGGCGCGAGATAGGTCCACATCAGGACGAACAGCACCAGGCTGGCCGTCTTGAACACGAAGGACGAGACCATCGAGCCCATGCCCATGCTCAGACTGGTACGGGTGTCGGGGGTCAGGTACCCGGTCGTCTGCTCGCGGTCACTGTCGCGCAGTGTCACCGCCTCCGCCGCGATGCACAGCAGGAACACCGGGATCGCGTAGAGCAGTGGCGTGTTGATCTCGTGCCAGACCTGCGACAACATCGGACCTCCATGAATTGACCGATTCGTAAGTTACCAATCGGTCAATTCAATGGCAAGAGCCCGAACCGAACCGCTCCCGGTCGGATCAGGTGAGCGCGGCGAACAGGCGGGCGCTGCGCGCGATCATGGCCTCGGCCGTCTCGTCGGGATGACCCAGCCACCAGTCGACGAGGGCGGCGACCAGCCCGGTCCACACCGCGATCAGCGCGGACAGATCCTGCGGGTCGGTCAGCCCGTGTCCCGTCACGAACGCACCCACACCCTGATCGGTCTGGGCCGCGATGCGTGCACGCGCGGCCAGCGCCGCGTCCGCCGCGGGCCCCTCGGCCGGATGGGACTGGTCGTGCACGACCTTCCAGTCGTAGGGCCGCGGCTCCAGCGCGGTGAAGATCGCGGCCAGCGTACGCTCCGCCATCTCCAGCGAGGCCGTCCCCGAGATGGCCTCGTCGATCGCGTCCCCGAGCACGCCCGCGGCCCGCTCCACACAGGCCACGTACAACCCGTCCTTGGACCCGAAATACCCGTACACCAACGGTTTCGACACCCCGGCCCCCGCCGCCACCACGGCCGGTGACAGCCCCGCGTACCCGACCCGCGCGATCTCCGCGGCCGCCACATCGAGGATCTGCGCCTCCCGCTCGGCTCGCGGCACCCCCTTGGTCCCCGCCGTGCCGACCCGCTTCACGGCTCCGCTCCCACCTCCGACATCCGATCGCATGCTCGAAAATTACCATTCGGTCAATTCGATGGATCGCAGGCGAAATGCGAACGCGCCCCGGCCCTGCCGTGTCTTCTTCGGTACGACACGGTGGCGGGGGCGCGTTCGAGGCGATCAGCCGAACAGGCGCGCGGCGAGGTCGGGGGTGAGGACCTCGTAGGCCTCGGTGGTCCGGTTGTACCACCAGGTGCGGTTGTCGGGTTCGGCGCGGCCCGCAGCCTGCACCGCCCGCGTCGAGGGACGGTAGGTGGAGCTGCGGGGGATGTCGTCCACGACGTAGACGATGTCGGGGCGCTGATCGGGGGCCAGGGCCCGGACCGCCTCGGTCACATCCTTGGGAGCCAGGCCGAAGCCCGCGCGGACGCTCACCGCGGCGACCGCGAGGATGCGGTCACCGGCGGGGAGACCGAAGGCCACCTCCATGTCGACGGCGGTGATGTCGTTCAGCACGTCGACGATCGGCTGGGTGTAGACCGGGCCGCGCGGCGTCGGGATGACGGTGTCGCGGCGGTCCATGAGCCAGTAGTCGCCATCGCTGTCACGGCGGAAGAGATTCTCGGTGGGCATCCAGGCGTCGCCGGGGGCGAAGACGCCGCGGAGTCCGCCCGCGGAGAGGTCGACGAGGTCGGAGACGGTGCCGATGAGCAGCCCCACCTCGTTGTCGGCGCAGCGCCGCGCGAAACCGCTGTCATCGACCAGGATTTCGTCGGTCAGCGGGTCGTAGGCGATGAGCTCGACCTTGGCGGTGCCCGGCACCGGACGGCCCTTGGAGCCGATCTTGGCGCCGGCGACGTTGGCCAGCACCACATCTCCCTCGATGGAGGCGTAGAACTCCAGCACCTTGGCGGGCACGAAGCGCTCCTCGGTGCGCCGCCACAGGCCCGCCGGCATACCGGAGCCGATGAACAGGCGGATCGGGTGCGCATGCCCGTCGGCGAAGGTGTCGGCGTCGAGGATGTCGCGCAGCATGGTCCAGGTGTAGGTGACCACGGTGACGCCGTAGCGGTGCACCTCCTCGGCGAACCGCGCCGGTTCCAGCGAGCGGGCCAGCGCGATGCGGCTGCCGCCGGCCACCGCGCCACCCAGACTCACCAGTAATCCGGACGAATGATGCAGCGGCGCAAGGCAGTACACGGTGTCGTGGCGGCTCAGGTTCGCCGCCGACGCGGTGCCGAAGGCCGACAGCGCCCAGCGGTGATTGGTGACCTGCTTGACGTCGAACTTGTCGCCGGTGCCGGTGACCAGGATGAAGGCCAGCTCGCGCGCCAGGCCCGGATCCGGCCGGTACCAGGCGGGCAGCTCCACCTGCGCCGGGTCGATCTGTTCCAGGTCGACCACATCGGCGCCCGGCGGAATGTCGAGGACACGGGCATTGCCGCCGCCGAGCACCAGCACCCGGTGACCGGTGGCGGCCGCGCTGGCGAGGTTCTCCGGATCGGCGATGAGCAGCCTGGTCCCGGTCAGGTCCGCGATCTTGGACAGTTCGCTCCCCGGCGCCAGCAGCACCGCGACCGCGCCCAGCCGCGACAGCGCGGCGATGGAGGCCAGCGCGCTCGGCCGGGTCTCCATGACCACGCCGACCCGGGTGGCCGGCCGCACGCCGACGGAGATCAGCCCGCGCACCACATTGTCGATGCGCTCGTTGACCGCCTCCTGGGTGTGCACGCGGTCGTCGAACACGAACAGATCGCGCTGCGGCGCGCGCTGCGCCTGCTCGGCGACCAAGCGGCCCAGCGAGATTCGGGTGTGCGGCTGGATCATGCCCAGCCGGGTCAGCCGGGGCAGCGCGCGGGCGGCCTCGCCGGTGAGTTCGACCGTGCCGCGCAGCGTCTGCCCGGCCACGCCCTCGATGGACTTGCCGACGCTGGTTCCGGCCTCGGCCAGCGTGCCGAGGGCGTGCACGACCCGGGTGAGCCCGGTGCGCGGGCCGTTGCGGACCACCTCGGTGCTCATCCGCTCGACCTGCCCGGGCAGTTCGCCGCGGCCGCTGAGGTAGTTGACCCAGTCGCGCACCACCGGCCAGGTCTGCTTGGTGGCGGTGGAGCCCGACACCAGTCCGAAATGCCCGGCCACAATGCTGGTCTCGTACACATCGGCATTGGGCGCGGCGTGCACGATGCCGCGCACGGCGGCGGGCTGGCCGATGTCGTCGACCTCGCCGACGAAGGCCAGGATCGGGCACTTGATCTCCGCCAGCGAGATGAGCTGATCGCGGATCACAAAGCCGCCCAGCATCATTCGATTGTGCTTGACGAACTGCTGGAGCAGGTCGGTGAGCGCGGGACCGGGGTAGCCGAGCCAGCCGTCGACCTCGAGGAAACGGCGCTGGCGCTCCTTGGGCAGCAGCGCCTCGCGGTTGTGCAACTGGCGCAGGAAGTCGATGCGGGCGCGGGCGGTCTTGACCGGGTCCAGGGCCTGGAAGCCCAGGCGCACCATGGAATCGGTGATGGGCAGCCGGTTCAGCACATGGTCGGTGAGGAAATCGGCGGCGTCGGAGACCAGCCCGTGCGGCAACCCGAAGGGCATGCCCGCGACGGCGTCGACCGGGGCGCCGAAGGTCACGATGGACTCGACGCCCTTGCCGTAGCGGTAGGCCGCGGCCTGGTAGGCGAACATGCCGCCCTGCGAGTACCCCATGAGATGCACGGCGCGGCCGGTGATTTCGGTGACGGTGTCGATGGCGCTCGAGACCGCCAGCACGTGGTCGGCCAGATCCCGGTCCCAGCCGCCCTCTTCGGTGGCCGGTGAGCCGAAATCGACCACCCAGCAATCGATTCCACCCTGGTGCAGAATGCCGACCGCCCCGTCGGCGGCATTCACGTCCCAGATCTCGGCGGTCACCATGATGGGCGGCACCAGCACCACGACCGGACGCTCCGCCCCGGTGTCGTCCGGGAAGTAGTGGCGCAGGCGGTACATCCGCTTCCGCTCCACCACCTCGTACGGCGACGATTCCATGTCGTGAACCAGTCCCCCGAACCGGATCACCTCGAGCCCGTTCTGTGCGGTCGCGACGAGTCGCTCGATCGGACCCACCACGGACCTCATATTGAATTTCACGGCTTCTCTCCCAGACATTTCCTGGCCTTGACCAGCGTCACCCGCCCCGACGCGTCGCGATGAGCTTGCCATACGTCCACCCTACTGCGCTGGCGCTGTGACCAGCACCATGCGGGCTACGCGTCGCGGAGCGATCCGGGCCCGCGCCATAGCAAACCGGCCGTTCGGGGTTTACGGGGTGCAGCAACATTCCAGGCATCATGTTTTGGCATTTCGGCGCGTCGGGTGATCCGGAGCCCTACCATCGGAATCGCTGGAATCGCACTGTCGCGCTTGTCAATTCACTCACTTGTCTAATTCACGCAGGCCCCGCTCGGGTCTGCTGTTTCGCCGTGGACTCCACCGCCTTCCACCGCGGTGGCCCTTCGAGGTGAGGACCGCAGCATGACCATCGAAATGCCCCTTCAGACCGAAAACGGCCAGCGCAAGTCCCTCAGTACCGCTGCCGCCCACCAGCTGGCACACACCACCAAATCCGAACCGCAGATGCAGGGCATCAGCTCCCGCTGGCTGACCCGCTCGCTGCCGTGGAGCCAGGTGAAGGGCGGTATCTACCGCGTCAACCGGCGCCTCACGCACACCGTCGGCAACGGCGAGGTGGAGTACGTCATCAACGGCCCGCACGCCCGGGTCATCCCGCTCGAACTGCAGGAACTGCCGCAGCTGCGCGGCTTCGCGGACGAGGAGATCCTGGCCACCGTGGCCGGCCGCTTCGAACAGCGGGATCTGCCCGCCGGCACCGTGGTCGCCGAGTTCGGCAACCCCATGGACCAGGTGCTGCTGATCGTGCACGGCAAGCTCTCCAAGATCGGCACCGGCGAGTACGGCGAGACCACCAAGCTGGGCATGCTGGGTGGCGGCGACTACTTCGGCGATCAGACCCTCACCGATCCGGACGCCATCTGGCCGGTCACCATCAAGACGGTCACGCCCACCACCATGCTGGTGCTGGCCCGCTCCACCGTGAACCAGCTGACCGAGAACATTCCGGCACTGGCCGAACACCTTTCCGCCGTGGCGCTCGCCCCGGCGCTGCCGCAGAACAAGTACGGCGAGGCCGAGATCGTGATCTCCTCCGGCCACTCCGGGGAACCGATGCTCGAGGGCACCTACGTCGACTACGACGATCAGCCCCGCGAATACGAACTCAGCCTGGCCCAGTCGGTGCTGCGTGTGCACACCCGTGTCGCCGACCTGTTCAACGACCCGATGGACCAGATCGAGCAGCAGCTGCGGTTGACCATCGAGGCCCTCTACGAGCGCCGCGAGTACGACCTGGTCAACAATCCGGACTTCGGCCTGCTCAACAACTGTGACCTGAAACAGCGCATCTACACCGAGTCCGGCGCGCCCACTCCGGACGATATGGACGAACTGCTCTCCATGCGCCGCAGCACCAAGCTGTTCCTGGCGCACCCCAAGGCAATTGCCGCGTTCGGGCGTGAATGCTCCAAGCGCGGAATCTATCCCGACCCGGTGGAGGTGGACGGCCACCGCGTGCCCGCCTGGCGCGGGGTGCCGATCTTCCCGTGCGGCAAGATCCCGGTCAGCGACACCCACACCACGTCGATTCTCGCCATGCGCACCGGCGAGAAGGACCAGGGCGTGATCGGCTTGCACCAGACCGGAATTCCGGACGAGTACGAGCCCAGCCTGAACGTCCGGTTCAAGGGCATCGACGATCAGTCGATCATCTCCTACCTGGTCAGCTGCTACTACTCCGCCGCCGTCCTGGTCCCCGATGCGCTCGGCATTCTCGACAATGTGCTGGTCGCCCGTCAGTCCGACTGAGCGAGGTGTCCTGTCATGTCGGTGCTCTCACGCGCCGCGGCCCCGCCTGCCACCCATGAGGTGGCGGCGGCCGTCGCCGCCCTGCTGACCAACCTCGACACCACCGCGCCCCAAACCCTGCTCGCGGCAACCGAAGCCCTCTCTGCCCTGGAATCCATTGCGGCCCTGGGTGATGATCCCCGCCTCGGCGCCTCCGACGCCGCCGAGGCGCACTCCCCCCGACGGCTGCTCGGCCCCTCTGGCCTCGGGGTCCCGAGCCTCCGCGTGAACCTACCCACCCCCCAGGTGATCACGGAGCTCGCGGGACAGGCATCGCGTCCGCCGTCGCCTGCCGGCGGCGCGATGCCGACGCTCACACTCCCGACCTCTCCACCCGCCCAACCCCTCCGCCCCATCCCCCGCACCCTGGGCTCCGGCCGCCTTCCCGCCCCACCGGCCGAAACCCATGCCGCAGAACAGAGCTCGCCCGGCCCGACGGCGCGGCAGGTTGCGAACGGCCCCACCGGAATCGGGATGAACTCGGCATTTCGCCGAGGCGGGGTACCCGGTGGCTCCACACCGGTCGCGCCGACTTCGCCTGCGGCACGGGCGGACACCGTAGTCAGGGCCGATGCGGTAGCTCCGGCTGTAGCCACCTCGGCGGCTGCTCGGCCCGGTGCTCCCACACCGGATCCCGGGCAGACCCTCGATCCGGTGTGGGACCTCAAGTCGCTCACCGAGCTGGCTCGTGGGATTCCGGGCTCCACGGCGGCCGAGCCGGGTACCACCATGTCGGCCGGGGTATCGGAGGCCGCGAGTTCCACTGGGGCCGAGCGGGTTTCGCATGGTCCGAGTGGCATCGGAACCGGATCGGTGCGGCGGGCGCAGGGGGCGGCTATTCCGGCGCTCTACTGTCCGCCGCCGGTGCGGGACAATCCGGCGCTGGCGGAGGCGGTGAATTTCGGGATCATCGCCTGGGCCGAGGAGATCGGGCTGTACGAGGGGCGGCTGGATGATCTGCGGAAGGCCGACTTCGGGCGGCTGATCATGCTGGCGCATCCGGATTGCGATGATGCGGATCGCTTGCTGGCGGCGGCCAAGTGCGCCGTATCGGAGTGGTCGGTGGACGACTACTACTGCGAGGAGGATGCCAGCGATATCGCGCCGGACGGTAGCCGGTCCAGTGCGGAGGCCGAGCTCGGGCCACGGCTCGAATTGGCCGCCGCCGCCATGGATCCCGTGCACCTGCCACCGCGGTACCAGGTCAAGGTGGAGGAGGCCATGCAGAGCGATCCGATTCTGCGGGCATTCCGGACCTCCTTCGAGCACCTGTCGCGATTCGCCACCCCGACCCAGGTGGCGCGGCTGCGCACCGAGATCGCGGGCTGGTTCATCGCGCTGGGCGCCGAGGCCGGGTGGCGCGCGGCGGGCCGCATGCCACCGGTCTGGGAATACCTGCTGAACCGGCAACCGCACAGCTTCCTGCCCTGTATGGCCCCGATCGACGCGGTCGGCGGCTACGAGGTGCCGGCCGCTGAGTACACCGATCCGCGGGTGCGGCGGGTGGTCACCACCGCCGCGCTGGCCAGCCAGATGGTCAATGACCTCTACTCCATGGCGCGCGAAGACCTCTCCGGCGGAAGGGAATTCAACCTCCCCACCGTGCTCGCCGCCGAGGAGCAGTGCTCCCGCCGCCAGGCCGTCCAGCGCACCGCCGAGGTCCACGACGAACTGGTGCACCGCTTCGAGGCCGAGGCGGGCGCCCTCGCCGCCGCCGGCTCCCCGGAGCTGCGCCGGTTCCTGACCGGCCTGTGGGCCTGGATGGGCGGCAACCGGGCCTGGCACGCGGACAGCCGCCGCTACAACGAAACCCCGTGAATCACACCACACTTCGATGCGCGCAGTACTTCCAGCGTCATATCACCCATTCGAGAGGATGACCTGCCATGACCGCGCTCCACCCCCGGCCGGATGCCGTGCTGAAGACCGAATACCAGAAATCGGTCGCGTCCTACTGGAACAACAATCCCAATGACGATCGCGTCAACACCAAGCTCGGCGAGGTGGACGGGCTCTATCACCATCACTACGGCATCGGCGAGCCGGACCTGTCGGTCCTGGAAGGCCCCGAGGAGACCCGGCAGGAACGGATCGTCAAGGAACTGCACCGCCTGGAGACCGCGCAGGCCGACGTCCTGCTCGACCAGCTCGGCGACGTCCGCCCCGGCGACCGGCTCATGGATGGCGGGTCCGGCCGCGGCGGCACCAGTTTCATGGCCAACCAGCGCTTCGGCTGCGAAGTGGACGGCGTCACCATCTCCGAGTACCAGGTGGGTTTCGCCAATGAGCAGGCCCGCGAGCGCGGCGTCTCCGACAAGGTGCGCTTCCACTTCGAGAACATGCTGGACACCGGTTTCGAGTCCGGCTCCCGGCGCGGCATCTGGACCAATGAAACCACCATGTACGTGGACCTTTTCGAGCTGTTCGCGGAGTTCTCCCGCCTGCTCGAGCCGGGCGGCCGCTACGTCTGCATCACCGGCTGCTCCAATGACGTGTTCGGCGCCCGCTCGGCCTCGGTGAGCTGGATCGACACCCACTACGGCTGCAATATCCATCCGCGCAGCCGCTACTTCCAGGCGCTGGCCGCCAATGGCCTGGTCCCCATCGCGGTCACCGACCTCACCCCCGCGACCATCCCGTACTGGGAGCTGCGCACCCGGTCCGAACTCGCGACCGGCGTCGAGAAACCCTTCCTGACCTCGTACAAGGAGGGCAGCTTCCAGTACCTGATGATCACCGCCGATAAGGTGGTTAGGTGACCGGCACCCTCGACGCATCCGACACCACCCCGGTGGTGGACCGTGAGACCCTGCTCGTCGAACTGGTCGACGAGCAGGGCCGGGCGCAGGGTTCGCTGTCGGTGGCAGCCGCCCACACCGCGCCCGGGCGGCTGCATCGGGCCTTCTCGGTGCTGCTGTTCGATGCCGCCGGGCGAGTGCTGCTGCAGCAGCGGGCGGGCGTGAAGACGCGCTTCCCGCTGCTGTGGACCAACACCTGCTGCGGGCATCCGGCGCCGGGACAGGCGGTGGAGGAGGCGGCCGCCAAACGGCTGCACGAGGAACTCGGCATCACCGCCGAGCTGTCCGAAGTCGGCACCTTCACCTACCAGGCCACCGATCCGAATACCGGCCGCGTCGAGTTCGAATTCGATCACGTCCTGATCGGACGACTGGAAGACACCGCGCCGCACCCGAATCCGGACGAGGTCGCCGATACCGCGTGGATCCGGCCGGACACCCTCGCCGAGAACGTGGCGGCGGAACCCGCTCGCTACACCCCGTGGTTGAGCGGAGTGCTGCGGATCATCGCGGCGACCGGCTAGCCGGTCGATCGCGACCAGGGGGTCGATGGCCGCCCGCGGTCAGGCGAGGGCGGGCTGCTGATCGGCGTCGAGCAACCAGTCGTTCGGCGCGAAGAGCTCGAAATGCACTCGGTCCGAGGGGATTCCGGCGGACATGAGCTGGGCGCGGACATACTGCAGGAAGCCGGAGCCACCACACAGGTAGTAGTCCGCGTCCTCGGGCAGATCGACCTGGGTCACGTCCAGCAGCCCGTGGCCGTCGGCCTCGTACCAGGCGCGGAAGTACACGTCCGCCAACCGGTGGGCGAGTTCGTCGACCGTCTCGCGCAGGGGGTGCGCGGTGGTGGAGCGGTCGGCGTGCAGGATGACAGTCCGGCGCGTGGGGGTTTCGGCCGCCAGGTATTCCAGGATTCCCGCCATCGGGGTGACGCCGATGCCCGCGGAGATGAGCACGACCGGTGTGGTGGCCTCGGTGTCGATGGTGAGATCGCCGAAGGGCAGCGTGATTTCGAGGGTGTCGCCCGCGCCGACGGTGTCGTGCAGCCAGTTCGAGACCTCACCGGCCGGCGTGTCCGCGTCGGCGAGCACCTTCCGCACGGTGAAGGCGAGCCGGCCGTCACCACCGCGATTGATCAGGCTGTACTGACGCAGCTGGCGGGCGCCGTCGGGCAGCCGCGCGCCGACCGAGATGTACTGTCCCGGAACGAATCCCGGCAACGGTTCGGACGGATCGGCGGACTCCACCACGAAGGTGGCCACACCCGACGGGTCGTCGATGCGCTGCACCACCCGGGTCTCGCGGAACACGTCACCGGGCGCGACGCCCGCGGCGTCGTAGAGCTCCCGCTCGAAATCGATGAGCGTGGTGGCCATCAGCCAGTACACGCGATCCCAGGCCGCGGCGATCTCCGGGGTCACCACGTCCGCGCCCAGCACCTCGACGATGGCGGCGAACAGATGCTCGTGGACGATGCGGTATTCGGGCTCGGTGACCCCCAGTGAGGCGTGCTTGTGGCCGATGCGGGCCAGCAGTTCCCGCGGGTGCGGCAGGCCGGGGTCGACGAGGTGGGTGGCGAACACGGCGATGGAGGCGGCGAGCGCCTTCTGCTGTGCGCCCTGATGCTGGTTGCCGCGGTTGAAGCGGTCGCGCAGCAGCTCGGGGTGGGCGGTGAACATCTTGGTGTAGAACAGCGGGGTGATCTGGTCGATGTGCGCGGCCACCAACGGCAGGGTCGCGCGGATCACCTCGGCGTGCTCGGCCCCAAGACCTTGGGTAGTGGATTCAGCCAGCTCGGGGAAAGTGTGCAGCGTGGAATCCGGCGCGAGCCTCATGAGGTCTCCTAGGTGTCGATGAGTGAAGCCGCCGGGAATACCGGCATATACAGCAGCTCCACGGTGCGCTGATCCACCAGATCGGACAGGACGTACCGATCGAGTTCGGCGTAGAAGGCGTTCTGCGCGGTGGCGAGGACGCCCCGCAAACGGCACGCATTCGCCAATGGGCACGGATTGTCGCCGCCACACTCGATGACTTCGTTATCACATTCGAGTTGCCGAACAATAGTGCCGATGGTGGTTTTTTTGCCCGCCTCGGTCAGGAAGATCCCGCCGGTGCGTCCGCGCTGGGACTCGACATAGCCCAGTTCGACGAGCCGGGAGACGGCCTTGGCAACGTAGTTTTCGGAAGCATTCACCTGTCGCGCAATGAGTTTGACGGTGACTCTTTCCTCGGCATCACTGCTGACCGCCAGGCGCATGAGCGACCGCAAGCCGAGATCGGTGAACCGGGAGAGCTGCATTGGCCCAACGGTACTTATTCCGATTGGGAAAAGCAGGTTTTCCTGCTGTGCGCTTTAATACGTGGATCCGTGCGGAATATGTTACGCCGGACACATTTTCAGGAGACGGTTTATCACTGGCACAGCAAATCCCTGGCAGCGACCGGCATCGCTGCCAGGGACATCCCCTCAGGCTTCGACCATGAGCGTGGTGCGGGTGGCCAGGGCGTAGTAGATGACCAGCGCCAGACCGCATCCGATGAACCAGCTGTACTGGGCCGCGGTGTGCATGCCGTAGATGTCCTTGGCCAGTACCGGGAACACCGCCGCGATGGCGCCGATCACGGTGGCGATCACCGCGACCGGATTGAACCCGTTGCGGTACCAGTACTTTCCGCGCTCGGCCATGGTGAACAGGTCGTCCACCACGATGGTCCGCTTCCGCACCAGGTAGTAGTCGGCGATGAGCACCCCGAACAGCGGGCCGATGAACGCGCCCAGCACCTCGAGGGTGTAGTGGATGACGTCCGGGTTGTTGTAGAGGTTCCACGGCGTGATCAGCACCGACCCGACCGCGGCGATCATCCCGCCCATGCGCCAGCTGATCTTCTGCGGGCTCACGTGTGAGAAGTCGAAGGCCGGGGAGATGAAGTTGGCGACGATATTGATGCCGACGGTGGCGATGCTGAAGGTCAGCGCGCCCAGCACGATGGCGAAGGTGGAGTCGATGCGCGAGACGGTCTCGACCGGATCGGTGATGAGCTCGCCGTACACCGGGATGGTCAGCGACGCGGTGATCACCACCAGCAGCGAGAAGGCCAGGAAGTTGACCGGCAGGCCGAGCAGGTTGCCACGCTTCACCGCCGCCATGGACTTGCTGTAGCGGGAGAAGTCACCGAAGTTCAGCATCGGCCCGCAGAAGTAGGACACCACCAGCGCGATCGCACCCAGGACCACGGGCAGCGCGTCCCAGCCGTGGTACTTCACCGCGCCCAGCTGCAGGTCGATGGCGCTCCAGCCAGCCTTGTAGATCAGGTAGCCGCACAGGAAGAACATGACGACATACACGGCGGGACCGCAGAAGTCGATGAACTTGCGGATGGATTCCATGCCCTGCCAGAACACGGCCGCCTGCACCACCCACAGCACCAGGTAGGCGCACCAGCCCAGCAGCGACAGGCCGAGGAAACCGTAGTCACCGGACTTCGCGTACGGCGCCAGGCTCGGGAAGAGCTTGACCGCCACCACGATCAGCGCCGCCGAGGCCAGGTAGGTCTGAATCCCGTACCAGGCCACCGCGATCAGGCCGCGGATGATGGCCGGGATGTTCGCGCCCTTCACGCCGAAGGCGCTGCGGCACATGACCGGATACGGCACGCCCGCCCGCTGGCTGGGCGCGGCCACCAGATTGCACAGGAAATATACGATCGTGATGCCGATCAGCAGGGCGGCCAGCACCTGCCAGCCGGCCAGGCCGAGGGCGAAAAGGCTGCCCGCCGTGACGTATCCGCCGACGCTGTGCACATCCGACATCCAGAAGGCGAAGATGTGGTACGAGCCCCAGGTCTGTTTCTTCAGGGGGGCGAGATCGTCATTGGTGAGCCTGGGGTCGTAGTCTGGAGCGGGTGTCGCCGCGGCGGGCTCCGCGCCCGCCGACGCGGGGGTGACGATGTCGGTCATGGGGTGTATCCGATCCGAAAGCCGATGATGGTGGGCTCAAGGTAGGAACGAGCCGTTCCCCGTGGATTGCTTTTCGGTTTCCGGGTTATTGCGTGATCCATATATCTTTCGCGAACGACAGACGCGTGAATACCTGGCAACATGGCCCGCATGGAGCTCATGGCGCGGATCGAAGCGGCGGCGACCCTGCTGACACCGGTGATCCGGCGGACTCCCGTGGTGGCCTCGCGGGTGCTGTCGGAGCGCACGGGGCACGAGGTCTGGCTGAAGTGCGAGAACCTACAGCGCACGGGATCGTTCAAGCCGCGCGGCGCCTACAACCGGATCGCCAATCTGACCGCGGCCGAGCGGGCACGCGGGGTGGTGGCGGCCAGCGCGGGCAATCACGCGCAGGGGGTGGCGTGGGCGGCGACCTCGCTCGGGATCGACGCCACGGTATTCATGCCGGTGGGTGCGGCGCTGCCGAAACTGGTGGCCACCAGGGCCTACGGCGCGACCGTGCACCAGGTGGGCGACACCATCGACCAATCCCTCGCCGCCGCGCGGGATTTCGCGGAACGCTCCGGGGCGACGCTGGTGCACCCGTTCGATCACATCGATATCGTGGCCGGGCAGGCGACGGTCGGGCTCGAAATCCTCGACCAGCTCCCGGATGTCGGCACGGTGCTGGTGCCGACGGGCGGCGGCGGCCTGCTCGCCGGGGTGGCCGCGGCGGTGCAGCGGCTGAAGCCGCAGGTCCGGGTGATCGGTGTGCAGGCCGCCGAGGCCGCCGCCTGGCCCGCCTCGCTCGCGGCCGGGAAGCCGGTGGCGCTGGAACAGATGTCCACCATGGCCGACGGTATCGCGGTGGGCCGGCCCGGTGAGGTGCCGTTCGAGCACATCGTGGCCAGCGCGCCCACCATCGTCACCGTCGACGAGGACGCGCTGTCCAAGGCGCTACTGCTGTGCATGGAGCGGGCCAAGCTGATCGTCGAGCCCGCGGGCGCGGCGGGCGTCGCGGCGCTGATGGCCTGCAGCCCAGCCGAACTCGCACTGGAGGGCCCCGTCTGCGCCATCCTCTCCGGCGGCAATATCGACCCGCTGCTGCTGACCCGCGTGATCGGCCACGGCCTCAGCGCCGCCGGCCGCTACCTCGCCGCCCGCGTCACCATCTCGGACCGTCCCGGCAGCCTGTCCCGCCTGCTCGCCGAGCTCGGCCGCACCGGCGCCAGCGTCCTGGACGTGGTCCACTCCCGCACCGGCGCCTGGCTCGCCATCGACGAGGTCGAGGTGCTGCTCACCCTCGAAACCCGCGGCCCCGCCCACCGCGACGAGATGCTCACCGCCCTCGCGGACGCCGGATACCTGGTGCGCGTGCAGGATTGACGACCACGGAAGCCGCCATAGTCATTGCGCCCCACCGAGTTCCAGCGCCAGCACCCCCGCGATCACCAGCACGATCCCGCCGATCTGCACCGCCGTGATCCCCTCGTCCAGGAACAACGCCCCGATGGTCGCCACCGCCACCACGCCCACCGCCGACCAGATCCCATACGCCACCCCGATGGCCATCCCCCGCTTCAAAGCCTGCGACAGAAAATAAAACGCCGCCCCGTACCCGATCACCACGATGATCGAAGGCACCAGCCTGCTGAACCCCTCCGAGATCTTCAGCGAAACAGTCGCCGTCACCTCACACGCAATAGCCAACGCCAGCAACAACAAAGTCATATCCGCACAGTAACCACCCTTCACCCCGCTTCCGGAGTGCCTGGGCGACATGGAGCGCGCATGCGCCGAGCTGCGACGGGTGCTGCGTCCCGGCGGCCGGGTGGTGGTGCGTGTCGGCGAGCCGGAGGCCATGGCGAGAATGCCGTTCGCCCGCTACGGGATCCGGCTGCGGCCGGTGGCCGAGGTGATCGGCGCTGGGTCGCGCCCGCTCCGACGCCCTGGTCACCCGCGCTCGACACCGATCCGAAGCGGGGCCAGGAGCGGGCGTAGTGCCAGGTCCCGTCGTCATCCGGGGCGGCGAAGCAGAATACTCGCTGCTGAACTGTTAGAGGTGCACGAGTGCTGTCATCCGGGACAGGCCCAGGGTCGTGAGCATGGCGGCGCCCTCGATGGCGTCCGCACCGCCGGCCAGGATACGGGTCCGGGCCGACTGGTAAATGCAGCCTGCGGCATCGAACGTGGTTGCGGTGGAGAGCAATCGGTCCCGGTCCTTGGCCAATAGGGCTTCGGCCCGGTCGATGATGGCCGTGGCCACCGGGTTTCCGGTGACCTCGGTGCGTGCCTGTGCGAGATCGTCTGATGCGGAGGTGTTCCCGGTCATGGCGGCGGCTTCGGCGTGCAGGGCCAGGTACCACGGCAGCCATGCGCCGGTCACCCGGGTGCGCGCCTCGGCCGGGGTCAGTTCGGTGCGTTCCAGCGCGTCCTCCGGCTGGCCGTGGTGCAGCATCAGCAGTGCGTCGAAAACGGCCTGGTAGCCATCGGCATCCGTGGCCGGGGTGCCGAGTTGCTGGAGTACGCGGGTCCATTCGCGTTCGGCGTCGTAGTCGTCGCGCAGGCCGTGGATCATGCGCACCCCGGCCACGGCCGCGCCGAGCGCCGAGCGGGCCGGGCGCTCCTCGCGATGCCAGGCCTCGAGGAAGCGCGCGCTGTGGGCGAGGACGTCATCGACATTGCCCGCCAACGCATCCGCCACCAGCAGGCGGCTGGTGGCAGTGTGTCCGACCTCGGCCAGCATCGGATGCTCGGCAAGCTGCCGTCCCCAGCGGCGCGCTCCGGCCAGATCGCCTGCCCCGAGACCGAATTCGGTGGCCTGGCCGAGAGCGCCGACCAGTTCGTGGGTGCCGACCGGGTTGTCCGGCGTGGTCGAGAGCAGGCGGATGCGCCGCCGTGCGGTGGCCGCCGCGGCGCGCAATTCCCCAGCGCGGCTCTGAGCGGCGGCGAGAGCATCGAGGGCAGCGGATTCGGCGAACGGGTCACGGGTGCCGTGCGTGAGCTCGACGGCTCGCTCCGCACTCGAAATCACCTCCGGCGCAGGAACATCGGTAACGCCCTGTGGCGCACCGAAGGGGTTGGCGAGAACGACGGCCTCGGCCAGTGCGATGGCAGCCCGAGCAGCCTCCGCCCGCGCCGGATCAATCGTGACAGCCCCGGACCGAGCGATATCGGCCAGCGCAGCGGAATCCTGCACGGTATCTGCCCCCGCCGCAACGGCCGACGCGATATCGGCCGGAGCGGCGGAAGTTGGTGCTGCGGCGAGGCGGCGCGCCTCGGCGATGAGTGCGACCAGATCTTCGCGGGCCGGGATGCGCTCGAACCTGCCCCAGAATCGGTAGGCGGAGGCCGCCGCGGTCGCCAGGTCGATGGATGCGCCCGCGGAATCCCCTGCGCGCTGAGCGAATTCGGCGGCAGCGTGGTGCAGGCGGTACATGTCGTCACCGTTCCCCTGGCAACCGGCTGCGGCCGCGGCGTGCCGCAGCAATTCCGCGGCGGCGGCCGGGTCGTCGGCGAGGTAGGCGGCCTGCTCGTAGCGCCATTGGGATTCGCCGGTGAGGTGCCGGGTGAACATCAGGGGAGCCAGTAGCCGCGCCAGCCCGTGGGCATCACTTCGGCGGTCGGGTTGTTCGCAGGCCCAGCCGAGTGCGGCGCGGAAATCGTCTGCGGCGGCATCGAATCGGGCCCGCCAGCCGGTGCGCACCACCGAGAGGTCGCCCGCCTCGGCCAGGCACCAGCGCAGATGCCCGGCGCGGGCGTCGGTCACCTCGCCGGCCGCCTCGAGCTGTTCGAGCCCGTACTGCCGGATGGTCTCCAGCGCGCGGAATTGGGTACCGGTCGGCGTATCGGTCACCACGAGCAGGCTCTGTTCGACCAGTCGCGCCAATCCGGCTGCCACCGCGCCCTTGTCGAGACCTGCCGCGTCGGCCGCGGCCTCGACCGGGAACGAGGTCATGAACACCGAGACCCGCCGCAGCAGCATCCGGTCCTCGGACTCGAGCAGGGCGTGGCTCCAGTCGAGGGCCGCGCGGACCGATCGGTGCCGGTCGTCGGCGCGGGCGCCGCCGGAGAGCATGCGCAGCTGATCGCCCAAACCCGCTGCGAGACCGTCCAATCCGAGCGTGGTCCAGCGGGCGGCCGCCAGCTCGATGGCCAGCGCCACGCCGTCGAGGCGTTCGCAGAAGGTCGCGACCTGGTCGCGCATGGCGTGGTTGGGCGGCCAGCCGCCCGCCGCCGCGCGGTCCATGAACAGGGCGACCGCGTCCGAATCACCGTCCCCGGCAAGCGACATCGGCGGGACGGTGTACACGCGCTCGAACGGCACCATCAGCCGGGCGCGGCTGGTGGCCAGCACGCTCATCCCCGGGCACGCCGCCAGCAACTGCTCCACGAAGGGGGCGACGCCGTCCCGCACGTGTTCGCAATTGTCCAGCACCAGCAGTGCGTTCCGGTCGGCGAGCGCGGCCAGTACGGCGCGGTCGAAGCCGCGACCGGGCTGCTCACCGATGCCGAGCGCCATGGCGACGGTGCCCGCGACCACACACATGTCCGGGCTGGTGATCGGCACCAGGTCGACGAACCACACGCCGTCGGCGAAGTCGGCGGCCACATCCGCCACCACCGCCAGGGCGAGCCGGGTCTTGCCGACGCCGCCGGGTCCGACCGCGGTCACCTGCCGCTGCGTCTTGATCAGTTCCGTGAGCTCGGCCCGCTCCCGGGTGCGACCGATGAACGAGGTCAACGGTTTCGGCAGCGCCGGCGCGGGTCGCGGGCCGGCGGCGCGGGTCGCGGCGGCGTGCAGGGCCAGGGCCCGCCGGTCGGGCATGTCCAGTTTCCGCAGCAGCGAGGACACGTGGCTCTCCACCGTGCGCACCGAGATGAACAGTCGCGCACCGATCTCGGCATTACTGAGGTGCTCGCCCACCAGGGTCAGCACTTCCGCCTCGCGAGTGGATACTTCCGACGTCACAGCCATGAATTCAGTCTGCCGCATCGGTCGCCGGAAGACGGTACCGATGGGTTCGGTGTGGCTCTCCGTGGTGGATTCCGTGGTCACCACGGATGTGACCGAGGGGCCCCGGAAGCGAAGCTGAATGCACACCGGGTTCGCAGGAGCCAACCGGACCACAGGGTCGCTTCGGACCCCCACTCACCAGGAGAAATCATGACCACGCTGGGCATCAGGACCGTGCTGCACCCCGTCTCCGACCTCGCCGCCGCCAAGACCGTCTACACCGCGCTGCTGGGCATCGAGCCCCAGACCGACTCCCCCTACTACATCGGTTTCGAGTCCGAGGGCCAGCACATCGGCCTGGTCCCCGCGGGCAGCCCGCAGAGCCCGGCCGCCCCCGTCTCCTACTGGCACGTCGGCGATATCGAGGCCAAGGTCGCCGAGCTCACCGCCGCCGGCGCGACCGTCCAACAACCCGCACGCGAGGTGGGCGGCGGCCGCCTGGTCGCCACCCTCACCGATGCCGACGGCAATGTCCTGGGCCTCATCCAGGACCGCTGACCGCAACCCCACCCAGCCCTCTCCCCCACTCCCGCAAAGGAATCCAGCCATGGCCATCGAGAACGCCACCAAGAAGACCACCGTCGGCTTCAGCACCGAAGAGCGCGCCGCCATGAAAGCCCATGCCGCGGAACTGAAGACCGCCGCCCGCCGCAGCTCCCGCTCCGCCAAGGCCGACGGCGAACAGGACGTCCTGGCCAAGATCGCCGAAATGACCGGCACCGACCGCGAGATCGCCGAACGCCTCCACGCCCTCATCAAATCCGTCGCCCCCGAACTCACCTGCAAGACCTGGTACGGCATGCCCTCCTACATGCGCGACGGCAAGATCGTCTGCTTCTTCCAGACCGCCGCCAAGTTCAAGACCCGCTACGCCGTCCTCGGCTTCAACGACATCGCCAACCTCGACGAGGGCGACCTGTGGGCCGTCAACTATGCACTGAAGGCCATGACCCCCGAGACCGAATCCCGCATCACCGACCTCCTGAAGCGGTCCCTGAGCTAGTGCCGCCTCCGGGAAGGCCGATGGTGTAACCCGCTACCCGTGGTGGCGGGTTACACCATCGGTCATCGACCCGGTAGTGCCGCGTCAGGCAACGCGGGCAGGTTGATCCGTTGGCAAGCAATAGGATTGGAAAGAATTACACTCTGCATTCGCCCGGAATGTTGCTGAATTACCTTGCCATACTGGACATTTCGGGTTTCCAGGCATTGTTGATGGCGGTAGAATTAGCACATGGATTCGAAGGGGACAACACTCGACACCTGCGGCATCGCCGAGTTGGCGACCGCGGTCGAGACCTTGTCGAATTCGATCCTCCACGGCAACCTGGATCATTTCACGGACGGTGATGTCGTGGAATTGATGCGCAAGCTGGAAACCTGCAAACGGCAACTGTCCGCACTGGATTCGCGATTGATCATCGAAGCCTCCGACCGTTCGCTGCCGCGGAAGAATGGGGACAAGGATCTGGTGCCGTTCCTGCGCGAAACCCTCGGGTTGTCCCGCTACGACGCCTCGGTGCGGGTGAAGATCGCCGGTGCATGCGGAGAGTTCTTCGACAGCACCGGGCAATTGCGCACAGCGACTCTGGCCGCGACCGCCAAAGCCTTCGAGACCGCGAACATCTCCCGCGACCACGTACGCGGCATCGTCGAGATCATGACGCACCTGCCCTCCGATATCCCCACACAAGCACGGGTCGAGGCCGAGGAACTGCTGGTTACGTTCTGCCACACCGGCTCCCCCGATGACCTGCCCAAGATCGGCCGCGAAATCCTCACCCGCCTCGACCCCAACGGGACCGTGATCTCCGATGCCGACCGGCGTCGCCGTCGCGGCATCGTGATCGGCCGCCCCGGCGTGGACGGCATGTCGAAGATCGAAGGCTGGCTCACCCCCGGACTGCGCGCGTCGCTGGACGCGATCCTCGCCAAGCTCGCACGGCCCGGCATGTGCAACATCGACGACACCGAAATCCTCACCGCCACAGCTCGAATCGATTCCAAGGTCCTCGAAGCCGCCGCACGCCGCGACCGTCGCGATGCCGCGCAGCGCACCCACGACGCGCTGCACGCGCTGCTGCAGCCGGACATCAACATCGGCAAGGCTGGCATCAACGCCACCAAGCCCCATGCCGGCGCGGCCGAGTCTGGCGCCAATACCGCCACGCCCGGCATCTCCCCCACCGAACTCGCCGTCAACACCGTCAAGCTCGGCATCAGCGCCGCCGAACTCGGCTCCCACCGAGGCATGCGCGTACAGCCGGTGCTGACAATGAGTCTGGCCGATGTGGAGCGCGGCGCGGGTGTGGCGACCACCAGCACCGGCGGCCACGTAAGCATCCACGAGGCCCTCGAGATGGCTCAGGGCACCCGCCCGGTGCTCGCAGTGCTGGACGCCAACGAGATTCCGCTCTACCTGGGCCGCTGCGAGCGCCTCGCGACCTCCGGTCAGCGCCTCGCCCTCATAGCCCGGGACAAGGGCTGCACCCGCCCGGGCTGCGATGCACCAGCGAGCATGTGTGCCGCCCACCACGTCACCGACTGGGCCGTCGGCGGACCCACCGACCTGGACAACTTGGCGTTGGCATGCGATCACTGCCACGCGCTCGTCAACAACAGCCGGGACGGATGGAAAACGATTGTGATGGGCCAGGATTCACCACACCCCGGCCGGTGCGGATGGATCGCACCCAGGCACATCGACCCCACCCAAACCCCACAGGTCAACGAGCGTCATCACGTGGCGGAGCGGCTGGCCGCCAGGATCGAATCCAGTTGCCGGGAGTGGGGTTCACGGGTGGCGTGAGCCCCAGGGCTGCCAGCGTCCCACCCTGTGTGCGCGGGGACGGGGAGGTGTAGTTGCGTCGCCGCCCTGCCGCACTGGAGCTGACGCCCAACCGAGAGCCACACCTCACCTCCCAGCCCACCGACTGCACGCATCCCTTTACCGACAACTCGAGACCGCCAAGGATTTCCCCAGCTAATGGTTCTTTGACAACTACATAAAGACGATGAACGGCCGAGCCGTAATGGGGCTGGTAGGTGAGGGGGCCTCGCAAGCTCGGCCACCCTCCCTCCTTCCTCCAGGCATCTTTTATCTTTTGTCTCTTCGATCTTTTGGCTCTATCGTCTTACTGTGATCTTCTTCGATGGAAAGGGCGCCAAGCGCCCCTGCCGGTGATCCCCGGCCAGTGGCCGACTTCCGAGAACACGGACAGCCGGACCACTTTTCTTGCTCACGCCCTCAGCCTCGCAGCCATCCACGGTGCAGACCCATGGCCACGCGGCGGCAATCCGCTCCCTGATGATGATCCTGGCGAGCGAACATTCCTCAATTCGACTGTCCTGGACGGCGTCCGGACCCATCACGTCGCTATGGACTCCGAATCGCCGCCCGCCACAGCCCTTGCCGACCTGATCACTGAGGTCGCCGCGCTTTCAAACACGAATACCCTAGCGGTGCTCCATGATCGGCTCGCCGAATACCGAGCCCTCGATGTGGCCGATGATCTCGCCCGGGAACTGCGGACGCGGGAAGTACCCGCCGCGGACCTGCGATCGCTGGCCCGCCGACTTCTGGAGAATGGCACCCGCCGCAATGCCGTCGCGCTCGGCATCGTCATGCTGGGCGTTGCGGGTGATCACCGCGACCGTGAACTGCTCCTGCTCCTGGGCAGTTTGGAGGACCTCACACTGTATGCGGCTGTCGCACTGGCCAATTCCCAGCAAAACCGCGATACGGCGGTTTACGAGCTGGCCCAGCGCGTGGATGGCTGGGGACGGATCCATGCCGTGGAACGCCTGGCGGGGACCCAGGACCCGGAGATCAAGAATTGGCTGCTACGCACGGGGTTCCGCAATCGCATACTGAACGAATACCTCGCACATCTCGCGGCCACCACCGGGGATCTCCACACCGCACTACTCGCACCCGATGTCGACGCCGAACTGCTGGACAGCACAGCCGATCTCCTCGCGGCTCTCACCGGGTGGGGCGGACCAGCGCAGGACATCCGTCATTACCCTGATGCGCTACCCGTGCTGGCTCGATTCGCCGAACTGCTCCACGAAGCGCCCCCGACCCTCCGTATCGTCTGCGCGGCCGGATCGTTCCCCCAGCAGCTGAAACGTGCTGCTCCGAAAACGGACTGGGAGCCCACTCGAACATCCGCCGTCATCGACCGGTACTCGGCACTGCTCGAGCGTCCCGACTGGCGTGAACTGGTCGTGGCCGAACTCCTCGACCCCGCAGACGATTTCGCCTTGAACCAGGCCCTGCAATGCTCCGAGGCCGTAGGCTTCGACGCCTACCCGCATGCACTGGCACACCTCCGCACGGGTGTACTCAGCGTTTACGCCTGGCAATGGGTCGCCAAGCGGACACCCGACCACGAGGTCGCCGAACTCGCCAGGCTGACACAGGAGCAGTTGCCGCTGGACGAGATGGCGAGCGGACCGCTCTCACGAAACCAGAGCCGCTCCCTGTGGCAACCCGAAGACCACATCCTCGAGGTTGTACTCGCTCGTCTGGACCGCAGATCGGGCGACGTGGGAGTGCCCTTGCTGCGGGCCGGGATTCGCGGCCGCACCGTGCGATTGCGCAGCGTGGCCATCCGCAAGCTCGCGGAGGTGTTCGGGCCGGATCTGCCCGCCGATGTCCGCGAGTGGGTCGGTGCGGCCGCCGTCGCGGAACCCGACGAGGTCGTCCGCACCGAGCTGGTGAAACTCCTGGAGCGGGCGACCTTGGACTTCGAGCAATAAATGGGATGCGTTGAATGCCCAGGCCCGGTTACAGTGCTCCGCATGTGGCTGCAGCTGTTCTCCTGAGCACGATTCGTTTGTGACGCCCGGCGGTCTGCCGAATTGACCGTGCCTGTGGCATTCCCGATTCCGACCGGCGATCGAACCCGGTCCGTCGGTCACGCATACCCATAGGAGGACTCATGCCCGAGCGCTTTCCGCTGTCCGAAATCCTTGCCGAGGACCCCGCCGAACGCCCGTTGTCGCGGCGCGAACGGCGCGGGAAGGGCGACAAGAAGCAGCAGACCACCGCGAACGGCAAGGTGCACGACGCCGGTCGTGCCGCGGTGCCCGCCGCGAAGCACATGAACTATCGACGCGGATGACGAAAGCGGCCCGTTGGGTTTCCAGGTCGGAAATCCAACGGGCCGTTGCCGTTTCGGGTGTCAGCTGAGCCAGGCGCGCTGGGTGGCGGCGGTGCCGCGCACCTCCTCGAGCTGCTTGGCGACCTGGGTGCCGGCCGTGCCGCCACGGGCATTGCGGGAGGCGATGGAGCCTTCGACGGTGAGGACCTCACGGACACCGGGGGTCAGGGCCGGGTCGACGGCGGCGAACTCCGCGTCGGTGAGCTCGTCCAGGCCGACGCCGCGGGACTCGGCGGCGCGCACGCACCCACCCGCGGCCTCGTGCGCGACGCGGAACGGAACACCCTGGCGGACAAGCCATTCGGCGATATCGGTGGCGAGAGTGAAGCCGGCGGGGGCGAGCTCGGCCATGCGGTCGGTGTGGAAGGTCAGGGTGGAGACCAGGCCCGCGATGGCGGGCAGCAGCAGTTCGAGCTGGGCGACCGAGTCGAAGACCGGCTCCTTGTCCTCCTGCAGGTCGCGGTTGTAGGCCAGCGGCTGAGCCTTCAGGGTCGCGAGCAGGCCGGTGACATTGCCGATGAGGCGGCCCGCCTTGCCCCGGGTGAGCTCGGAGACGTCCGGGTTCTTCTTCTGCGGCATGATCGAGGAGCCGGTGGACCAGGCGTCGGCCAGGGTGATGTAACCGAATTCCGGTGTGCTCCAGATGATCACCTCTTCGGCCATGCGGCTCAGGTCGACGGCGATCATGGCCAGCACGAACGCGGCCTCGGCGGCGAAGTCACGCGAGGAGGTGGCGTCGATGGAGTTCGCGGCGGAAGAGTCGAAGTTCAGCTCGGCGGCAATGGCTTCCGGATCCAGGCCCAGCGAGGAGCCCGCCAGCGCGCCGGAACCGTACGGCGACACCGCGGCCCGCTTGTCGAAGTCGCGGATCCGGTCGATGTCGCGCAGCAGCGGGTGGGCGTGCGCGAGCAGGTGGTGGGCCAGCAGCACCGGCTGGGCGGCCTGCAGGTGGGTCTTGCCCGGCATCACCGCGTCCGGGTGCGCGGCGGCCTGCTCGACCAGGGCGTCCACCACATCCAGTACGCCGGAGGCGATGCGCCGCACCGCATCCCGCAGCCACATGCGGAACAGCGTGGCCACCTGGTCGTTGCGGGAGCGGCCCGCGCGCAGGCGGCCACCCAGCTCGGTGCCGACCCGGTCGATGAGCCCGCGCTCCAGCGCGCCGTGCACGTCCTCATCGGATTCGAGGGGGCCGAAGGCGCCCGATTCCACATCCGCCGCAAGCTGATCCAGGCCCGCGAGCATGCCCGCCAGGTCGGTCTCCGACAGCAGCCCGGCCTTGTGCAGCACGCGCGCGTGAGCCTTGGAGGCGCGAATGTCGTACGGCGCGAGCGCCCAGTCGAAGTGGGTCGACTTGCTCAGCGCCGCCATCGCCGCGGCCGGGCCGGACGCGAAGCGTCCACCCCACAGCGCGCCTTCATTGGTGCTGCCGCCCTGGGTCATAGCGTGTCGTCTCCTCGCGGTTTCGTCGCGGTCATCAGAATGTGTTGGGTCATAGCGGCCCGGACCGCCTCGGGAACGGCCCGCCCGCGGTCCTCGAGCAGGGCGATCGGGTCGCCCTCGGTGACCAGCCAGCGGTGCATGGCGAACCAGCTGCGGGGGTCCTCGCGGCCCTCCCACGGGTAGAACAGATCTTCCAGGTCCAGCTTCAGCCCGGCATCCGCCATCACCTTGCGCCGCCGCTCCCGGAACTCGTCGGCCAGATCACCGGACCCGGTGCCGAGGTTGATCGCCATCCGGCTGCCCGGCGCGCTGAGTTCCACCACGCGCTCGAGCAGTTGAGTCTGGGCGTGCCCGGGCAGGTAGCGCAGCAGCCCCTCGGCCAGCCAGGCGGTCGGATGATCCGGTTCGAACCCCTTGTCCAGCAGGGCTTTCGGCCAGTCCTGCCGCAGATCGACCGGCACCTCACGGCGATCGGCCACCGGCTCGTCATCGGCGAGCGCCCGGGCCTTGAACGCCAGCACCTTCGGCTGATCGAGCTCGAAAATCCGGGTGTCCGAGGGCCATTCGAGCCGGTAGGCCCGCGCGTCCAGGCCGGCGGCCAGGATCACGATCTGCCGGATCCCGGCCCGCACGGCCGCGGCGAAATACTCGTCGAAGTAGACGGTGCGGGCCACCAGGACATTGCCCAACGACCAGGCCTGGTAGTCGCCGTCGCTGACGCTCTGGCGGCTCAGCGCCCCGGACATCATGGCGTTCCAGCCCTCGGACCCGACCGCGGCCACCAGCTTCGCCGCGTACGGGTCGTGGAACAGGGCGTCCTCGCGGCTGGTCTCGTAGGCGCGAATGGCCGACACGCCGATGGCGGTCGCGCCCACGCTCTCCGTGATGTCCCAACTGTCGTCATCGGTTCGCATGGGCGCGTCTCCTTCGGCCGGCGCTTGAATGAATTCAGCTCCGGTCGCAGGCTACTACTTGCTGTTGAGGTCCCGCCGCGCCGCGACCTTGGAGGACAGGCCGTGGATCTGGACGAAGCCCTTGGCCAGCGACTGGTCGAAGGTGTCGCCCTCGTCGTAGGTGGCGAGGTTGAAGTCGTAGAGCGACTCGTCGGAGCGACGGCCGTTGACCACGACGCTGCCGCCGTGCAGGACCATCCGGACATCACCGGACACATGCTGCTGGGTCTCGGCGACGAAGGCGTCCAGCGCGCGCTTCAGCGGCGAGTACCACAGGCCGTCGTACACCAGCTCGCCCCAGCGCTGCTCGACCTGCCGCTTGTAGCGGCCCAGCTCGCGCTCGATCGTGACCGCTTCCATCTCCTGGTGCGCGGTGATGAGCGCGATGGCGCCTGGGGCCTCGTAGATCTCGCGGCTCTTGATGCCGACGAGCCGGTCCTCGACCATGTCGAGGCGGCCCACGCCCTGGCGGCCGGCCCGCTTGTTCAGCTCGGTGATGGCCTCGAGCATGGTGACCGGGCGGCCGTCGATGGCGACCGGGATGCCCTTGTCGAAGGTGACGATGAGCTCGTCGGGCGCCTCGAAGTTGACGGTCGGGTCGACGGTGTAGTCGTAGACGTCCTTGGTCGGGGCGTTCCACAGGTCCTCGAGGAAGCCGGTCTCGACCGCGCGGCCCCACAGGTTCTGGTCGATGGAGAACGGCGACTTCTTGGACACGTTGATCGGCAGCTTGTTCTCGCCGGCGAACTCGATGGCCTTCTCACGGGTCCAGGCGTAGTCGCGGACCGGGGCGATGACCTTCAGGTCGGGCGCGAGCGCGCCGATGCCGACCTCGAAGCGGACCTGGTCGTTGCCCTTGCCGGTGCAGCCGTGCGAGACGGTGTCGGCGCCGTGGTACTCGGCGGCCTCGACCAGGTGCTTGACGATCAGCGGCCGGGAGATGGCCGAGACCAGCGGGTAGCGGCCCATGTAGAGGGCGTTGGCCTGGATGGTCGGCAGGCAGTACTCGTTGGCGAACTCGTCGCGGGCGTCCACGACGATGGACTCGACGGCGCCGCAGTCCAGCGCGCGCTGGCGCACGTCGTTCATGTCCTCGCCACCCTGGCCGAGGTCGATGGCGACGGCGACGACCTCCGCGCCGGTCTCCTTACCGATCCAGCTGATGGCGACTGAGGTGTCCAGCCCGCCGGAGTAGGCGAGTACGACGCGCTTGGTCATAGTCCGTGTGCTCCTCGATTGTTCGTATAGGCCCTCGACCGGTGTGCTGCCCCGCGGTCCCGTCCCGGTCCCTCTGGCGCGCTCCGTCGTCCTGCAAATGATTATGCATGACGATGCAATCCCATTCATAACCGGGGCCCTCGCCTGCGTGGATTGGGCGCCGATGACCGTCACATCCTTGCACCGGAACCCGGCGAGGAATAAAGTACGAACGTACGGTTTGGGAAATTCGACGTTCATACGGAGGGCCCATGTGGGATCCGGACAAGTACCTCGCCTTCGACGACCTGCGCGCGCGGCCGTTCTTCGACCTGGTCGGGCGGGTCGGCGCGGACAAACCCCGGCGGGTGGCCGATGTCGGCTGCGGCCCGGGCAATCTCACCGCGGCACTCGCGACCAGGTGGCCGGAGGCGGCCCTCGAGGCGTTCGACTCCTCGCCCGAAATGGTCGCCGCGGCAAGGGAACACGGCATCGACGCAACTGTCGCCGATGTCCGCGACTGGCGGCCCGCACCGGACACCGACGTGGTGGTGACCAATGCGGTACTGCAGTGGGTACCGGATCATCTTGCGCTGCTGCCGGATTGGGTGGCAGCCCTGCCCACCGGCGCCTGGCTGGCGATTCAGGTGCCCGGGAACTTCGATGCGCCTTCACATCTCGCGATCCGGGAGCTCGCGTCGTCGCCGCGGTGGCGGGAGCGACTGGGGGCGGCGGGGATTCTGGATCGGCAGGCGGTGCCCGATCCCGCCGGATACGCCGGGGTGCTGACCGCGTCCGGATGCCGGGTCGATGCCTGGGAGACCACCTATCTGCAGCCGCTGACCGGAGATGATCCGGTACTGGAATGGGTGACCGGAACCGCGCTGCGTCCGGTCCGCGACGCGCTCGACGATGCCGCGTGGCAGGACTTCCGGGCCGAGCTCGCGCCACTGCTGCGCTCGGCCTATCTGCAGCAGCCGGACGGTGTCACCTGGTTGCCGTTCCGTCGCGTGTTCGCGGTCGCGCACAAGCCGGAGTGAGAGGAACCGATCGCCCCTCAGAGCGACCAGTCGGCACCGAATCCGGCAAATGCCCGAAACCCACCCTTCGATGCGATTCACGATCACGGCGGACGCCGCTGTGCCACGCTGGAAGTCGACACTTCCGGGTCAACCGAAGGATTCCGCCATGCTCTCGACACTCGCTCAGATAGTAGGCACCCTCGGCCGCGACATCCTGTCCATCGGAGGAGCGGCGCTGCAGCTCGTCCAGGATCTCATCTCCTCCGGCGCACAGGGCCAGGGCGGCGCGGTTCCGCCCGGCCAGTACCCGTTCAACTGATCTCGATTGACATCAGCACCCCGTCGGTGGCGGCATCCTCGTGATGCTGCCACCGATTTCTCTGTCCGCGAGGCTTTCCCTGGTGAGCATCGCGCACGCAGTAGCCCGCATCGTCGGCGAGGCGCACGACCTGGGGCTCACGCACCGGCAGGCGCAATCCGGCGCGATCCAGGCCGCGCGGGTCGGGTGGGCGCAGGCGGGCGGTGCGGCCGCCCGGCTCCAGGGGCGGGATGGGCGGCTGCGGAAGTCGGTCCGGCAGCCGGACCGGTTGCGGCACAGTGATATCCGACCAGGTGATCACGGTCTGGCGTTCGGCGCGGAAGAGCAGGCCGCCGCGAATCCAGTGCGAGGCCAGGATCCGCCCGGAGAGCGCGACCTCGAGGACGGTGAAGCGGCCGCCGTAGGGTTCCGGTGCGGCTTCGGATACGGCGTGGAAACCGCAGCTGCAGTCCTCGTCCGGCACTGCGTGACTCCGGCCGCGCCGGCACTCGGCGATCGCGTCACGCGGGTAGGGCGCGCCGCCGGTCGCCGGAATGAACCGATCCCCGTCGATGCGCCGGGCCACCTTGCGGGCCATGACCACCCAGACCCCGTCGTCGGTCCGGCGCAGGCTGGGCCGGACCACCTCGGGAACGTGAGGCCGCTCCCGCGTCCCGGCTTCGAAGGATCCGATCAGTCCATAGCCTTCGCACATGTGCGTTCCTTGCTCGGGGATGTCCTTCCTACCGAGCGTACGCCCGCACTCGGACCCCACTACCGCAATTATCCTGCGGCACAGTCCGATTCAGGCCAGCTGTTCGATCTTGGCGGCCAGTTCCGCGCCGGTCATGGGCTCGCGGGCGATAACGGCGATGGTGTCGTCGCCCGCGATGGTGCCGACCACCTCGGGCAGGGCGGCGCGGTCGAGGGCGCTGGCCAGGAAGTGCGCGGCGCCCGGCGGCGTGCGCAGGACTGCGATATTGCCGCTGGCATCGGTGGAGACCAGCAGATCGCCGAGCAGTTTCGAGAGGCGTTCGGTGCCGCCGATGACGCCGCGGACGGGGCTGCCATCCTCGGGCACCACGTACACGCCCGCGCCGCCGTCGGCCGCGCGCAGCTTGACCGCGCCGAGTTCGTCGAGATCGCGGGACAGTGTCGCCTGGGTGGTCTCGATGCCCTCGGACGAGAGCAGCACGGCCAGTTCCGACTGGCTGCGGACCTCGTGCTGGGAGAGGATGGCGACGATGCGGGCCTGCCGGCCGGCGCGGGTGCGGGCGATGGCCGCACCCGACTTGCTCGACACCGGTGCGGCCGTGCGACGTTCGCCGCTGCTCACCTCTCGCCTCGCTGGTAGCGCTCCAGCAGCCACACCAGCAGCGCCTTCTGCGCGTGCAGGCGGTTCTCGGCCTCGTCCCAGACCGCGCTGTGCGGGCCGTCGATGACCTCGTCGGTGATCTCCTCACCGCGGTGCGCCGGAAGGCAGTGCAGCACGGTCACATCCGCGGCCGCGCGGGCCAGCAGCCCGGCATTGACCTGGAACGGACGGAAGGGGGCGACCCGGTCGCGGCCGTCGTTCTCCTGGCCCATGGAGGTCCAGGCGTCGGTGACCAGCGCGTCCGCGCCCTCGGCCGCGGCCTGCGGGTCGTGGGTGATGGTGATGGTCGAGCCGGTCTCGGCAGCGCGCTTCTGGGCGGCGTCGACGATCCAGCCGAACGGCTCGAAACCCTCGGGGGCGGCGATGGTCACGTTCATACCCGCGGTGACACCGCCGAGCATGAGCGAGTGCGCCATATTGTTCGCGCCGTCGCCGAGGTAGGTGAGGTTGCGGCCGCTCAGGTCGGAGCCCTTGTGCTCCTTCAGCGTCTGCAGATCCGCGAGCACCTGGCAGGGGTGGAACTCGTTGGACAGCGCATTGACGACGGGAACCGTTGCGGCGCCGGCCATCTCGTCCAGGCGTGCCTGTTCGAAGGTGCGCCAGACGATGGCGTCCACATACCGAGACAGCACACGGCCGGTGTCGGCGAGGGTCTCCTCGCGTCCCAGCTGGGTGTCGCGACCGTCGACCACGACGGCGTGCCCGCCGAGCTGGGCGATGCCCATCTCGAAGGAGAACCGGGTGCGGGTGGAGTTCTTCTCGAACATGACCGCAACGCCGCGCGGGCCCTCCAGCGGCCGCCGCGACTGCGGCGCGGACTTCAGTTCCGCTGCCAGCGCGAGAATCTCGGCCTGCTCGGCGGGGGTGACGTCGTCGTCACGCAGGAAATGCCGGATGGTCACTTGGTCTCCTTCTGGGCCTGGGCGGCATCGAGGATGCCGGGCAGGTCGGACAGGAAGTTCTCCGCCTGGGTCTCGGTGAGCACCAGGGGCGGAGCGAGGCGAATCACGTTGGGCTTGGCCGGATTCAGCAGGTACCCGGCCTCCCGGGCGGCCAGCTCCACGTCCGTGGAGGCATCGGCGGTCAGCTGGATGCCGATGAGCAGACCGGCACCCCGCACGTGGTCGACCAGCGGGTGGCCGAGGTTCTCGATCCCATCGACGAGGATCTTGCCCACCGTCTCCACATGCGAGAGCAGGCCGTCTTCGTCGATGGTCCGCAGCACGGCCAGCGCCGCCGCCGCGCACACCGGATTGCCGCCGAAGGTGGTGCCGTGCATGCCCGGCTGCAGCAGCTCCGCGGCCGGGCCCTGGGCCAGCACGGCGCCGATGGGCAGGCCGCCGCCCAGGCCCTTGGCCAGGGTGATGACATCGGGCACGATGCCCGCGGCCTGGTGCGCGTAGAACGCGCCGGTGCGGCCGATGCCGGTCTGCACCTCGTCCAGGATCAGCAGCGCGCCTTGCTCCTTGGTGATGGCGCGGGCCTTGGCCAGGTAGTCGGCCGGGGGCACCACGACGCCGCTCTCCCCCATGATGGGTTCCAGGAACACCGCGGCGGTGTCCTTGTCGACGGCGGCGGCCAGCGCCAGCGCGTCGCCGTAGGGCACGTGGACGACGCCGGGCGGCATGGGCTCGAACGGTTCCCGCTTCGAGGGCTGGCCGGTCAGTGCGAGCGCGCCCATGGTGCGGCCGTGGAAGGCCTCCTCGCAGGCGATGATCTTCCGGCGCCCGGTGAGCCGCGCCATCTTGAAGGCGGCCTCGTTGGCCTCGGTGCCGGAGTTGCAGAAGAACGCCTTGCCCTGCCCGTCGCCGAAGTGCGCGAGCAGCCGTTCGGCCAGCTCGATGACCGGTTCGCTGGCATACAGATTCGAGACGTGGCCCAGGGTGCCGAGCTGCTGGGTGACCGCGGACAGGATGGCCGGGTGCGCGTGGCCGAGGCTGTTGACCGCGATGCCGCCCAGGAAGTCGAGGTAGCGCTTGCCGTCGGCGTCGTAGACGACCGCGCCGGCGCCGCGCACCAGTGCCACCTTGGGGGTGCCGTAGTTGTTCATCAGCGCGGTGTTCCACCGCTGCTGGATGTCGGCTGTGCTCATGCTTCCACCTCGCTAGCGCTCGGCTCCAGCACGAGCACACTCGTGGCTGTGTTCATTTTCCGCTCGCTACGCTCGCTCATGAGATCTCCTGTGCGGGGGTGACCATCGTGCCGATGCCTTCCCCGGTGAACAGTTCCAGCAGGACCGAGTGGGCGACGCGCCCGTCGATGACGTGCGCGGTCGGGACGCCGCCCTCCACGGCGCGCAGGCAGGCTTCCATCTTGGGCACCATGCCCTCATCCAGCGACGGCAGCAACTTGGCCAGCTCGTCGGTGTCGATGCGGCTGGTCAGCGAGGACCGGTCGGGCCAATTCGTGTACAGGCCCTCGACATCGGTGAGGATGACCAGCTTCTCCGCGCCGATGCCCTGGGCCAGCGCGGCCGCCGCGGTGTCGGCATTGATGTTGTGCACCACGCCGTCGGCGTCCGGGGCGATGGTGGAGACCACCGGAATACGGCCCGCCGCAATGAGATCCAGCACGGCGTCGGGATTCACCTCGGTGACGTCGCCGACCAGGCCGATATCGGTGGCCGCACCGTCGACCTGCACGGTGCGGCGGGTGGCGGTGAACAGCCGGGCGTCCTCGCCGGAGATGCCGACCGCGTACGGGCCGTGGGCATTGATGAGCCCCACCAGTTCCCGGCCGACCTGCCCGAACAGCACCATGCGCACGACGTCCATGACCTCGGGCGTGGTGACGCGGAAGCCGCCGCGGAATTCGCCCGTCATGCCGAGCTTCTTCAGCATGGCGCTGATCTGCGGGCCGCCGCCGTGCACCACCACCGGGTGCACGCCGACGGTGCGCAGGAACGCCATATCGGCCGCGAAGGCCCGCTTGAGCTCGTCGTCGATCATGGCGTTGCCGCCGTACTTCACGACCACGATCTTGTCGCGGAACTTCTGCAGCCACGGCAGCGCGTCGGCGAGGATGTGCGCCTTGTCGAGGGCCGAAAGCTGTTTCACCACATCGCTCATGAGCTGTAGGCCGAGTTCTCTTCGACGTAGCCGTGCGAGAGGTCGGTGGTGCGGACGGTGGCCGCGCCGTCGCCCAGACCCAGCTCCACCAGGACCTGGATGTCGGGGCCGGACAGGTCGACTTCGCGGGCGCCCGGCGCGCCCGCGCCGTCGACGCACACCGGAGATCCGTTGAACGACACCGAGACCCGGTTCGGATCCAGCTCGATGGGCGCGATGCCGATGGATGCCAGCACCCGGCCCCAGTTCGGGTCGGAGCCGAAGAACGCGGTCTTGACCAGGCTGTCGCGGGCCAGCGCCCGCGCACCGATGAGCGCTTCCTCTTCGCTGACCGCGCCCTGCACGGTGATGTGCACGCGCTTGGTGACGCCCTCGGCGTCGGACATGAGCTGCTCGGCCAGGTCGTCGCAGACCGCGAGCACGGCCGCGTTCAGATCCGCCTGGCTCGGGGTGACGCCCGAGGCGCCGTTGGCCAGCAGCAGCACGGTGTCGTTGGTGGAGCAGGAGCCGTCCACGTCGAGCCGGTCGAAGGTGTACTTCGTGGCATTGCGCAGCGCCTCGTCCAACTGCTGCGGGGTGGCGACCACATCGGTGGTGAGCACCACGAGCATGGTGGCCAGCGATGGCGCGAGCATGCCCGCGCCCTTGGCCATGCCGCCCACGTTCCACTTGTCCTGGTGGTGGAAGGCGGTTTCCTTCGGCACGGTGTCGGTGGTCATGATGGCCCGTGCGGCCTCGGCGCCGCCGGACAGGCCGCCGCCCATCTCGTGCACGATCTCGGTGACGGCCGGGATGAGCTTGTCCATGGGCAGCCGGTCGCCGATCAAACCGGTGGAGCAGACCGCGATCTCACCCGCGCCGGTCTCGGTTCCCCAGTTGCTCAACGCCTTTGCCAGTTCCTCGGCGGTGGCGTGGGTGTCCTGGAAGCCGCCCGGGCCGGTGCACGCGTTGGCGCCACCGGAATTCAGGATGACCGCGCGCAGCCGGCCGCCGGTCAGCACCTGCTGCGACCACAGCACCGGCGCGGCCTTGACCTTGTTGCGGGTGAACACGCCGGCGGCCGCGTACTCCGGGCCCTCGTTGAACACCAGCGCCAGGTCCGGCTTGCCGCTCTGCTTGATGCCGGCGGCGATGCCCGTGGCCCGGAAGCCCAGCGGTGCGGTGACGCCCTGGGTCCGCACCAGCTTGCCGTTGTCGATCGTCACGGTGCCACTCCTACGGTGGAAAGTCCTGCGGTCTCGTCGATTCCGAGAGCCAGATTCATCGATTGCACCGCGGCGCCCGCGGTGCCCTTGGTCAGGTTGTCGATCGCGCCGATGACCACCAGCAGCCCGGCGTCGGTGTCCACGGTGACCTGAAGCGTGACGGCATTGGAGCCGAGCACCGAACCGGTCTGCGGCAGTACGCCTTCCGGCAGCAGGTGCACGAAAGGCTCGTCGGCGTAGGCCTTCTCGTAGACGGCGCGGGCGGTGGCGGCGTCCACGGTGGTGGGGGCGGTGCAGGTGGCCAGGATGCCGCGCGGCAGCGGGGCCAGCACCGGGGTGAACGACACGCTCACGTCGGCGCCGGATCCCGTGGCGGCCTTCAGGTTCTGCGCGATCTCGGGGGTGTGCCGGTGCGCGCCGCCGACGCCGTACGCCCGGGCCGAGCCCATCACCTCGGAGCCGAGCAGCTGTTGCTCGCCCGTCTGGACGACGGACGTGCGCTCGAAACCGCACCGGTCGACTTGGTCCAACTCACCGTCGACGC
>NZ_JBHZCS010000047.1:65926-83861 GCF_042755705.1 Nocardia sp. NPDC059154
GAGCCCATCACCTCCGAGCCCAGCAGGCCCACATCGAGTTTGCGGCCCGCGCCCGACGTGCCGCTCACCGCAACCACATTCACGCGCGGTTCGATGATGCCGGCCGCGACAGCCGGGGCCAGCGCCAGGCTCGACACGGTCGGGTAGCAGCCGGGAACGGCGATCCGGGTGGCGCCGCGCAGCTTCTCGCGCCCGCCGGGCAGCTCGGGCAACCCGTAGGGCCAGCTGCCGGCGTGCGGGGTGCCGTAATACTTCTCCCACGCCGCCGGATCGGTCAGCCGGAAGTCGGCACCGCAGTCGATGATGATCGTGGATTCCGGCAACGCCGTGGCGATCGCCGCGGACTGCCCGTGCGGCAGGCCGAGGAAGACCACATCGTGGCCGGAGAGCTCCTCGACGGTGGTGGGCGCGAGCACCCGATCGGCCAGCGGCAGCAGATGTGGCTGCAGCTCACCCAGGGTGGTACCGGCATTGGACCCCGCGGTCAGCGCCCCGATCTCGAGGCGCCCGCTTCGGTAGGCTGGATGACCGAGCAGCAGGCGCAGGACTTCACCACCCGCGTACCCGCTCGCACCAGCTACCGCGACCCGCAGGGGCCCGTTCGAGGTATCCACCATGTGATGATTATGCACGACTGTGCAAGCTCATTCACAACCGGGCGGAGATCTGACAGAGAGCGCCGCTTACGGCACACTCGACAGCGCCATGTACGACGACGCCACCCAACCGTTGCCGGTCGTCGGCCCCCAGCCGGGCCGCACCCGCCGGGCACCGGAGACGCCAAACCCGACTCCCCGCCGTTCGCGGCGTGCCGAGGCGGACTCCACCAGCCGGCGCGCGGACAAGCGGCGGCGCACCGCCGGTAAGCGTGATGACACCGACGGCAAGCGTGACCGCAGCGGCGGCAAGCCCGAGCGCACCGCGGCCCAGCGCGAGCGCGACAGGCGCCTGCGCCTCGCCGGACGCGGCATCACGGCCCTGGTGGCCGCGGGTGTGATCGGCGTAACAGGTCTGGTCTGGTACGGCCGCAACGACTTCGATTCCGGCTTCGTCCGCTCGGGCGCGATCGCGCCGGAGGACGTCAATCTCGACGGCGACATCAACATGCTGCTGATCGGCCTGGACACCCGGAAAGACCTGAACGGCAACGATCTACCCAAGGAGATCCTCGACCAGCTGCACGCCGGTGACGGCTCGGAGGGCGGCTACAACGCCAATTCGCTGATCCTGGTGCATATTCCGAAGGATCTGAAGCACATCATCGCGTTCTCCATCCCGCGCGACGACTACGTTCCGGTGCAGGGCATTCCGGGTTACGACCACGCCAAGATCAAGGAGTCCTACGGCCTCAAGAAGTACACGGTCGAGGAGAAGCTCAAGGCGAAGGGCATGGCCGACGGGCCCGACCTGGAGCGTCAGGGCCGGGAAGCGGGCCGCGCCAGCATCGTTCAGACTGTGAAAGCGCTCACAGGCGTGCCCATCAACCGGTTCGCGGAGATCTCCCTGGCCGGCTTCTACGACCTCGCGACCGCACTCGGCGGCGTCGACGTGTGTCTCAATCACGCCGTCGACGACAGCTACTACTCCGGCGCGCAGTTCCCCGCCGGACCCCAGCACCTGGACGGCTCCGACGCGCTGGCGTTCGTGCGGCAGCGGCACGGGCTGGAGAACGGCGACCTCGACCGCACCCACCGGCAGCAGGCATTCCTGACCTCGGTGGCCAATTCCATGAAGAGCTCGGGCACGCTGGCCAACCCGGGCCGGCTCAAGGCACTGATGGATGTGGCGCACAAGGACGTGGTGCTGTCGGACGGCTGGAGCCTCACCGATTTCGCCACCACGCTGGGCCGCGCGGAGAACCCGACAGTGGAGTTCCGCACACTGCCGGTGCTGCGCTACGACACGGTCGACGGCCAGGACGTGAACATCATCGATCCGGTGGCGATCAAGAAGACGGTGCGCGAGGCGTTCGGCGTCTCCACCCCGGCCGCGCCCAGCGCGCCGGCCACCACGCCCACCTCGACGCTGGACGTGGCCAATGCCAGCGGCACGCCCGGCCAGGCCGCCCATGTGTCGAAGTTGCTGGCCGCCAAGGGATTCCCGGCCGGTGACGTCGCCAACGCCACCTACGCCGACGGCACCACCTCGACCGTCTACTACGGCACCGGCGCCGATACCGACGCCAAACAGCTGTCGGAGATGTTCGGCGGGATCCCGGTGAGCCCGTCCACCGAGGTGTCCAGCGGGCACGTGAAGCTGGTCGTCGGCGCGGATCTCGAGATTCCGGCGTCGCTGGACCCCTCCGCCGCCACCACCAGCCCGACCACCACCGCGGGCGGCTCCTCGACCAGCGCCGCGGCCACCGACACCACCACGGATGCACCCGATTCCGGCAAGCCCGTCACCACCCAGATCGGTTCGAAGATCCCCTGCGTGAACTGATCCACCGCGGCCGGTCGCTGAAATCCCCAGTCGCACAACGGTTCAGCGGCCGCTGATCGCCCGGGTCACCGTTCCAGGGCGCGGGTCAGTTCGGCTGTCCCCAGCTTGTCCGGGTTGCGGATGGCGTACAGCCCGGTGATGCGGTCGCCGGAGGTCTCGATCAGCTCGACGGTGTCGAGGCGTCCGTCGGCGGTGCGCAGCAGCAGGGCGGGCAGCGCGTTGTAGGTGCCGACCTCGACGGTCATGTCCGCCATGGCTTTCCGGCTCAGCCCGATCAGATAGTGGGCGACGCGCTCCGCGCCGATGACCGGGCGGCGCGCCGCACTCACCTTGCCGCCGCCGTCGGAGATCTGGACGACATCGGGGGCCAGCACATCCATGAGGGTCTGCAGATCACCGGTTTGCGTGGCCCGCAGGAACCGGTCGATCACCTCGCGGCTGGTCCCGGAGTCGGGTTCGAAGCGCTTGCGCCGGGCCCGCACGTGCGCGCGGGCCCGATGCGCGATCTGACGCACGGTGGCATCCGATTTGCCGACCATGCCGGCGATGTCGACGAGGCTGTGGCCGAACACCTCCGAGAGCACGAACACCGCGCGTTCGGTGGGCCCGAGGGTCTCGAGCACCAGCAGCATGGCCATCGACACCGATTCGGCCAGCAGCACATCGTGACTGGCGTCGGATTCGGTGCGGATGGGCTCGGGCAGCCAGCTGCCGACGTAGTCCTCGCGGCGGCGGCGCACGGTGCGCAGGTGGTTGAGCGCCTGCCGGGTGACGATGGTGGTGAGGTAGGCGCGCGGATGCTCGATCCGCGCCGGATCGGTCTCGCGCCAGCGAAGATAGCTGTCCTGCAACACATCCTCGGCATCGGCGGCGCTGCCGAGCAGCTCGTAGGCGATGGTGAACAGCAGCGGCCGCAGCCGATCGAACGCGTCCACCCCGCTCATCGGTCCGGTGTCAGCGCCGATGCTCATATCCGAAGCCTAATCACGAACCGGGCGAGCACGACACCATCCTTCAGGAGCCACTACGTCAACTCACTGGACACCATGTACATTGAGCCCGTACGACCGCCGACCCGAGGGGACCTCCAATGCCCGGCACCGATTCCGGCCCGCTGACCCTGGCGGGTCGCTTCAACTACTACTCCAGCACCCATCTCGGCGCGGTCGCCCGCTTCTACGCCCGCCTGCACCGCCGCCTCTTCGACCGCTTCGGCGGCACCCGCTTCGCCACCCTCTTCGGCCACCCGGTCCTCGAATTGACCGTCCCCGGGCGCACATCCGGCCAACCCCGCCCCGTCATGCTCATGCTGGTCCGCACCGGCGACACCCTCCTGGTCTGCGGCTCCAACGGCGGCAACCCCGGCACTCCCAACTGGTGGAAAAACCTCCTGGCCGCCGACCACGCCAGCGTCCGCATCGGCCGCGAAACCTTCCCCGTCACCACCCGCGTAGTCACCGACGACACGGAATACGCCACCCACTGGCAAACCCTCGCCGCCGCCTACCCCCACTTCACCACCTACCGAGCCCTCAGCCCCCGCCACTTCCCCATCGCCGTCCTCACCCGCGCCGACGCCCGAACCAACGACCTGGGCGGAAAAGGCTGAAAATCAGATTTCAGCAGCACGGGACCGCGCTGATCATGACGCCGCGCGCGGGGGCCGACGAGCGGTTGCCGACGCAGCACGAGCGGCATCGAGACCGGCTGGTGGCGGCGCTGCTCATCGACGGCCGCGACGACGAGATGATCGTCTCCGGCGGCGAGAACATCTATCCCCGCGAGGTCGAGAACGCGCTGTCCGAGCATCCCGCCGTCGCCGATGTCATCGTGGTCGGCATCGCTGATCCGGAGTACGGCCAGGTGCTGCGGGCCTATCTGGTGACCACCGACGCCGACCCCGGCGACGACGCCCTCAAACAGCACATCCGGACTCGCCTGGAACGCTACAAGGTGCCCGAGCAGTTCGTCCGTCTCCCCGAGCTCCCCCGCAATCCCAGCTGAAAAGTGCTGCGCCACAAGCTCGGCGAGCAGGCCGCCTCGTGACGCGTCGCTTGCGGCCTCCGGTCCGCGTTGGTACCGTGCCGTGGACCGTGACATCACGAAGGAGGTGAGACCCATGAACGACGTATCGAGGTGGGTGCTCCCCATCGTGGTCGCGGTTGGGCGTACGAAGTAGCTGTCGCCGGGAGCGCCTGTGTTGCAAGGCATTCCGAGAGGCAGAACATCATGCACCTGAACTTCACCGCGGAGACGTCGGAAAACGGCGTCCGTGAACGCGATTTCCTCCTGGGCGAGATCACCGGCGTACTGTGGTCGCCCGAATCCACGTCCGAGAACGCACCCCTGATTCTGCTGGGTCACAGTGGCGGCGTGCACAAGCGCGCCCCGAACCTCGTGACGACGGCGCGTCACTTCGTGACCGAATCCGGTTACCGGGTGGCCGCCATCGACGCCCCGGGGCACGGCGACCGGCCGCGCAACGAGGAGGACCAGCGGTGGGCCGACGCGCTGCACGCGGCGCGGGCGGCCGGGGAACCGATGGACTCGATCATCGCCGAGTTCAACATGTCCCTGGCAGAGCGGGCCGTGCCGGAGTGGCAGGCCACCCTGGACGCGCTGCAGGCGCTGCCGGAGATCGGCCCGGACGCTCCGGTCGGCTACGGCGGCATCACCCTGGGCACCGTCATCGGCATGATGCTGGTGGCCGTCGAACCCCGCATCCGGGCCGCGACCTTCAACAGCGTGTTCGTGTTCGACGCGCTGTTCGAGGCCGCACGCAAGATCACCATCCCCCTCACCCTCCAGGTCGCCTGGAACGACGCGGAAATCGACCGCCGGCCCAGCTTCGACCTGTTCGAGGCGTTCGCGTCGGAGGAGAAGACGCTGCTGGCGAATCCGGGCCGGCACAATCAGATGGCCAGGACCCAGCCCGATTTCGCGGCGGCGTTCATGCGCCACCATCTGGGCCGGTAGCCGAAAGAGTCCATCCGGCAACGGATGACGATCGGCAAAGGGAAGCGGTGATCCGCTTCCCTTTTCAACATATATCGCACCCCCGGGCTTGCGGCAAGACCCCCGGTATGCCGCAGAATCGCTGGCCGTAGCCGAAATCCGTGGAATGGAGTAGCGCGAGTGCGTGTGACGAGTGCCGACGTGATCATTGCGGGCGCGGGCCCGACGGGTCTGATGCTGGCCGCCGAACTGCTGGCAGCCGGGGTGCGGCCGGTGGTCCTGGAGCGCAGTCCGATGCTGCGGACCGTACCGAAGGCCAATGGTTTCAGCGGGCAGATCTTGCAATTGCTGAGCTATCGAGGCGTGCTGGACCGCTTCGAATCGGCCGGCGCGGCGGTCGCCCCCGCCGCGGCCTTCCCGTTCGGCGGAATGCACGTGGACCTGAGCCCGCTGCCGGACCCCCCGCTGCGCGCACTGCACCTCGCGCAGCCGCGACTCGAGCAGCTGCTCGACGAGCTGGTGCGCGAGCGCGGTGGCGAGGTGCGGCGCGGGCACACCGTGACCGGGATCGAGCAGGATGACGCCGGGGCCACCGTGGCGGTGTCGGGTCCGGAAGGCCCGTATCAACTGACCGCCCACTACGTCGTGGGCTGCGACGGTGCGCGCAGCAAGGTCCGGGAGCTGGCGGGAATCGCCTTCCCCGGCATCACCTATCCGGAGGTCAACCGCCTGGGTCAGGTCGCGGTGGCGGCCGGGGTGACCGTGCTGGACAACGGCGATCTGGACGTCGACGGGCACGGTGTCGTCCCCGCCGGTTTCACCCGCACCGAGCGCGGCGTGTTCGCGGTCGGCTCGCTCGCCACCGGCATGCTCATGGTGCAGACCACCGAGGACACCGCCATCGAGACCGATGACAACGAGCCGATGACCCTGGCGGAGCTGAGCGACAGCATCCGCCGCGTCCTGGGGGGTCGACCTGCCACTCGGTGATCCGATCCGGTTGTCCCGCTATCAGTTCCAGGCACGACAGGCCGAAAGATTCCGCGCCGGAAGGATTCTGGTGGCCGGGGATGCCGCGCACACGTTCCCGGCCACGGGTGTCGGCCTCAACGCGGGCATGCTCGACGCGGTGAATCTGGCCTGGAAGCTGGCCGCGGACATCGACGGCCGGGCCCCGGACCGGCTGCTCGACAGCTACCACGCGGAGCGTTCCTTCGCGGCGGCCCGCACCATGGTGCACACCCAGGCGCAGGCGGCGCTGCGCCGCGGCGACGATCCGGCGGCCGAGGCACTCCGGACACTGTTCCAGGAACTGCTCACCGATGCACCGGCCCTGCACCGGCTGGGGTCCATGATCGCGGGCGCCGACATCCGCTATCCGCTGCCGAATCCCAACGGGCACCAGCTGACCGGAGCCTTCCTCCCCGATCTGCACCTGCACCCCGGTGCCGCCCAGTCCCTGCACGACGCCCGCCCGGTGCTGCTCGATCTCGCCGACCGCGCGGACCTGCGCGAGATCGCCGAGCTGTGGGGCGACCGCGTCGACATCCGGACGGCCGCCACCGACGACCGGCCCGCCGATGCCGTCCTGATCCGCCCGGACGCCCGTATCGCCTGGGCCGCAACGGTCGGCGAATCCCCCGCCACCGCCGAACCCGGGCTGCGGGACGCACTGACCACCTGGTTCGGCGCACCGACGCGGGTAACTGTCCCGAGCGCGGGAAACACGGTCAGCGACTGACCGGATCGGCCACACCGCTGATCCGTCCGGCCCGAGCCCTCGGCCCGGATCGGTTTCCGGCGTTCAATTCCGGCATGCCGCAAACGCGGCCGGAACGAAATCGCTTGGAAGGACCGGGAAATGACCGAGTTCGTTACGCTCGAGCACGGGCGGATCGCGTGTGATGTGGCCGGGGACGGACCGCTGGTGGTGCTGTCGCACGGCATGGGAACCTGGCGGCAGGAGTTCCGGCACCTGGTCGGGCCGCTGGTCGCGGCCGGATACCGGGTGGTGAACGCCGATATGCGCGGGCACGGCGAATCCAGCCCGAACTGGCCCTCGGTGACCGGGAAGGAAGCCATCAGCCGCACCGACGTGGCCCACGACCTGCTGGGTGTCATCCGGCATTTCGGGGGTCCCGCGGTCATCATCGGGCATTCGCTGTCGGGCGGCTCGGCCACCATCGCGGCGGCGGAGGCCCCCGAGTTGGTGAGCGCCATCGTCGAAATCGACCCGTTCACCCTCACCCAGCAGCTGCACATCGGCACGATGATCACCAGCCGCCGGTACCGCCGCGGCATGGTGCGCCTGCTCGCCACCCAGGGGCTGCGGTCTTTCCGGTGGTGGTTCCGCTATCTGGAGATCGCCTACCCGACCAAGCCCGCCGACCACGAGGAGTTCCTCGCCGGCCTGCAGACCATCCTGCGGCAGCCCGACCGCTGGGCGGAATTCATGAAGACCGGCGCCACCACCCCGGCCGACGCGCACGCTCGCATCGCCGACATCCGCTGTCCCGCACTGGTGCTCATGGGCACCCAGGATCCGGACTTCGCCGACCCGCGGGCCGAGGCCGAGGCGATCGTGGCGGCCATGCCGGCGGGACTGGGCCGGGTCGCCATGGTGGAGGGCGGCGGCCACTACCCGCACGCGCAGTGCGCCGACCGAGTAGCCGAACTGGTCATCCGGTTCCTCGACCGGCACATCGCCCGCCGCACATCCGAATCGGTCAGCCACTGACCGTGGCAGCCGAGCCCGGCGACTGCGATGATGGCGGGATGCCCGCACCCCGCACCATCGTTTTCGTTGTCTACCAGGGCATGCAGCTGTCCGAGCTGGCCGGGCCGCTGGATGTGTTCGCGCTCCTCAACGGTGTCCGCGAGCGGCCGCCCGCGCTGCTGCCGCCGGTGCTGCAGGAGCATCCCATCAGTTCGGCGGGCGGCCAGGCGGATTCGGACGGCGCAGCCCTGCCCTACCGCCTGCTGACCGCCTCGCCCGGGGGCCGCCCGATCACCGCGGACGGCGGCCTGACCCTGTCGGTGGAGCATTCGCTGCACGACATCGCCGCCGGCGACGACTTCGACACCCTGATCGTGGTGGGCGGCATGGCCTCCGGGCCGGGCGGGGCGGAGGTGGTACGGGAGCTGCCCGCCCTGGCCCGCAAGGCGCGGCGGGTGACCTCGGTGTGCGCGGGCGCGCTGCTGCTGGCCGCGGCCGGGTTGCTCGACGGCTACCGGGCCACCACCCACTGGGCCTCGACCGACCTGATGGCCCAGCGCTATCCGCGGGTCACGGTCGAACCGGATCGTATCTACGTCCGCGACCGCAATCGCTGGACGTCGGCGGGCATGTCGGCGGGCGTCGATCTGGCGCTGGCACTGGTCGAGGACGACTACGGCCGCGAGGTCGCCGCCATGATCGCGCGGCTGTACGTGGTGTTCACCCGGCGTCCCGGCGGGCAGACCCAGTTCAGCGCGCAGCTGCGCACCCAGCCCGCGCGCACGCCCGCGATCCGCGCGGTGCAGCAGTGGCTGCCCGATCATCTCGACGCGAACCTCGGGGTGGCCGAGCTGGCCCGCCGCGCGGGCATGAGCGAACGCAACTTCGCCCGGGCCTTCCGCATCGAAACCGGCAGCACGCCTGCGGCTTTCGTGGAGGATCTGCGCATAGAGGCGGCCCGCCGCCTGCTGGAGTCGACCGAGCTGACCATCGGTGCGATCGCCCGCCAGGTCGGCTACCGCCACGGCGAGACCCTGCACCGGGTGTTCGGCCGACGCCTGGCCACCACGCCCGAACGCTACCGGCAGCATTTCGCCACCGGCGCGGCTCAATTGGCGGGGACCAGCGAGTAGATCCACCAGGGGCGTTGCGGCAGTTCGAATTTGAAAATCTGCATGCGGTAGCTCACCCACTCGCCGGTCTCGGGCGAGCGCACCCGCACGGGCCGGCGGGCGACCTTCTCGGGCGGAACCTCGGTGGACCAGAAGCGATCCCACTCCGGGGCCGCGCTGAAGCGGTCGACGATGGCCGCGAGTCGTTCGGGCGCGTGGGTGGCGGAGGCCGTGTAGCGGAATCCGTACACCATGAAGTGCGCTTCGTGTTCCCAGTCGTCGATGACCCGGCACGAACGCGGACCGCATCGCTGTCGCCGATGGATCGCGCCCGTGCCGCGAGGCATCCGTCGTCGCGGCGGTGGACCGGACCTCGAGGTCCACCCGCCGCGGCCGAAGCGGAGCGGCTGCGACATCCCGCTCAGAAATACGTGTGCAGGAAGTCGACGATCCGCGGCCGCTCGGCGTCGGCGTCATCGATCACCGGGATGAGACGCCACTTGTCGAACGCGGTGCAGGGATGCGAAAGCCCCAGTCGCACCACACTTCCCACCGGTACCTGGTCGTCCGAAGCACCCGGCAGCCGTAAGAAGGCGTGCTGATCGTTCAAGGCCGAGACGTGCGCGCCGGCCGGCAGCGAAGTGGTCGCAACCGCCGAGAACCCGCTGTTCACCGGTCCCGCCATTCGCTGTGGAACCGGCAGCCCCAGATCGAACGGAACATCGCGCCTCCCGGCATCGAGCAGCGCGAGTTCCGCTTCCGGGCGGGACACACATCGTGCCCATCCGTGCATGGCCGACCGCAGCGGATGCTCCGCGCGCCCCGCGGCCAATGGTGAAATCCCGGAGTAGAACCCGTCATCGTGCACGAGATACGCGCCGGACCGCAGCACTACCACTGTCGGAACACCGTGCGCGCCTTCCTCATCCGCCAGTCCGGCCAGTCGCTCCACGACGAGGTCCGGATATGCGCTGCCGCCGGCGGTCACGATCGCACGATCGTCATATCGGCCTGCGGCCATGAGCTCCCGGTGCAGGATCGCGAGCTCGTCCAGGTAGTGCCGCACGGCCGCAATGGCCTCCGGGGTGCGGTCATGGGCGAGTGCGGCCTCGTAACCGCCGACCCCTGCGAGTCGCAGGCGCTGTGACTTGTGGACCGCGTCGGCAATGGCGTGGGCGGCGGCCAGACCGCGGGCGCCGGTACGGCCGTGCGGGCCACCGAGTTCCACGACGACGTTCAGCTGGACGCCATCGGGCGCGGACTCGAGATGGCGCTCCATCTCCCGGACCGCGTCGACGCCGTCGACCCAGCTGTAGAGTTCGAAATCGGGGTCACACGCTATTTCCGTTGCCGCCCAGTGCAACCCGATCGGATCCACCAGGGTATTGGCCAGCACGATGCGGTCGAGGCCGAACGACCGCCCGACCTGGGCCTGCCAGCCGGTGGCGAGGGTGATACCCCAGGAGCCGGTCTCGAGCTGTTCGGCCCAGAGCTGGGGCGACATGGAGGTCTTGCCGTGCGGGGCGAGCCGGACGCCGGCGGCGCGCGCCCAGTCGGCCATGACGTCCCGGTTCGTGTCCAGCGCGGAGCGGTCCATGGTGAGCACCGGGGTCTGCAGGTCGTCCAGGTGCGGATTCGTGGCCAGGTATTCGCGGACGGTCAGTCCCCAGGCGCCCGGGGGCAGCGATTTGTGCCGCGGGCCCAGGACAGCGTCGCCACAGGCGCGGACGCTGTCGCTGAGGGCTGCGGCGACTCCCTTGTCGAGGGCCACGACGCTCCTTTCGGTCGAAGCAACGTTGCATTGCTCGAGTGGAAGCAATCATGCACGGCACGATCCGCGACGTGTGCACCCGCTCGCGGGCTCGAGGCCCTACTCGACGCCGATGTGCTGGTGGTCGGTACGGATGCGGCCGTCCTCGTCCAGCGCGAGGACGTCCATCCCGCCACCGACCACGGTGCCATCGGCGGTCACCATCGACCACGTGAAGGCGATGACCTGCTTCAACAGCACCGTCGCTGCCCCACGCTGGACGAAGCGGTGTTCGCCCGCTGCCACGAACATCTCGTAGGCCCGCTCCACACGCCGTTCCAGCGCATGATGCCCCCGCACCTCGAGCGACGGGATCGGGAAGTTCAAGCGAGTGGCGGCATCTCGCATATCCTCCGGCGGATCGACGAGAATCTGCGCGCCGTCCTCGGCCCACAGTTCGCGAATGAGTTTGCGCCGCGGCTCCGGGTCGTGCTCGTTCCACATGGCCAGGTACCGGTCGGCGAGTTCGTTGATGTCGATGTTCGTCATGGCATCGAGTCTGCGCGGGTACGATGCGCTGCGCGATTCCCTCCAGGGAATGAGCGGGCTCTCCCGTCAGGGAATGAAACAGGGCCGCACGCGGTTTCAGCGTGCGGCCCTGTTCGCAGGACTCGGGTCAGTTCCCGGCGAGCACCGCGAGCACCGGCTCGGACAGGAAGAACGGCTCCAGCCGCTCGCGAATCAGCTTGGCCAGCACGCCGTTCCGCTTGGCGGCCTCCACCACGGCCGGGCCGTAGCGCAGGATCTCCTCGGCGATGACCGCCTCGGACAGGCCCAGCTCGGGCAGCATGGCCGCCAGGGTGTGGTCGCCGTACTTCTCGAAGAACACCTCGACGCCCTGGTCCACCAGCACGCCGACGTACTCCTTGTTGCGGGTGGTCAGCGCGATCCGGTGGATGATCAGGGCCAGGTCGCGGAGGTCCTGCTGGGACAGGTACTCGCGCAGGCCGCTGACCGGCTCACCGGCGTGCAGGTCCCAGAATTCCATGGCCGCGTCGTGCACCGGGGCGTCGCGCAGCATTTCGCGAATGGCGTTGTTGGTGCGTTTGAGCGCGAATTGCGCGCCCTTGCCGGCCATTTCGCCGATGAAGGTGCCGCCGGCCTTCTCCGCCGCCTTGCGCGCGGACTTGGCGGCATTGGTGCCCATGGAGACCAGGGAGCCGACGCCGGGAATCTTCGAGGCGATCTGCTTGTTGGTCTCCATCAGATCGTCGACCAGCTTGTCCACGAACTTGGCGGCCACGGTCGCGATGAGGGGGCTCTCGGTCAGCCGCTCCAGGATGCGTTCCTGGGCCTGGTGCATGCCGAAGAGCTTCTCCAGCAGCTGCTCGACCGGCTCGCGGTCCACCACGTCACCGAGGGTGTAGTCGTGATTCCCGGCGATGTTCTCGTACAGCGAGTCGGCCAGCGTGCCGACCATTTCGCCCAGTACCGGGCTGCCGCCGATCAGGTCGATGACATTGGCGACGGTCTGCTTGGCCTGATCGATCTCCACCACGTCGCGGAAGATGATGGTGTCGGCGACACCGATCACCGCTTCCACATCGCGGGCGATCACTTCGGCGAAGCGGTCACCGCTGACCTCGGCGACAATGAAGTCGACCTGCAGATCCAGGAGCTTCTCGGCGATTTCGCGTGACGTCCGCGACGGCGTATCGGACTCGGTCAAGGTTCCACCCATCAATTGAAGACGGAACGCCTGATCACTCGGAATCGTTGCCGTGCACCGATTTTCGAATCTGTTCCAGACGTTCCCGCGCGGCCTTCGCCCGCGCATCCCACTGTTCCTCGACGCTACGGCCCACTGGTGTCTGCCGATCGAGCTCGCCCATCCCCTGCGATGTCCCGTAGCGCTGCTCGACCTTATCGCGAACTGACTCGAAAGTAGGGACGCCGCCGGAGGTATACCCGCCGATCGCCGGACCTGCGGGGATACCCGCAGGCGGTACCGGTATCCCGGTGACCACGGGACCCGCTCCCACCTGCCCGGATGCCGGGGCCGTCTCAGACTGCGGATAGGTTTCCACGGGCAACGTGTCCGGAGTCACATCGATGACATCGGGTGCATGACCCAGGGTGGCCGCCAGTGACTGCGCCACCGCGTGCAGCGCGGCCAGCCCGGCCTTGCCGTCGGTGGCGGCCTCGACCACCGCCGCGAGTTCGGCGTCCGGCAGTTGCGCCAACAACGCCACGAGTTCCTTGGCATCGCTCATGGGTTCCAGGCTACGCATCGCGGGGACCGCGGCGGTCTGGCACAGCGCGCCGACAGCGGAACATTGCGCCGGATTCGGGGACAGCGTACGGTGAGGGCGTCGCAATCTCGTGGATGCAGGTCGACGCCGAGTCCCTCCCACGCGATTTCTTCCCTCCTCGAGCCGGTTACCCGGCGGCACTGTAGCTTCCGCCCGGTGCTGCACCGCCACTCGCGAACCACTCGGATTCGCTGGCGGTTTTCTACCGCCCTCGGCCGCATCCGGCCACACCAATCACTCACTCCCGGTGCACAAGTCACCTGATCCTTACAAGGAGAACTCTCATGACCACCATCGATCCCACGCCGCGGGTCGCCCACACCGCCGCGACCCCGGCCCTCGAACACATCGAAACCCTCACGCCCGCAACGGGAATACTGGACGTCCATGGCCAGAGCGGTGTGCTGCGCCGCAGCGGATACCTGCCCGGCCCCGAGGACATCCACGTGCCCGCCCGTTTGATCCGGAGCCACGGTCTGCGCCGCGGCGATGCCCTCACCGGCCTGGCGCAGCCGAATCCCAAGAACGCCAAGCTCGCTCCCCTGGTGCGGGTCGACACGGTGAACGCCCTGCCGGTCGCCGAGATCTCCCCGCGACCGCACTTCCAGGACCTGACCCCCATCCATCCCAATGAGCGGCTGCGACTCGAAACCGGGCCGCACCAGCTCACCACCCGCGTCACCGACCTCATGATGCCGATCGGCAGAGGCCAGCGCGCCTTGATCGTGGCACCGCCCAAGGCGGGCAAAACCTCTGTGCTGCAGGCGATTGCACACGGCATCGCCGCCAACCATCCCGAGGTGCACCTGATGCTGGTGCTGGTCGGCGAACGCCCCGAGGAGGTCACCGACCTCTCGCGCGGGGTACCCGCCGAGGTGATCGCCGCGACCTTCGATCATTCCCCCGCCGAACAGACCGCGCTGGCCGAACTGGCCATCGAACGCGCCCAACGGCTGGTCGAACAGGGCCGTGACGTCGTCGTCCTGCTCGACTCCCTGACCCGGCTCGCCCGCGCCTACAATATGACCGGACCCGCGTCGGGCCGAATCCTTTCCGGCGGTGTGGATTCCATGGCATTGACGCCGCCGAAGCGGTTCCTGGGCGCGGCCCGCAATATCGAACACGGCGGATCGCTGACCATCATCGCCAGCACGCTGGTCGAAACCGGTTCGCTCGCCGACACCGTCATCTTCGAGGAGTACAAGAGCACCGGCAATGCCGAGCTCAAACTCGACCGCGGACTGGCGAGCCGCCACGTCTTCCCGGCCGTGGACATCGCCAAGTCCAGCACCCGCCGCGACGAACTGCTGTTCGCCCCCGACGAGCGGCTCGCCGTGGACAGACTCCGCCGCACGCTGGCCGAACTGGACGATCAGCGCGCCCTCGACCTGCTCCTCGACGGCCTGCGCAAGACCGGCAGCAATGCCGAATTCCTCGCCAATATCATCCGGAAGTGAGGCGCTTGGGCGGCAGCACCCCGGCCGCCCAGGTCGCCACCGTCTCCGCCCAGCCCGGGAATCCGATGAGGTCGTTGTGCATGCCGCCGGGATAGATCACCAGCTGTTTGGGCTCGGGCGCGGCGGCGTACAGGTCGCGGCCCATCTGTACGGGCAGGAGTTCGTCCATGTCGCCGTGCATGATCATGACCGGGCAGGTCAGAGTGCGAATCCGAGGCAGGCTGGGATAGGCGTTGGGCACGAACAGCTTCGGCAGGAACGGATATACCGCGACCGCCGCGTCCCGCATGCCGGTGAAGGTCGACATGAGCAGTAGTGCGGCGGGCGGAAAGGCATTCGCCAGCTCGAGCATCACGCCGCCGCCGAGCGACTTTCCCAGATACACCAACCGGTTGGCATCCACACCGGGCTGCGCGAGCAATGCCTCCCGCGCCGCCCGCACGTCCAGATACGTCCCACGCTCGTCCGTCCGGCCGGTGCTGCGCCCATACCCGCGGTAATCGAAAACCATCACATCGAACCCGACCGCCGCGAGCATGCCCACCATCGGCGACCGATCCCCTATGTTCCCGCCGTTCCCGTGCGCGAACAGAATGTGCCCCAGCGGCTCCCCCACCGCCGGCACGAACCAGGCCTCGACGGTCTCGCCATCTGCGGTCCGCAGCGACATCTCCTCATAGTCGAGGCCATACGTCTCCGGAGTCTCCAGAATCCGCCGGTCGCCCGGCTGATAGCTGAGCGCATTGAGGATGGGGGTCGCCGGATGCCACATGGTTCTTTCTTACCTCCCTACCTCCCCGCCCGCCGAGAGACCTCACCTCCAATTCCCGATTCGACCAATTCGTCACTTTTGATTCGGACGGTGAATTCGAACCGGACGGGTCTGTCAGTGACACGAGATATGTTGCGGCACATGCCATTCGACGAGTACGACCTGATTCAGACAGACACCCTCGCCGGTCCCGAATCCCCCGACGGCGTGGTCATCCGGTCCGACCTGCTGCCGCCCGGCACGCACGGTTCCAATATCCGCGGCCTCGTGGACCGGAAGATCTGGGATGCCCTGCGCATTCCGGTCTGCACAGCCGCCGGAGATCGCTGCGAGATCTGCGGCGACCAGGTGATCCGCAACGGCCGCATCGGACGCCCCGGCTGCCACGAGAAGTGGATCTTCAAGTTCCACCCCGACCGCCCATCCAACGCCTGCAACGCCTGATCGCCCTCTGCCCCGGCTGCCACCAGGTCCAACATTCCGGCCTGGCCCGGGTAAAAGGCCGGGAGCAAGAGGTTATCGAGCGACTGTGCCGCCTGAACCGCTGGTCCCGCCGGCAAGCAGAACTCGACCTGAACCGCTCGACCGCCCGATGCGCCCACCTCGACCGCTTCAACTGGGACCTCGACCTGTCAGCACTCCACGGCCGCCTGATCATCCACAGCTACCCAACCCTGCACATACCCGCCGCCGACCGAGCCACACTCGGCAATTCCTTCTTCGGACTCCCGCCACGCAGATCTGCTCACCTCACTCGAGCCGATTCACCTGAAACATACGAAATTCTGAAACACATTGCATCACAATATAATTCGCCTTCTATCGCGATCATATTGGCGGTAGAATTAGCACATGGATTCGAAAGGAGAAACACTCGACACGTGCGGCATCGCCGACCTGGCGACCGCCGTCGAAACCCTCTCGAATTCCGTCCTGCACGGCAACCTCACCCCGTTCTCCGACGGTGACGTCGTGGAGTTGATGCAGCGGCTGGAAACCTGCAAACGTCAACTGTCGGCGCTGGATTCACGTTTGATCATCGAAGCCTGCAACCGTTCACTGCCCGAAGGCAGTGGGGCGAAGGACGTGGTGCCGTTTCTGCGCCAGACGTTGGGATTGTCGAGGTACGACGCGTCGGTGCGAGTAAAGATCACCCGCCAGTGCGGAGAATTCTTCGAACCCACCGGTCATCTGCGTCCGGCCGCGTTGGCGGCGACCGCCGAAGCCTTTGAGGCAGGCGACATCTCACGCGACCACGTCCGCAACATCATCGACGTCATGAACCACCTGCCCGCCGACATCCCCGCCGAGACCCGCGCCGAGGCCGAGGACATCCTGGTCGGCCACTCCCGGGTCGGGTGGCCCGATGACCTGCCCAAGATCGGTCGCGACGTCCTCGCCCGCATCGACCCCGACGGCAAGGTCGTCTCCGACACCGACCGCCGCCGTCGCCGCGGCCTCATCCTCGGCCGCCCCGGGGTGGATGGCATGTCGTGGATCGAGGGCTGGATCACCCCCGAACTGCGGGCCCTGCTCGATGCCGTCTTCGCCAAGCTCGCGCGTCCGGGCATGTGCAACATCGACGACGTCGACAGCGTCGCCGCCACGGTCAAAGTCGTCGATTCCAAGGTGCTGGAGGCCGCCGCCCGCCGTGACCGTCGCGATGCCGGTCAGCGCACTCACGACGCGTTGTTCGCGTTGTTGCAGCCCGGTGTCGACGCGGCCAAGCTGGGTTCGCATCGTGGTTTGCCGGTGCAGGCCATCCTGACCATGTCCGTCGCCGATCTCGAGCGTGGGGCCGGGGTCGCGACCACCGCTTCCGGCGGCCACGTGAGCATCGACGAGGCGTTGAAGATGGCCGAGGGCACCCGGCCGGTGCTGGCGGTCCTCGACGCCGACGGGCTGCCGCAGTACCTGGGCCGCTGCGAACGCCTGGCCACCCCCGCCCAACGGTTGGCGTTGATCGCTCGCGACAAGGGCTGCACCCGCCCGGGATGCGACGCCCCGGCGAGCATGTGCGCGGTGCACCACATCACCGACTGGGCCAAGGGCGGACCGACGGATCTGACCAATCTGACTTTGGTGTGCGATCACTGCCATGCGCTGGTCAATGACAGTGCCGACGGGTGGAAAACCGTTGTCATGGGCAAGGATTCCCCGTATCGGGGGCGGACCGGGTGGATTGCCCCGAGACGTCTTGACCCGACCGGTATTCCTAGGGTGAACGACCAACATCACGTGGGGCAGTGGGTCGCCACTGCCATCGAATCCAGTTGCCAGAGGTGGGGTTCACGGGCCGCATGATTCCCGGCTGCTCGTGTCGAGCTGGCGTGCGCAGGGACGGGGAAGTGTGGTCACCTCGCCTGCCCTACCGGACTCGAGCTGACGCCAGGTTGACAGCCGCCACCCGCCGATCCCG
>NZ_JBHZCS010000048.1:0-78640 GCF_042755705.1 Nocardia sp. NPDC059154
GGCCTGGCCCGGGGCGGCGTCGCATTCAGGACACAGTGCCTCAGCGGCCTTGGCTCGTCGCTGCGGTCTTGACGGCAGTCAACCCTGAACCCCAGAATGTAAAGACTGCCTCTACTTGCTGGGCAGGAGGCGGATGCGATCTGTAGCCGATGATTCGGCGCCGCCGCGGCTTCCGACAGTCGTCATCAAGGGAGACAACCCTTTTCAATGTGGAGCAAGATGAGTGTGCCCGAGGGCGTGTCCAGCACACCGGCACCCGAGGATGCCGGTAGCCGGTCCGCGGATGCGGACGCCGTGGCGAGCTTCGGATTTCTCGCCTCGGCGATCGCGTCTCGTTCACTCACGGTCATTGCGAGTGGGACCGCGACATACACGGACGGACGGACGATCTTCGTCGATCAGGCCGCGGGGGTGGCCGACGTGCGCGACGCCGTGGCCATGCAGGCCGCGCTCTTGGCGGGTGATTCGCTGCGTAAGAGCACAGTCGCCCGGCTGGCGCGCCACCGCAAGGCTGTTGCGGCACGCTACCTCGCGCTCGAATCGGCGCGACTCGCCGTCGAACTGGAACATCTGCTGCCCACCCGGACCGTCGAGCGGATCCGGTCGGGGTGGACCGCGAAGGTGCCCATCAGCGCTGCCGAATCCCTTCGCCGCGCGCTGAGCGGTGAGCGGATCCCCGAGCCGCCCGCATGGCTCGGCGTCGTGAAGACGCTTCGCCTGCTGCGCGCCGATGAGGCCCTGTCGGGAGTCGAACCCACCGAGGACGACCTCTCAGGTCGCACTCTGATCGATGAACAACCCGAGCTCTCCGAAGACGACGCCGAAGATTCCGAAGAAAGTAAGATCTTGAAGTTGTTCTCGGCGCCGGGGGTGAACAATCCCCTCGGGGGGCTCGTCCAGCGCCTGCTGGGTATGGGGCGCCGGGCCGCGGAGGAAAAGAACCAGGGGGGCGGCGAGCTTGCCGTTGCCGGACAACGAATCTCGCCGGTCAGCGGACGCGCCAAGCGAACTCTGATCGAGCGTGTGCTGGCGGTCGTGTTCGAATCGACTCCGGCCGCGGGCCGCCGGTATCCGGAGTGGAACAGCGCCACGAGTTCCTACCGCGAGGATTGGTGCCTCGTGGTCGAACATCACCTCGCCGACGCAGATCTGCCCGAGTCGGCCCCGCTGGGCAGCGGCCCGTCGCTGAGGCGGCCGATTGCCCGCGTGGGTGTCGAATCCCAACGGCACCGCCGGCAGCCGGATGGCGACTCGCTGGACCTGTCGGCTCTCGTCGAGTACGAAACGAGCCGACGACTCGGGGACCACCCCGAGCCGCGGATCTACGAAAACACGCGGCCGACCGGACGCGACCTCTCCGTGCTCGTATTACTGGACGCGTCGGGATCGACCGCGCAAGGGTCGGGCGACGACACCGTCTTCGAACACGAGCGACAATTGGCGGGTGACCTGACGGCGAGTCTGGAATCGCTCGGTGACCGAGTAGCGACCTACGGGTTCTACTCGTACGGAAAGGATTCCGTCAGATTTCTCGGGGTCAAGACCTTCGCCCAGCGATTCGATGCGTCGGCCCGGCGACGACTGCGAGCCGTACAGCCGTTCGGATTCACCCGGCTGGGCGCGGCGATCCGCCACGGCACCACGCTGCTGCGCGAGCAGGCACTGTCGCGGAATATGATCTTGATCGTCATCGGCGACAGCCTTCCCTACGACGACGGTTATGAAGGAAAGTACGCCCGCGACGATACTCGCCAGGCGATCGACGAGGCGATGCGCCACGGGGTCGGCGTGATAGGACTCGGCATCCGGTCGTCCACCGATCCCGCGGTGCTCGAAGAGATCTGGTCCCATGCGCCGTTCCGGGTCGTCGGCGCGGCCCCGGACGCGCGGCGGCATCTGCGTGCAATGTTGCTCGATGCACTCGCCATGACCAGGACCAACGGTCGGCGGCGGGCGTCGTCGAGCACCCAGCACCAGACGCATTTGCGCGCACTCCACGCGGCCAGACGAAACTCCAACGCTTACACGTGAATTCCCGAATCAAGGCGGACCTATGACCGATATTGCGATGGCAGACATCGGATCCCATGCGCGAACTCCCGGTTCCTACGTTCCAGTCGGCGAGGAAGTCGAAATATTCACCGCCGCATGGCAATCCGGGCTCCCGGTAATGCTCAAGGGGCCGACCGGCTGCGGCAAGACCAAGCTGGTCGAGCACATGGCCGAGCGCTTCGGCGTGCCATTGTTCACCGTGTGCTGCCACGAGGACATGACGGCCTCGGACTTGCTGGGCCGCTATGTGCTGCAGGACTCGAGTACCGAGTGGGTGGACGGTCCCTTGACGCAGGCGGTCCGCTTCGGCGGGATCTGCTACCTGGACGAGGTCGTCGAGGCACGGCAGGACGCCATCGTCGCCGTGCACTCGCTGGCCGATCATCGCCGTGAACTCAACATCGAACGCCTCGGCGGACTGAAGCTGCGCGCGGCGGCGGGATTCCAGCTGGTCGTCTCCTACAACCCGGGATATCAGAGCGTTCTCAAAGACCTCAAGATGTCGACCCGCCAGCGCATGGTCGCCATCGATCTCGGTTTTCCGCCGGCGGAGATCGAGCGACAGATCCTCCGGCAGGAGTCCGGACTGGACGACGAGGGCATCGACGCCATCATTCGAATCGGTCAGGCCATCCGCCGTCTCGACGACGCCGGGCTACCCGAGGTCGCTTCGACACGTGCGCTGATCGCCATGGCGCGCCTCGTCCGAGCGGGTCTCCCCCCGCGCGCGGCCGCCGTGTCCGCCATCGCCGACCCATTGTCGGACGACGCCGAGACACGAAGGTCACTGACTGTATTGATCGACTCCTATCTCTGACAGTGCGCCCGGCTCGACCCTGATTGACGGACGGGGCCTACCGGCAATATATTTGAGACAATAAGACTCACAAATAGGAGCGATGCGAACGTGGCCGCAACATCAACCAGATTCACCGAGGAACAGCTCGAATTCGCCGCAGCGGTGCGCGAGTTCTGCCGACGCGAATGCGGCAGCCACGAGCAACTGGACGCCTTGACCGAGGGCGGCAGGGAGGCACACAGCCCCGAGCTGTATGCCAAACTCGCCGCCACGGGATACGTCGGGGTATCGCTTCCCGAGGAGTACGGCGGCAGCGGCGGCGGGATCATCGAGCAGGTGCTGCTGTTCGAGGAGCTGTGGTACGGGCTGGCGCCGGTACACGGCGCCGGTACTTCGCACACGGTGGCCGGAATCTACAAGCGGTTCGCTTCCGAGGAGCAGAAGAAAGCCACACTCGAGGCGATCTCCTCCGGCACGGTGATGTCGATCAGCGTGTCCGAACCGCAAGCGGGTTCGGATGCCGCCAACATTTCGTGTAAAGCCACCCGCGTACCCGGCGGCTACCGAATCAGCGGGCAGAAGACCTGGTGCTCGGACGCACAGTTCGCTGCGGGCATCCTCGTGGTCACCCGCACCGACCGCGGCGACACCCCGCACCAGGGCCTGACCATGCTCCAGGTCCCCGCCGACGCCGAAGGCCTCGCCATCCACCCCATCGACACAATGGGTGGACGCGAGGTCAACAACCTGTTCTTCACCGACGTCTTCGTGCCCGACTCCCAGGTGGTCGGCGAGGTCGGTCAGGGCTGGCGCCAGCTCATGGCCGGGCTCAACGGCGAACGCGTGGTCTGCGCGGCGCAGGGACTCGGGATGATGCAGCGCACCTTCGACGATCTGCTGGCATACCTCAAGGAGCGCAACCAATTCGGTCAGCCGATCGGCTCGTTCCAAGCCGTCCGGCACCGGATCGCGGATCTGGCCCTGGAGATCGAGGCGGCCCGCGCTCTCACCTACGACACCGCCGTGCGCCTCGAACGGTCGCTCGGAACACCGCAGGAGCTCATCAGGCTGACATCCATGGCGAAAGTCAAGGTCACCGAGACCGCCAAGCGGGTCGCGCTGGAGGGCGTGCAGCTCATGGGCGGCTACGGCTACGCCGTCGAGTACGGGATGGAGGCGCACCTGCGTCGTGCCATCCCAGCGACCATCTACGCCGGCACCAACGAGATCCAGCGGGAAATCATCGCGGGGACATACGGTCTCCGATAAGGCCAACCACCGCTTCGATGTGCCATTATTATTGAGATAAGTTGGCGCTAAATATCGAAAGGTGCCGGATGCCTCAGCCGGACCCACCGCGGACCGTCGGGCGCCGTGCGCCCGGACGGCCGCGGCGAGTGATCGACCATCCCGCGATCGCCGATGCCGCCGCCGCGCTGTTCGCCGAGGGCGGCTACGACGCGGTGTCGATCGAGGGTGTTGCGGAGAAACTCGCTGTTTCGCGTGCAACTCTGTACCGCACGGTACCGACCAAACACCACTTGCTCGGTATTCTCTTCGAGCGCAGCACCCATGAACTTCATCGAGCGGCGGTGGACCTGATCGAGCAGGCCACGGATCCTGGTGACCGACTCTTCGGGCTCGTCCGCCTGCAGATCGCCACCGCGGTGAAAATGCGGAACTATATGCCCGTCTTCTTCGGCGGGGCCGGGCTGCCGGCGGATGTCTACGCACGCTGGCAGGAGTGGACGCAACGCTACGAGGTGCTGTGGGCCGACACGGTGGCCGGCGCCATCGAAGCGGGTGCCCTCCCGGCATCGGATCCGATGCTCACGACACGACTGCTGCTCGGAATGTGCATCTGGGTGTCCCGCTGGTACCGCCCCGACGCCAAGCTCTCCCCCGACGATATCTCCGCAGCAGCCACCCGGCTGCTCGCCCTGTACGCCTCACCCGACGCTGCGATCCCCGGAATCTGATCACCGCTCGAACGGAGCCACCGGCTCGCCTCGTGCACCATCGGTCTCGTCATGGCGATGGGCATCCTCGGGGACCCACTGTTCCCGGCCGGCGCCGACCACCCCGGCCGGGAACGCCTGGTCCGCGCGATGTGCAGGTACGCCCTCGCCGGGGTCCAGCAACGACCTGCTGACGATCATCGAGCGCACCCCGCCAAGCAGTGAGTGCGGCAGCGACCGATTTCGAAAATCACGACCACAAGTACGCCCCCGTCGGCCTGCCGCACCGAACCATGCGCCGCCGAACTCGTCGACAACCCACCACCGGCCAGGGCCGAGGAGAGTTGTCGGACGCCCACTCAGCAGCATATCTGTCTGAATACAGACAGAAGTCTGTTCAGCAACAGGTATCTCTGTTACGGTCGTCATGTGTTGAGTGAACGATCGTTCGCGCTCCTATCAGCCAGCCGGACGGCATTGTGGTCCGTCCGGCCAAATGTCTACCGCAGCGGCAAATCGACATAGGTCGTGCAACGAGCACGCTGCGGTCCTAGCCGCATTCAATTGCCCGGCTCGAGTACGCAATTTGCGTCCGGACTCGACCGACCCGAGCTTCTACCTGAAAGGCAGCAATGAACGAGCACGGCACCGCTGCGGTGATCGGCGGCGGGATCGCCGGCATGGCCGCCGCATACCAACTGTACAAAGCCGGTTTCAAGGTGACCGTGTTCGAGTCAGGTGACCGTGTCGGCGGGCGGATCTGGACCATCCGCAAGGGCGACTTCCTGATGGACCTGGGGACCGCGGTCTATCTCGGCACCTATCGCGACGCGATCGCCATGATCCACGAGGTTGGGTTGACCAACGAATTCGTTGATACACCCGCTGTGATGGGTCTACCGCGCAACGGCGTGCTGCACCACCTCGATCTGACCAAGCTGCTCCGCGCAGGCCTTACCACGCGGGCGATCTCGCCGCTGGGCAAGCTCAAGGCGACTCGCCTGATCGCAGATGTCGTGCGCTACCGCAAGGGCCTGGGCTACGACACCTACGACGAACTGGCCAAAATCGACAACGAGACCGTGCGCGAGTACGGCCGGCGCGCACTGAATGAAGAGTTGCTGCAGTACCTGGCGCGTCCGCTGGTCAGTGGCACGTGGGTCGCTGACGACAACGAAACCTCGGTGGCGCTGTTGCACTGGACTGTGCGGAACATGTTGGTCTCGCACGTCTACAACCTCACCTCCGGTGTGGCCAAGCTGCCGCAGCATCTGTCGACATTTGTCGACACACGGCTCGAGCACCGGGTTGTCAACGTCACCAACGGAAACACCTCGGTATCTGTGACGTTTGAGAGCCCGGGCGTGCGTCAACAAACCGAGACCTTCGACACCTGCGTCATTGCTACTACCGCCGAACCGGCGCTGGACATGTACCCGCAGATGGACGACAACCACCGCGGCCTTTACGAGACCAATCGCTACCGCCGTCTGGGCAGCATCGTCATCGGCTTCTCGGAACGGCCACGGGATTCAGCGACGTTTTGCTTGATCCCAGTGCAGGACGATCCTGACACAGTCTCGATAGTTGCTGACCACAACAAGGCACCTGGTAGGGCACCTGACGGGAAGGGCCTGATCACCGTGCTGCTCTCCCACGAATACCTCAATCGCACCGACCACCTGCCCGACGAGGACATCCTCGACCGGGCACTCGAGAGCGTGAAGAAGTACTACGGCGGGTTGCCGGGCGAAGTCGAAGAACACGCCGTGGTGCGCTGGGCCGAATCGGTGCCCACGATCGACAAGGGCAGATTCCGCCGAATCGCCGAGTTCCGCCAGCTTGTCGACCCCACCTCTCGCGTCCAGTTTGCCAGCGACATGGACAGAATCCCCGGGCTCAACGGTGCACTCGTGAGCGGTAAAGAAGCGGCCGCCCGCGTGACCGCGCAATTTTCCCGGCGAGCGAAGACGACTGCCTGATGGCGGATCTTTTCCGGTCAGTCGGGACCGGACCGGGTACGAGCGGACCGGGGAATACCGCCGCCGAGCGGGGAACAGCCGCGATGACCGACGGTGACGGACGGAGGGTGCGGCCGATATGTCGAGGAAAGAGGTCGAACCCTGCGTTCGGCTGCACGTGCAGGACGTTGGGGATGGACCGTGTGTGGTCTTGCTCCACGGCTGGGCGCTGGGCCATGAGATCTGATCGCCACTCGCGTAGCTCAGCCCCAGCGCAGCGCTACCGCATAGGAAGGCCATCCAGTGCTGGTACACGCGCAGTGGCGACGAACTTCCTCGGTCGCGATTGTCAATGACCTGAAAACCTGAACAGAGGAATCCTGTTGTGCCTTTTTCTGCTGTGATCGCTCTGGCTGCGACCCGATCGGCGATCGGTGCCAGCGCTTGGCTGATGCCGACGACTGCCGCGAAGCTGTTCGGGATGGACACGTCGTCCGACGACAGCGCGGACCTGTTCCTCCGTCTGGGCGGGACCCGAGACATCGCGCTGGCCGTCGGTCCGCTCGTCTCCGGTGCCGGTGGCCAGCGGATGCTTCGGGTCGCGGCCGCGTGCGACGTCGCCGACCTCGTCGCGGTCGCCGTCGCACGGCGCCAGGGTCGGATCTCGCTGCTCAGCGCAGTGCTGTTCGGCGCTGGTTCGCTGGTCTGTCTGGGCCTGGGGGCCAAAGCGCTGTCGGAGGCCGACGCGTCATGAGCCGCCCGCGGGTCGTAGTGGTCGGTGCCGGGGTCGCGGGACTGTCGGCCGCCTTCCGGCTGCAGCAGCAGGGATGCATGGTCACGGTGCTGGAGGCCGACGACCATGTCGGTGGTAAAACGGCGTCGATCCGCCGGGACGGGTTCGTGCTCAACACCGGCGCCACAGTGCTCGCCGGCTCCTATGCCGCGATGCGGGCCCTCGCGGAGGAGGCCGGTGTCGGCGACCGGCTCGTGGCCCCGCCGGCGGTGATCGGCGTGGTGCGGGACGAAAGGGTGCACGAGTTGCGTGCCGCAGGCCTCGGCGCGATCGTCGACTTCGTGCGGACACCGCTGTTGTCGCCGCGCAGCAAGCTCCGGCTGCTGAGGACGCTGGTCGACCTGCTCCGGTCGCGCTCCAAGGTCGGCTACGATCGGGTCGACCTGAGCTCGCTGCTGGATACCGAGTCGGTCGGCGCCTACTGCGACCGCAAGCTCGACGCGGAGATCCGTGACCACCTGCTCGGGCCGGTGCTGGGCGGAATCTACGTCGTCGACGGCCCGAGCCTGTCGGTGCTGGCATTGTGGTTCACGATCTGGAAGGTGCTGCTCGGCGGGCTGCTCGGGTACCGCGGCGGGTTGGACTTCTTTGCGCGCGCGCTCGCGGACCGCCTCGACGTGCAGACCTCGTCCCGCGTAACGGCCGTCACCCGTGACGGGCGTGGCGCCGTGGTTGCGTGGGAAGGCCCCGACGGCCCACGGACCGAGCGTGTCGACGGCGTCGTGCTCACGGTTCCGGCGCCGCAGGTCGCGGCAATCTTCCCGGAACTCGACCCTTCGGTGGGCCGGTTGTTGGGGGACGCCCTGGAGCCGGCGAATTACGTCTCGATCCGGTTCGCCCTGAGCCGCCGGCCGACCACCCGGTCGGTGCTGACCGTCGCTGGGACGGGGCAGCTCGGGTCGCTCGCCACGATCAGCTACGAGCACCAGCTGTCGCCCGGATCGGCGCCGGAGGGCAAGGGGCTGATCGGGGTGCTGCTGTACCACGAGTGGGTCACGCCGCGTTGGGACTGGACGGACGAGCAGCTCGTCGCGCAGGCCTTGAAGGATCTGGAGCGGATAGAGCCCGGCATCGGCGGGCACGTCGAATTCACCCAGGTGGACCGCTGGAACCCAGCCGCGCTGAGGGCCGTCCCCGGCAGCCACCGAACGATCGCGGAGCTCGACCGCCTGCTCGACCCGGCCGACCCGGTGCAGCTCGCCGGCGACTATCGGGGCATGCAGTCGGTCAACGGCAGCATCGTGACCGGCGAAACGGCCGCACGAAACCTCGGCAGGTCTCTGTTCCGCGGCCGTACATGATCAGCGGGCGGTGCACCCGGAGGCTTCTGGGCGCGAGGCCGATCGACCAGGCGACAACGAGTAGCGCTGCTGGTCGACTGTGAGCGGCGCGCGCCGAGCTCCAAGCGAGGAGAGGACACCAACTACTCACAAACTGGTTGGTTGGGAGCGATAGATACCGCGTCTCGGGTGCTCAGCAAAGATGGGTTGCCATGGATCGGTGCTCGACCGCCACGACAACCCATCTCCGGGATGCGATTACCGCTCGAACGGCACCACCGGCGGAACCGTCGCATTGCTCGGCGGGACATAGTGTCCGTTCGTGTCCACGTGTCCGGTGGTCGGCTTGTTCAACGGAACCGACGGACCCGGGCAGGCGCGGTCCGTGCCCTCACCACAGATACCGCTGGTGAAGTACGAGCGCTTCTGGACATCCTGCGGCCATTCCGTCGAATGCGTTCCCACGAAATAGTTCGTCACGTTGTAGCCGACGAACATCGCGCCCTGGACGACGACGATCATGGCCAGCACACGAAGCACGAACTTCTTGAACTGCCCGCCACGAACCTCATCGATACCACGCTCGGCGATGCTCTGACCGCGGTCGTTGACGAAAAACCTGATGCACGCCACCGCGGTGAACGTCGCGCCGATGGTGAGACCTTCATGCAAGGGGTATTTATGGTAGGTGTCGGCGAAGATTCCCCAATGGCCGCCGGCGTAGTTGAAGGTCCCCATAGGCATCCAGATCAGGCCCTCGAGGATTACGTCGAACACGAACATGAAGGCGAAACAGCTCGCCACCAGGCCGACATTGCTGATCCGCGGGAACCACCGGCGCATCTTCCGCATGAAGGCGCAGCCGAGCAGCATCACGATCGTGAAAATGTAGACGTAGGCGGGCCAACTGAAGAGCACGGGCTCGGTCAGCATGTGCCCCGGCGCGCCGAACGACTGCCACCCCGGGATGCTGTTCACCCACGAACCACGGTTCCACATCCACGTGTTGTAGGTGAACCAGTGCCCACCATAGGACGACAACGGATCCTGGAACCCCACGGTGCAGAACGCGGCGACCAGGATCCCGTCGACACCGACACGACGCTCACGCAGCCACGGCCGGACGATGAACCAGCCGACCAAGCCCAGGGCCATCGGAATGGAGGCGACCTGCCAGCCGATCAAGCACGCTTTCATCCACCCGGGAGGCTGCGATGGCCCCGGCTCGACACGCACGAAGTACGGGCCGGTAATCCAGCGGATGAGGATCCATGCTTCCAAGGCAATCAGCAACGCGCCCAAGCTCGCCCAGATCAGCACGGGTTTGCTCTTGGCTGGTCCGACGGACCGACGCTCCTCCTCACCGGCGGCTGCCGCCCGGACGCCGGCATGTTTGATCGCATTCACGTGATAGCTCCTAACGGACATGTGCTTTGTCCGGCCGCATGGCTTCCGCTGACCGAATCGCGGGCCGGCACCGATGTAGAGATAGTCTCCACATGATACTCATCACACGGCAGACAAAACAAGACGATGAATCTCAATTTTCACGCCGTACCGGAGGATTGACGGCAGCACGACATGCTGAGCGTCTGCTTCACTGGGACCATGCCCGCCAACGCACAACCGCAGCACCCCCGGGGCGAGGCCCGGAACGCCATACTGGACAGCGCCCGAAGGCTCTTCGGGGCGAAGGGGTACCACGGCACCAGCATGCGCGACGTCGCCCAGGACGCCGCGGTCAGCGAGGGACTGCTCTATCGCTACTTCAGCGCCAAGTCGATGCTGTTCGAAGAGGCCGTGCGAGTGCCGTACCGGGGATTCATCGAGGAATTTCTCGACGACTGGGAGCATCTCGGAGAGCCACTACCCAATGAAGAGATGATCACCCGGTTCGTCACCCGCCTGTACGATTTCGTGCTGGCCCACCGCGACCTGATATTCGCCCTCGCCGCAGCGAACCGGTTCGAGGACGTCGACATCGACGAGGCGAGCGCACTCACCGAAGGCATCCGACGGCTGACCGAGTTCACCGCCATCGAGGCGGAGTCCCGCGGATTCGGCCACGTCGACCTCGAAATGGTCGCATCGTGCACTATCGCGCTCGTCATGGCGATGGGCATCCTCGACGATCTGCTGTTTCCCGCCGGTGCCGAGCACCCCGACAAAGACCGCCTGGTCCGCGAGATGTGCAAGTATGTCATCGCGGGCATCCAGCAACCACGCGAGCGTGAACGTTCAGTTCTGGACAGCCGCGCGGGCAAACGGCAGAGTCTGGCATGAGGTCCTGGCGACAGGCCGGCCGGGATCGAGCGGTGTATGCATCCGCCACCCTGGGACCAGCACGCGGGCTGGGTACAGCCGGCTCGACCGATTGTTACTTCGGCGGGCTCTGCGCTTCCAGCGCCGAATCTATGCCATGGATGTCGGTGATCAACCAGTTGTTACGGCTGGCCAAGGCCACCTGCTCCGCATGCGCCTGATCCGCCGCCGCGCGATGCAGGCGATCCAGGTCGGCGTTCTTCGCGTGCAGCTGGCCACCCCAGCACGCCCACAGCAACTACGACGACAGCCGTGCCCGAGGGCCGGCGCTGACGACCGCTGATGGTGCCGAACAGAGGAAAGTGGCACCTTGGGACCGGCGGGTGTGATCGCCATGGAGTCCGGTCCCAAGGTGCTCGGCCTTGCCGCGACGATGCGAGAGGATCGCAGCAAGGAGATTCGGTTGTCCGATCAAATCATTTGGGCGCATTCTTGGGCGCGAGAGCCGAGTCGATACCGCCGATATCGGTGATCATCGAGTTGTTTCGGCTGTCGACGGTCAGCTTGTAGGTAGCGGTGGATTGGATGCCGTCGGGTGCCTGGCTGTTCTTGGTCAGCACGCTGACGAAGCATTCGACCGAGTAGGCGCCGTTGGTTTCCGAGGTGACCTTGGCTGCGACCGGTGTGGCTGTCGAAACCCACTGCAGTGGCGAGATGATCTGTTCCATCGACGACGCGGCCTGGGTGAGTCTGTTCGACAGCTCGGGGCTGGTGCCCTTGGTCAGACGGGCCCGCCAGGCCGCCAGATCGTGGAAGTCCATCTGGGCGGCGGCGGTGGCGTAGTCGAGGGCGACCTGCTCGGCGTGTGCCTCGCTGGCCAGGTGGGCGTGCAGTTGATCGAGGTCGTTCGATTTCGTGTGCAGCTGCCACCCGAGCACGCCCCCGGCGAGGACCACCGCTGCTATCAGTACCGCGGACACGATCGTCTTCAGCCTGATTGCGGAATCGCCGATGTGGCGGCCGCGGCGGGCGGCAGCGCCGAGGACCGCGGATCGGCTGTTGTCGCGGCGCGCTTCGGTGCCGTCAGCGGTATCGGTGTCTTCTTCCAATACTGCGGTCTTTTGAGTCATTTCTTTCCTGCCTTACTACTGACGGGGCCGATCGATATCCCACAGGTGATCCGACGTCGGTTTACTTTCCTGGGAGGTGGAGGTGCACGGCGACGCTGTCGCCGGAATCCGTGGCGGCCAACGCGTTGTCGAGGAGCTGGCCCACATTCACCGTCGCCATTGCCGCGGCGCCGGCTCGAACCCCGGGCAGTAGATCGACGCCCAGGGTGTGCAGGTCGTCCGCGTTCTTGTCCAGGAAGCCCTGCAGACTCTTGAGGAACGGGCTCACGCCGTCTGTAATACCGACGGTCAAAGGCCCTTTGAACTGGGCCCACCGCATCTCGTTGATGAAATCGTGGAGCACGGTGCCGAACGGGCCGAGAGAGGGGGTCGTGTTCGCCAGATCTGCGGGCACCGCCGAACTCTGCAGCAGCAGCGGCTGCAGGGTGTTGAACAGTGTGGTGAGGTTGTCGGACTGGTTGGTGATCATGGTGGCCAGCAATTCGCCGGCGTGGTTCAGGTTTCCGAGGACTCGGGTGTCGTCGGGGAGGGCGAGGTCCATCTCGTGGAAGATGTCCTTGATTTTGTCCGGATCGATCTGCTCGAGCATCCGGGTCAGCCGCTCCGAGAGTTCCTTGAAGGTGGTGGGCACGACCACGTGCGCGGGCGCGATGGTGGCATTCTCACCCAGGTAGGGGCCCGACTCGGAGGCCGGTGACACCGCCACGTACGCCTCACCCAATGCCGAGAGGTTGTCCACCCGGAAGCGGCTGTCGACCGGGATCTGGTAGCCGTTGTCGTACTTCATGGAGATCGATACGTGATCGGCGGAGGAGGAGATGCCGGTGACCTGACCGACCGGTACACCGCGCAGCAGCACTCGGGATCCGACGACCAGACCGTTGGTGTCGGTTACCGCCATGCTGGCTGTGCGGACGTGTTCGGCCACGCCGGTCTGCAGGCCGAGGTGGTCCATGTAGAGGAACGATGCCACGGCCAGGGCCGCCATACCGGCCACGGACAGACGTGTTCGGGTGAAGATCATTTCACGGCTCCCAGCATGCGCAGGACATTCTCGACATCGCCGATCACCTGGTCACCATTGGCCGATTCGACAGAGCGAATATTGACCGAGGGGTGCTGGATGTAGGGCAGCAGCGTGTCGCGTAGGAAGCTGGTGAGCTTGTCGGAGGAGGCGACGTCGTAGATGTCCCTGATGTCACCACCGGTATCGGCGAGTGAATTCAGCATCGGAACCATCCAGATGCCGCCCTCGAAGACGCTGCCGACCGCGGGCAGCAGCACCGACACATGGCCGAGCATCTTGCCTGCAAGTTGCCGCCAGTAGCTGGCGGCGGGCTCGGAAAACATTGTGGACAGGACACTGCCCTTGTCGTCGACCGCGACCGCTGTGGCGTTGAATCCATCGAGGATACGGTCGATTTCACCGGTGTTGCTGGACAGGTCGTGCAGATCGCCGGCCACCACCGACGCCATGTTCCGCACGTCGGGCAAGTCGGGCATCACCCGGTTGATCTTGCTCATCGCGTCTTCGACCTTCTGGATGCTGCCGCCGTTGACGAAGTAGGCCAGCACCGCCATGGTGTCCTCGAGCTGCGGCGGGGAGGTCGTCCGGCTCACCGGGACGGTCCCTCCCGGCTGGAGATAGCCGGTGACGGCGGTATTCGGGTCGTGTTCCAAGGCGAGATAGGTGTCGCCGAGCAGGGTGTCCTGGCGGATGACCGCCCGGATATCGGCGGGCACCTTGGTGCCCGCCTTCAGCCGGACTCCGACCGCGACAGTCTGTTTCGACGCATCGACGTCGTGTACCTCGCCCACCCGCAGGCCGTCCATCATGACGTCGGCACCGGTGGGCAGGTTCATCACGCTGGCGAACTGCACCGTGACGCTGTACGCGTCACCGATGCCACCGCGCACCGACGGCAGATCGTTGGGCCCCAGCGAACACGCGCTCGTCACCCCGACACTGCAGCACAGCGCCAGTGCGCCCACACCCGCCCTCAGCCTGGTCGACAGTTTCATCATCTACTTCCCCTTCGCGAGAACCAGGTCCAGCAGCTGCGTCGCCGGCACGCGAACGTGCCCATCGGCCGACGCGCAGCTGTCGGCGCTCATGCGATTGAGCACGTCACACACCTGCGTTGCGTCGGGCGAATCGAGCTCGACGGTCGGCGGCTGATAGCTCACCGCGAGTCCGCCCGGGCTCTGTGACTGCTGCCGAAGGACGGCGGCGACCGACGGAATGGACTCCAGCAGACTCGCGATGTCCTTCGACCGCGTCGCGGCCAAATGAATGACGTCGGAGACGCCGCCATTCATCAACGGCCAGAGCAGGTCTCCATAGTTGGTCTGGATGTCGTACAGGACCGCGGTCAGCCAGCCGACGCCATGGGCCACCTGGGTGGTTTCGGGCCACAGCTGGGTACCGGCGGCCACGACCGACGGCGCCTGGTCGAGAATCGACTTTATGGTCGACCACTTCTGGAGGGCCTCATCGGACAGTGGCGCCATATTCGTGATGATCGAGCCGATATCGGCGACGAACTGATTCGGGCTGGACATTGCCTCGGAGGCGTGCTGCATCATTTGGTCGGACAATTCTCCGTTGCCGTGCATCGCCGCGTCGAAGCCCGCTATGGCCTGCTGGAAACTGTTTTTACCGTCACGCGGAGACAACGCGTCGATGAAATCAGCGGCCGATCCGGCGATCTCGGAAATACTCTTGGGTGTAAAGGCTCGCGACACCGGAATGCACTGGCCCGCGGTCAATTGCGGACCCTCCTTGTAGTTACCGACGAGCTCCAGGCTGCGGTCGGCCAGCAGGGATTTCGATCGCGTCACCACCTTCACGTCTGCCGGATACGAACGACCCGAGTCGAGGGCGAAGCTGACCTGCACATGGTCGCCCTTCGGCTCGATGTGCTCGACGCGCCCCACCTGGAATCCCATTTGGGTGACCGGGTTGCCCGCGTACACACCCACTGCGTCGGGCATATCCGCGCAGAAGCCCGATCCCCCGCCCGAACCGCCGTCACCGGTCGCGGCGAATCCCACGGCCGCGGTGGCTGCGACGCCGACCACGACAGCAGTCGCGAGAATTACTTTGCGATTCTTCTTCATCTCAGCACGCCCGCCCTGGAATGGGAACACAGATTCCCGAGGCCAATACCGATCCTCCGGCGATGGTCGCCAGCCCGTCGGGCCCCAGCCACGTCTGCAGTCGATCCCGCAGCCCTGCCAACTTGTCCAGGGCCGGACCCAGCGTCGTCTGGAAGTCACCGATGGCGGCCCGCAACTTATCGACGGCGCCCTTCACGAGATCCTTGTGCTCGAGATAGAAATCCCCGATGGGCCCGACGCGGTACAGAACATCGCCGAGCAGTCGATAGGCCTCGTTGAACCCGACATGCGTGTTGTTGTAGGTGGACATCACCGTCTCGACCTTCTGGAGCAGCTCGAATACCCACTCGCGGCTACCGTTGAAGGACTGCAGATATTCCGAAGCCAAATCCGTGATCGTGCGGATCTGCTCCCGCTGCTGATCCATCACGGTCGCGATGCTGTTCATTCCGGCGATAATCGAGCCGACCGAAGACGAATTGCGCTGCAGGGCCTGGGCGACCTGATCGACATTCGCGTCGACGGTACTGCCGTCGACCTTGTCGGTCACATGGGGCGCGGCCTGCAGCACGTCGCCGATCGAGTAGGGAACGCTGACGTGGTCGACCGGAATAATCTTATCGCCGAGGGAGGCGTTACCTGCCGGAGTCACGGTGACGGCATAACCGCCGACCGGGGTCAGCATGCGCACCTCCACGCTGGAGTTCTCCCCGATGAAGGTGTCGTTGGAGACCTCGGCCTCCACCTGGACCGTGGCCGGCCGGATCGACACCTTCGTCACCTTGCCGACGGAGATACCCGCAACCCGCACGCCCTCACCGACGGCGATCGAGGAGGCATCGGTCGTTTCGAACCTGATCGTCTTCTGACCGAGCGGATGCGTGTACAGCAGCCCCGCCGCCACCAATGCGATCACCGCGACCAGGACGACTGCCGATCCGACCAGTACCTGGCTGTGCCGGATGTGGCCCAGCATCCTCATCACACCACCGGCGGCCGGTCGCTTCCTCAATTTGCGGTGCATACCACAACCTCACTGCCGTTGAGCAAAACCTTGACATCCGTCGGGAGCTTCGCGACACCTTTGCTGCACCCCGCGGCACCTTGTCCCGGCGCCGACATCTGGGGCAGCTGCAATCCGGCGAATGTCACCGGCAGCAGCCGCAATGCGTCGGCCGCGGCCGGCATCGAGGAGAACGCGTGCTGAAGCAGATCGTCGACATTGAACTCGCCGTTGAGGCCGAGTTCTTTGATCAATCGGTCGACCGGGGCCATGAATTCCGGACCGAACACTGCGGTGCCCTGGAATTTGTCCAGGATCGTCATCGCCTGGTCGATCGGAATCTCCAGCGAGTGCATGAACTCCATGACCTGCGGCGACCTGCCACCCATCGAGTCCGAGATCCGCGACAGGTTGGCCGTCAACGTCGAGATCACCTGCTGGCGATCGCGCGCCAGATCCGCGAGTTTCTGGGTACTGTCCAACATCGGCGCAAGTCCGCCGCCATCACCCTGCAGCAACGAGATCGCATTCTGGGTGAAGGCGTTGACCTCGTCGGTGCTCATGGTGCTCAGCACCGGCTGCAGCCCGTTGAACAGCTGCGTGATATCGAACGAAGCCCGGGTCTGCGCCGTACTCAAGCGGTCGACCGGCTTGCCGGGCTGAGCCGGCGCCGCGAGGTCGACATACCGGATGCCGGTCAGGTTCTGGTACTTGACCGCGAGGACCGTGTCGTCGGTGAGCTGGTACGGCTGCTGCAGCGAGAAGCCGACCTCGGCGATGCTGCGTCCGTCCCGGCGGATCAGGTCGATCGACTTCACTTTGCCGATCTGCACGCCCTTGGTGCGGATATCACCGTCGACATGCAGTCCCGACACATCCGTGAATTCCGCGGTAAATGTACGCTTCGCGTCCTTCACCGGATTCGTGATCGCATTGAAGACGATCACGAACAGCAACACCGCTACCACGGCGGCGCCACCCAGCTTGATCACTGTGGCAATGAACTTCACTCTCGGGCTCATCGCGTGCCCTCCTGCCCCGGAACCTGCGGCAAACCGGTCAGCGCCAGCGGCGCTTGCAGCATCGGCAGATCATCCAGCACGATCCGCAGGTTCAGGGTCTTCGTACCGTCGGGCCCGGCGCTGAAGGCCTGGTTGTAGCGATCGACCAGCGTCGAGAGCTTGCCCGCCATCGCACCACCGTCGAGCATGTGCGGAACGGCGTCGGTGAGCGCTTGGACCAGCTGGGTCACCGGTGTGAGTTCGGTGCCGTGCGAAGCGAGCAGATGTCCCACAGCCGAGAACAGATCGCTCGCCACCAGCTGCATCGCCTTGTCCATGTCGGTGAACGTTGCGTCGTCCGCTCCGAGGGAGCCGTCGGGCCGCTTGTTGTAGTCGGTGGTGAAAGTGCTGTACAACATGTCGATCGTCTGCTGGCTGAATGCCGGCATTACCTCGAGGATGTCGTTGGCCCGACCCATCAATTCGGTCGGCATGGCCTTTTGCGTTTTCGCTACCCGGTCGGCGAACACGACACCGGTCCGGATCATCGGAGTCAGGCCGTCGGTATAGCGGATGATCTTGTCCAGCGCCGTGATCATGGACTGGGTCAGGGTGCCGTCGACAGCGATCGACCCCTTCTCCAGCATCGTCGACATGGTGAAGTCCCCGGCCGGCATCCGGTTCAAGACCTCCCCCGCCGCCAGGCGGTTACCACCGGCACGGGTGACCAGGTTGACCGCGGTGATACCGAAATAGTTCGCCGGGCGGAAGTCGACATCGAAGGAGTCGGTCACCCCCTGCAACTGGCCCGGATCCAGGCGCAAGCTCATGTGCACCGATCCGCTACCCGTCTTCACCAGATCGCTGATCTCACCGACCTCGGCACCGTGCAGGATCACCTTCGTGCCCTTGCCGACTCCCGGTGCGACAAACGGGACATCCAGGCTCAGCGGCAGCCCGGCCGGCTTCTCGACGCGGGGGCGAACCCACACCATTCCCGCGACCACCGCGGCCACGAGCACGATGACGACGATCGCAGCAATGCCGACAACGCGGGCCTGCTGTTCATCCGTGCCCCGCAGAAAATCTTGATTTCTTGGTTTACTCATCGCCTCATCCCTTGAAGACCAGTACCGGGCTCAAGCCCCAGATCGCGACTGTCATAGCGAAATTCAGCACCACGATCGCGACCAGGCTCGCTCGGATCGCCCGTCCGGACGCCGCACCGACTCCGGCCGGCCCACCGCTGGCGAAATATCCGTAATAGCAGTGAATAACGGTCACCACCGCGCAGAAAACGAGGACCTTGAGCACCGACGCCATCAGATCGGGAATCGTCAGGAACTGACTGAAATAGTGGTCATACGTACCCGATGGCTGGCCGTGGAAGACCTTGACGATAAGGCCGCCGGTAAAGAAACTGACCACCAACGCCATCAGATACCCGGGCAGCACGATCAGCATGCCGCCGATCAACCGGGTACCGACCACGAACGGAATCGCTTGCAGGCCCATGGATTCGGTGGCGTCGATCTCCTCGGAGATCCGCATCGCGCCGATCTCCGCCGTCATACGGCAGCCCGCCTGCGCCGCGAACCCGATACCGGTGATGATCGGAGCGATCACGCGGATATTTCCGAACGACCCGATGATCCCGGTCAAAGGACCGAAGCCGAGCAGATCCAACGCCATGAACGCCTCGATCGCCACGACCGCACCGACGGCGACACCCAGGAACAGCATCAGGCTCACGACACCGCCGTCGACGATCACCGACCCACTACCCCAGGCCATGCTGTTCATGGTCTTCCACGTCGCCTGCCGGTAATGCCGGATCGTCTTCGGCAGCAGGTAGAACGTCTTGCCGGTGAAGATCGCTACCTGCCCGATTTCACCCAGTGCCCCCGTGACCCCGCGGCCGATCGACCGCAGGGGTCGCATCAACACGGCTGGGACGGGTGCCGGAACATGTTTCGAGGGAGTTGTCATTGTCACGCCAATCCGGCCGGGAAGAACATCATCTGCAGCTGGCTGATGAGCAAGTTCGTCATGAAGATGCAGAACACACTGAGCACCACCGACGCATTCACCGCATTGGCGACACCCTTCGGTCCGCCCTTCGCCTCCAGTCCGCGCAGACTGGCGATCAGCACGACGATTGCCGCGAACACCAATGCCTTCAATACCGAGAACGCCAGGTCCGTCGGCGTTGCGAAGGCACCGAACGACTGCCAGAAACTGCCGGGGACCACATGGTTGACATTGGCGGAAATGGTCAACCCGGCAAAAACACCCGCCGCGACGATGATGATGCACAGAATGGGAGCAATGGCGATCATCGCGATGAACCGCGGCATGATCAGCCGCTCTACCGGGTCGACGCCCATCACCCGCATGGCATCGATCTCCTCGCGGATCGAGCGGGCGCCGATATCAGAGGCGATCGCCGAGGCGGCAGCGCCACTCATCAGTAGACCCGCGGCCATCGGCGCGCCCTGACCGACGACACCCAAACCGCTGGCCGCGCCCGCTAGTGAATTGGCCCCGACCTGGTTCATGATGCCGCCGACCTGCACCGATACCTCGGCGCCGATGGGCACTGCCATCAGCAGCGCGGGCAGCGCCGTAACCTTCAGCAGGTTCCACATCTGGTCCACGATTTCGTACATCGGCAGGCGCATGCGCACCAAATCCACCAGGGCATAGCGAACAACTGCCAGCGCGAGCTCGGCCGATCGACCGATCGTGGCGAGCGAGCGCGTCGGCCGCTCCTTCAGCTGGATGGCCACCCGCGCGAGCAACGCCGGTCCGCGCGACTTCTGTTCATGCACGGGAGCCTGCCCCTGCACCACTGTCGGCGTGACCGGAGGCTGCAGTGTGGTCGTCATCGTGCACGATCCTTCCCCGCATCGCGAGTTGGCACCGCGGCGTGTTGCCGCGGCGACTCTGGGCGAACGCCCTGGTTGATCAGTCGCCGGCGCGGCGACTTCGATATTGCGATTTCGATTCCCATGATTACTCCTGCCCTGCACAGGAATTCGGCGCAGGCTTAGCGTCGAGCCGATACGGGTGTGCTGAACCAGAACGGCAGCGGCGATCGACGGCGATTGCCGTCCCACCCTGCCGTCCAATAGTCCGGGAGATTACAGACCGATTCGACCGCTGCAACAATGCAAGCCGGGTGATTTCGACTTCGATCCTCGGCACCGCGAGGCGACTGCCACTTTCGGTGACGAACCGCTCCCATGCGGGTTCACCGAAATTATTTGGTTCAGACTTGAATCATTATCTCCAGCGCATTCTTGTCAAATATCTGAGCCAATTGCACGGTACCGAACAGGCCACTCGGATGTACCGCATATGTGACCTGCGACTGAACCTCGAGCCGGTGTGCTCGGGATCACTGGGATAGCATAGCCATAACAACGCCGACAGGCAAGGCAATTCGAGATTTGTTGTATCAAATCGTCGGATTATTTAAATTGAGATTGATACTATAAATTATTTTGGCCCGCTACCAGCGAAAACTCGCGACTCAGCTCCATCCGAACCGCGCGAGCGGCAGCATCCTCAGCAATACCCGCGCCGATCCGAGGTCACGAGCCGAGCGGCATCACCCACCTAAAGCGACGGACTGTCTCTAAAGTTGCCTTGGTCGACGTCGCCGACCGCCTCAGCGCGAGCGCGCCTCGAGGCGGCGCTCTGGGCGGCGACCTCGGCGAGCGCCACGCGCCAGACTCCAGGTTGCGCGGTGCGGCGTCCGAGGCGCTGGCGCGGGCCGGCCCGCGTCCTCCTCCGCAACCAAGGCGATTGAAAGACGAAGGCCCGCACCCTGGCAGGGTGCGGGCCTTCGTCCAATCGTCAGTCCCGGGCGGCCGTGGCCAGGCAGGCCGCAGTGTCCCAGTAGTAGGCGCGTATCGAGCGAACCTTGCCGTCGGCGAAGGTCCACAACTCCAGCGCTCCGGACGGCACAGCCCGATCCGATCCTGGTGCGTACCAGTCGAATTCGAGTTGTGCCGCAATCCGGTCACCGTCGGCGACCAGGTCGGCGACGGTCATCCCCGCAGGCCCCACCGGCGTCGGCGCGGACAGTAGCCCGCCGAACATCTTGGCGAGCTTTGCCGCTCCCTTGACGACGCCGCCATAGGGCAGCGATTCCGGCCAGATCACCTCCGTGTCGGAGGTGAATCGGGTGTTGAGGAGCTCGCCCAGGGCATCACCGTCCCGCTCAGCGATGGCCCGGTAGAACTCCCGCACAACGTCGGCGTTGCCGTCGGTCGTATTCGTCATTTCGCCATTTCCTTCTCGGTGGCAGCTACCCGGTGCACGTAATCCTCCGGCTCGAATGTCAAGGTGCGCTTCCAATAGTCGATGTACGTCCACGGGCTGCTGATGACGACCCGGCCCGCCCCGTTGCGGTAGTAGGTTGTCATCCCCGGGTGTACCCAGATGCAGCGCGACAGCGCGTCGTCGAGTTCCTTGTTGTATTCCCAGAAGACATCCGCTCGGACCTCGCTGCTGACCGCATCTCCGGAGATCAGATGTCCGATCACCTGCATGATGTACCGCATCTGGAACTCGGTCGCGATGACCGCACTCCCGCCGTGACCGGCATTGGTGTTGGGGCCGTTGAGGATGAAGAAGTTCGGGAAGTCCGGAACCGTGACGCCGAGGTAGGCGCGCGCGTCCTCCGCACCCCACTGTTCGCGCAGTGTGGCACCCGATTTTCCGCGAATCTCCATGGGCCACAAGAACTGCAGGGTCTTGAAGCCGGTCGCCAGCACGATGACATCGGCCTCGTGCTCGATACCGGACGCGCCGACCAGGCCACCATCCCGCACCTCGGCCACCGAGTCGGTGATCAGCTCGACATCGTCGCGGCAGACCGTGGCGAACCATCCGTTGTCCAGCAGCGGCCGCTTGCCGTAAGGGGGGTAGTCCGGAAGGCATGCGTCCAGCAGATCGGGTCGCTCGGCCAGCTGCTCGGTGATGTACTCGGTCAGGAAGACGCGATGGCGTTCGTTGACCGCATTGATCGACCGCTCGGGATGCGGCCATTCCGGGTCGATCTGCAGCGACGGGTGCAGCCGATCGCTGAAATTCCAGAACATCCGGAGCCGGTACCACGCCGCGTAGAAGGGCACGTGCTCCAACAAATAACGCACATTGTCGGTGACGTTGCGCTGGTAATTGGGGTGCGGCACGGCCCATTGCTTGGAGCGTTGGAAGATCATCACCCGTTCGGCCGCGTCCACGATGGACGGCACGACCTGCATCGCGCTGGCGCCGGTTCCGACGATCGCGACCCGCTTGCCCGTCACGTCGACATCGGGCTGCCACTCGGCGGTGTGCATGACCGGCCCAGCGAAGCTGTCCAGTCCAGGGATCGGCGGAACCGAAGGGCGATTGACCATGCCGACGGCAGAGATGAGGACGTTGGCGGTGTATGTCTGCGTCGCACCATCCGCACCACGAGCCTCGACTCGCCACAGCGCCGCGGCATCGTCGTAATCGGCACGAATCACCTCGGTACGGAACCGGACGCTGTCGCGGACTCCCCCCTCGTCGGCCAGGCCGGAGAGGTAGGAGAACACTTCGTCACGTTTGGCGAAGTAGCGCGACCACTGGGTATTCGGTGCGAAGGCGAAAGAGTACAGGTGGCTCGGAGTATCGACACCACACCCCGGATAGGTGTTCTCCCACCAGGTTCCACCCACCTCGGAGTCCTTCTCGAGCACCGTGAAGGCGACACCGGCCTGCCGTAGCTTGATCGCCGCGCACAGCCCGGACATGCCGGCCCCGATGATCAGGACATGAAAACCCTCCGGAGCCGGGGGCACCTCGACATCGCGTGAGATCAGGCCCATCTCCTCGGCCAGCAGCGGCCCGTATTCGCGCGGCACCGCCTCGGCCAGCGCGACCTCCAGCATCTCCGCAACTCGCTCCGGGGTGAGTTCGACCGGAGTGATCCGACCGGCCCGGTAATCCGTGATCGCCTGCAGCGCTGCCTGCCGGATCTCATCCTGGATCTCTTCCGGCAGACCGCCCGTGTCGTTGTCGTCCAGGGGACGGCCGCGCCGCGGCCGGTACGGTTCGCCGAGCCAGCGCTCCTCGCCTGTCAATTGAGCGAGCACCGTCAGCAGGGTGGGCAGATTCGCTTCGTACAGTGCCGCGTTCAGTCGGTGGTCGACGAACGCCGCGCCGGCGTCCGGCTTCGGAACGGTGTCGGACACGATGTTCCCTCCATGGTCACCCGCCGCTGCGCCATTGCGGACGATTCGTTCCGCGACGGTAGAGACATCACGCAGCGGCTCCGTTCACGGGAGCCGGACAGCGTACAGTCACTGATATTTATGAGTTAGTATGTCTCAAATATAGGGCGAAGAGGATTCATCCGTCAAACACCGCCTTACCGCGAGCGGAAACCCGTTGGCACACCGCCGATCACGGTGTGTCGAACGAGCATGGGTACGACCGAACGTCGGACCGGAACCCGCCCGTTCGCCACCCGACCACGATCGAATCGGCGCCGGCCGGCACCGCCCCACCCGGTGTAGAGTTAACGATCGTTTTCATGATGACCGAATCACTGCTACGTTGGGCACACTGCCGACGCGGGCAAGGAGGACCGGATGCACCGGACAGTTTTCACAGAGGATCACGAGGACTTCCGGGTCCTGGTGCGGAAGTTCGTGGCCGATGACATCCTGCCGGAGTATGCCGACTGGGAGGTCGACGGCAAACCGAGCCGTCGATTCTGGCGGCGAGCGGGCGAACTCGGCATTCTCGGGATCGGCGTGCCCGTCGAGTACGGCGGGCTCCCCGGCTCCTCGTTCCGCCACAGCGTCGTGCTGACCGAGGAAATCCAGAAGGAGTTTGTCGCGCTCGGCGGTCTGCGCGTGCAGACCGACATCTGCATGCCGTACTTCTTGCACTACGCGAACGACGAACAGAAGCAGCGGTGGCTGCCGAAACTCACCACCGGCACGGCGGTCGCCGCTCTGGCCATGTCCGAACCCGGGGCGGGCTCGGACGTCAAGGCAATGGGCACGAAGGCCGTCCGCGACGGTGACCACTACGTCGTGAACGGCGCGAAGACCTTCATCTCGAACGGCGCGGCCGCCGACCTGGTGATACTCGCGGTGAAAACCGATCCGGAGGCCGGGCGTCGCGGCATCAGCCTGCTGGTCGTCGAGGATGGCATGCCCGGCTTCGAGCGGGGCCGCAGCCTGGACAAACTCGGGCTGAAGGCCCAAGATCTGGCCGAACTGTCATTCACCGACGTGCGGGTGCCCGCCGACAATCTGCTCGGCGAGGAGAACCGGGGCTTCGAATATCTCACCGCGAATCTGGCACAGGAGCGGCTGTCGATCGCGGTGAACTCGCAAGCTGCGGCCAAAGCCGTCCTCATGGCAGCGCTCGCCGCTCTGCCCGATGACGTCGGCCAGCACACCAAGTTCGAACTGGCCGCCTGCGCCACGGACATCGAGGCCGGACAAAGCCTCGTCGATCGGTGCCTCGTCGAACTCGAACGCAAGATGCTGACGCCGGCCGACGCTGCGATGGCCAAGCTGTACTGCACCGAACTACAGGGCCGGGTGGCCGACCGCTGCCTGCAGTTGCTCGGCACGAACGGGTATGTCGAAGACAGCAAACTCCGGCGCGCCGTGCTCGACGGCCGGGTGAGCCGGATCTACGGTGGTTCGAGCGAGATCATGAAGGTGATCATCAGCCAGGACCTCGGACTATGACCCCCCGCCCGCTCACCGGCCGGCACGGCGAACGCTCAGCCGGTACGCCGCCGGCGGTGAGCCGGGAGCAGAGGATCCTGGAGGCCGCCGAGAAATTGTTCTCCGAGCGCAGCTTCGATGGTGTCGGCGTGGACGCGATCGGCAAGGAAGCGGGCGTCACCGGCTCGGCAATCTACCGCCACTTCTCGAACAAGGAAGAAATCCTCGCGGTGCTCTTCGATCGGGTCACCGACGCGCTGATGGTACGGCTCGGCGAACCGTCGCACGACCCCCGCGACGAACTGGCGCGCCTCGTCGGCGCGCATGTCGAATTCGTGGTGACCCATCAGCGCCTGGCCGCGATCTGGGCTCGCGAGCAGCGCACTCTCACCCAGGCCAACCAGCGGAACCTACTGCGCCGCCAGCGCCAATACACCGACCGATGGATCACGGCGCTGGACAAGTGCTACCCGGGCCATCACCGCGCCGACCTTGCATCCACAATGCGGGCACTGCATGCGCTCATCACCTCCGACGCGACCCGGCCACCGGGCGGCAACCGCTCCCCTGAACTACAGGGCTTGCTCGCCAATCTCGCACTGGCGGCTCTCGAGGGGCTGTCTCAGCCCCCGGCCGGGCGAGCCACTGAGACAGAACCATTTTTGAGACAATCAGGCTAGTACTTCGGGTTGCATCGAGGGCGCGACGGCCACCAGTAGCCCGCCCACACCGCTCGAGTGCGGGCCGTGCGGCTGGACAGCCCACGCATGCCCCGGAGCCGCGGCTGCGCTACAAATATTAGCCACCTAGTCTCATAAATGACAGGGCCGGCGGGGACCCCCCGACGCCGCCTACCGTAACCCGCCGACGTGGTCACCAACCGGCCGATCGACCACGAGCGCATCTCATCGCCCATGCTCGAGCCCCTTACCGCAGCATTCCTTGCCGCTAAACATTATGTTCATATATGGTGTTCATCACAAAGTCTGAACAGCCTGTATGGCCAAGTCGGCCGTTGCAGCTCAGAGAAGAAGCCGCGGCGCGACCGCCCTGATGGATCGCACGCAACAGAATCCGAAGTCGGTGAGTGCGATGTCGTTTCGTCCAACAACCGTTTCAATGCTCGCCCTGGCCGGGCTGCTGGTAGCGGGTTCGTCTGCCGTGGGCTCGTCGAAGAGCACCGACATCACCACCCTGCCTGCCGCAGTGGCGCAGCCCGCGGCGGCGGCCCCGATCCCCGTATCCGACCCGTCGGTCGGGCTCGTGCCCGCCGCGGTGCCAGAGCCGCTGCGGCCGCACACTGCCCAGGTCGCACCCGCCTCTCCGGCACATATCGACTTCACCGCGCTGGCCGCCGGGCAGCCATCCGTTCCAGATCTCCCCGCCGTGCGAGGGATCCCCGAGATAGCACTGGCCGCCTACCGCAATGCCGAGCTGCGTCTCGCCGAATCCCAGCCGAATTGCGGCCTGACCTGGGACTTGCTGGCCGGCATCGGCCGTATCGAATCGAATCACGCCAACGGTGGCGCGACTGATGCCTCAGGCACCACCTTGTCCCCGATTTTCGGGCCGGCCTTGGATGGAACCCTGCCGGGTAACGAGATCATCGGAAACGCCGCCGGCGGCTATGTCCGTGCCGAGGGACCGATGCAGTTTCTGCCGAGCACATGGCGGGCGTATGCGGACAGGTCCGCGGATCCCAACAACGTGTTCGACGCCGCGCTGGCCGCCGGCAGGTACCTGTGCTCCGGCGGGTTGGATCTACGTGATCCGGCGCAGAAGCTGCGCGCCGTTCTGCGATACAACAATTCGACGGCCTACGCGTCCAACGTGCTGAGCTGGGCGTCGATTTACCGCACCGGCGGGGCCGATGCCGGCGCATTCGCCGGCCTGGTGCCCAGCCCTGAGCCGGCGGACTCGGTTACCCCCGCGTCGCCGACTCCCGCGCCGACCGAGTCGGCGCCGACCGATTCACCCGAGGCCACGCCGACGCCAGAGGCCACACCGGTGCCGCAGCCATCCCAGCCGATGATCACCATCCCTGGTCTTCCCCCAATTCCGTGCGGCATCTTCTGCCCACCGCCTGCAGCCCCGGATCAGGAGCCGGCACCGGCTCCTGATCCGGCTTCCTGAGGGCCGCATTCAGCTGTCCGAGGAGGCGATAGGCCATGACTGCCGAAGAATTGTTCCCACCCGAAGGTGATGTGCACCTGCGGATCTGGCTGTCCGGCGTGGTCTTCGACTACACGGCCACCGCGGCGGCGGTACGCAATTTCATTCACGATTGGAAGCGAAAGCATTGGTGCACAATCGAATTGATCAGGGACACCGACGAGGATTGTTGGTCGCGGCAGCGCCTGCCGTACGAACGATTGTTCCTCGGGCCGTGACCAGCTGCACCAAGCTGCCGGCAGGCCAGGTTGATCAGCGAGTTGCGATCGTGCTCGGACTGCACCGACAGTCGGCTCCGAGTCGATCGACCAACGTCCCGGGCCACAGCGACGCATGCGTCCGCCCGCCGGGTGCCGGGATCGGCGTCATGGCGGCGGCGTCGTAGCAGAAGGTGTAGCTCCATACTTTTCGGTTGCCGGATCAACCGCTCCGGACGAGGAACACCCAGGACCCGTCGCCGCGCCGAGGACCCACTCGGCGCGGCATTGCTGTCCAACGAGCTTTGGAAGCGAAATACGCTCTAGTGCACCAAATTTCGAGCTCAGATGCCGTGCCGCAGCATCCGCGCGGCCTGACTGTGTCCGACGTAGATCCCGGGCGTGGTGCACCGGATCTCGGCACGCGGTGGCGCCGACCGACTCCCCTCTGTCGCCCTCGACCCGTCGGCCGGGCGAATGTCGGTCGACGCGCGGTCGCCGAAAAAGCACCGATCGAGATCTCCTCGATCGGGATTCAGCGCGCGAACACCTCGGTCGGCTGATTCTCGTCCATGCTCTCCCTGATCGCGTCCTGAGCTGCCTGCGGCAGGGTGTGCATGATCTCGCGGACCCGCTCGCGGCGGCGATGCACGCCCTGACGCACCGGCATACCTGGCGTGGCCTTCATCTGCGGGACGATGCCCTCGATCTCCTCCGCGCCACCGTGATGATGACCCGCGTCGACCAGCGCCTGCTCGCGCGCCATCTGCGCCTCGTCCTTCTCCTCCGACATACCGATCGGACCGACCATGCGGCCGTTGAGGAATTGCTTGACCACCGGCTCATCCGACGTCAACAACACCTCACGGGGGCCGAACATCACCAACCGGCGACGGAACAGCATGCCGATGTTGTCCGGCACCGTACGGGCCAGGTTGATGTTGTGCGTCACGATCAGGATCGTCGCGTCGATCTGCGCGTTGATGTCGATCAACGACTGCGCCAGATACGACGTACGCACCGGATCCAGACCCGAGTCCGGCTCGTCGACCAGGATGATCTGCGGATCCAGCACCAGCGCCCGCGCCAGACCCGCACGCTTGCGCATACCACCGGAGATCTCACCCGGCAGCTTGCCCTCCGCGCCCAGCAGACCGGTCAGCTCGAGCTTCTCCATCACGATCTTGCGGATCTCGGACTCGTTCTTCTTGGTGTGCTCACGAAGCGGGAACGCGACGTTGTCGAAGAGGTTCATGGAGCCGAACAGCGCGCCGTCCTGGAACAGCACACCGAACAGCTTGCGGATCTCGTAGAGCTCCTTGTTCGAACACGTGGTGATGTCGGTGCCGTCGATGAAGATCGAACCCTGCTCCGGACGCAGCAGACCGATCAGCGACTTCAGGAACACGGACTTACCGGTGCCCGAGGGGCCGAGCAGCGCACTGACTTCCCCCGGTGGCAGTGTCAGGCTGACATCCTGCCAAATGTTCTGCGAACCAAAGCTTTTGGTCAGTCCGACGGTGCGCACTTCGATGCCCATTGTGGTCCTCCTCGAGGATCGAGATCTTGACTCCGCAGCGCAGCACGAAAACCCAGCCCTATGTGGCGCGCGTTACATTGCACTGTAGGTGGCACTGAACACTTTGTCCACACGTCCTATATGAACTTGCTGTCAGGCATGGACCAGTTCCCCGATACACACCGACCAGTCAGCGTGTCCGGACATCAGCTAAAGTAGCGACGATGGAGCACGACTCGATTGCGCGCCGACGCCCCCGGCAGCACGATGGCCGCAGCACAGCCGAGCTCGCGGTCTTCGCGGCCACCGAGCAGCTGCTACAGGAGTCGTCCCTGCGGGACATCACGGTCGCCAAGATCCTCTCCCGCGCCAAGCTGTCGCGGGCGAACTTCTACCATTACTTCGCATCCAAGTACGACGTGATCGCAGCCATGGTCGCGCGCATGGTCGAGGGCATCGACGCCGGCGAAGGGCCACTGCGCGCCGAACTGAGCGCCACCCGTAAGCCAGTCATGGAGGCCGATCTCCGGCACGCGATCGACATCTGGTCCGAGCACAGCGCGCTGATCTGTGCCGTGATCGAGCACATCCATGTAGTGCCGCAATTGGCAGCTGCCTGGAATCTGATGCTGGACCGATTCGTGTCCACGCTCGTCGAGCAGATCAACCGCGAACGCGAAGCCGATGCCGCACCGGGCGGCGCTGCCGCAGAAATGATCGCCACCGTGCTGGTCTGCGGATACGAGCGCTGCTTCTACGTCGGGGCCCGGTCATACGACAGTCGGCTACCGGATCCCGATGCGGCAGTCGATTCGATCATCGAATTGACCTTCGCGGCCATCTATGGCGATCGCAGCCAAGTCAGTCGGGCGCCGCGCCGCCGGAAACGGCTACCGCAAAGCCGACAGTCCGCCGGATCCGAAACCCGGACAGCAGGCACGGGATCCCCCGCACCCACCCACGGTGGCGGTGATCCCGACACCATGGCGGCGATTCTGCGGGCGACGAGCGAACTGCTCGGCAAGCATTCGATGGATCAGCTGAGTGTCGCCAATATCCTCGAACGCGCCGACATCTCCCGAGCGACGTTCTACTTCTACTTCGGCAGTAAAGACGACGTCTTCCTCGCACTCTTCCACGCGATCGTCGACGGTGTCGTCAGTCGATTCTCGCGACTGGCCGATATCGACCGGGCCGATCCAGAACAGATCAAATCGGTCGTGACCCACACCCTGGATCTCGATCCCGAGAGCTTCGGAGTGCTGCGCAACGCCGTCCACGAGTGGCCGCACCGCCCCCAGCTGCGCCAGGCATACCTGGCCACAATGTCCCAGGTGATCGGCAGCCTCGAGACGGCGATCGAATCCGACCGAGCAGCCGGACTGGCCCTCGAAGGCCCTCCGGCACCGCAGCTGGCGGCCGCGATCATGTGGACCGTGGAGCGCACGATCGCGGGATCCCTGGCGGGCGAAGCGCATTTGGAGGACACCGCAGCCATTGCAGGCTTCCTCGGCGACCTTCTGATTGCCACGGTGTACACGCGCTGACTCCGCGACGGTCCCGTGCTGCTGTCTCCGACAGGGTCCGAAGTAGGCCCCGACGAGCCGACCACGCCGGGTCGCAGCCCTCGGCAGCCACTACGGCAATAGCTATGATCGAGTGGTTGGGGCAAAGGTGCCGCCGTGTGAGGTGATCGTATGGTTTGCTGCCTCTACAGCCGGGTGGCGTCGTGTCGCGGGGAGATTTGGCGAGGTCGTGTCAGCCGGATCCGGCGTAGTGACTGCGAAGTCATGACATGACGGAGATCGACCCCACCGCAACACAGCGCGACATGCAGGTCGGTTCGGCGGCGGAACTGGCTGCGGCCGGGTTCTTCGACGCGGAGGAGATCGGGCGTGGGGGATTCGGTGTCGTGTACCGCTGCCTCGAAGCGTCACTCGACCGCATGGTAGCGATCAAACTTCTCACCTCCGAACTGGGCGGTGAGGAAACCGAACGATTCGTCCGCGAACAGCATGCGCTGGGCCGCCTGTCCGGACATCCCAACATCGTGCAGGTCCTGCAGACCGACATCACGGCCACCGGCCGACCCTACATTGTCATGCCGTTCCACTCGCGCGGGTCACTGGAAAACCGGCTACGCGCCCACGGACCGGTCCCCTGGGACGAGGTGCTGTCGATAGGGGAACGCATCGCGGGCGCTTTGGCTGCCGCCCATGCCGCGGGGACCATTCACCGCGACGTGAAGCCCGCCAACATCCTCATCACCGACTACGACGAACCGCAACTGGCCGACTTCGGCATCGCCCACATCGGCGGCGGTTTCGAGACCACGACCGGCCACATCACCGGCACTCCGGCGTTCACCGCACCCGAGGTGCTCGGTGGCGCCCCACCGAGCCCGGCCTCCGACATCTACAGTCTCGGGGCGACGCTGTTCTGCCTGTTGACCGGGCATGCGGCCTACGAACGCCGGTCCGGCGAAAGTGTCATGGCGCAATTCCTGCGGATAACGACCGAACCGATTCCGGACCTGGTCGAAACCGGGATTCCGCGTGATGCTGTTGCCGCCATCGAAGCCGCCATGGCACTCGACCCGCAGGCACGCCCGGAAACCGCCGCCGCCTACCAACGCCGGCTTCGGGACGCGCTGCGCCGCTGTGCCCCGGTCACCGAACCCGGCCAGTCGGGCCAGGTCGAGCGGGCGACGCCGCAGCCATACGTTCCGCCGCAGCCGAGCCGACCTCGCGAGCACACGGCTCCGCCGGCGGCGCTGACCAAGTTCCGGCCGCCGACCGCCCCCCGCGCCCTCGTGGACCGGCCGCGATTACTGCGAATCCTGCGGGACGGGCAGCAACGTCGGCTGACGGTCATCCACGCCCCGGCCGGTTTCGGAAAGAGCACCTTGGCCGCCCAGTGGGCGAGCACGCTGGCAGCCGAACAGGTTCAGGTCGCCTGGCTCACCATCGATTCCGACGACAACAACGCCGTCTGGTTTCTGGCGCACCTGATCGAGGCGATCCGCCGCGCCCGGCCGACGCTCGGCAACGAACTCGAACAAATTCTGGAGGAACGAGCAACCGATGCCACTCGTTATGTCGTCACCACTCTCATCAACGAAATCAATTCCAGCGGAGACACATTCGCGGTCATCATCGACGACTGGCAGCGGGTGACGAATCCGGATACCCGCGCGGTGATGGGCTTCCTGCTCGACAACGCCTGCGAGCACCTGCACATCATCGTCACCAGCAGAAGCCCCGCCGGACTCCCCCTCAGCCAGATGGGCGTTCGCGATGAACTCGTCGAAATCGATTCCGAAGACCTGCGATTCGACGAGGCGGAGACCAATTCCTTCCTTGTCGATGCCAATCGGCTGCAGCTGACCCCCGGTGACATCGCAGGTCTGCGGGAATCGACCGAAGGCTGGGCGGCAGCCCTGCAGCTCGCGTCGCTCTCGCTGCGCGGCAAGGACAATCCGGCCGATTTCATCGGGCGAATTTCCCGGCACAACTACGCCATCGGCGAATACGTCGCATCCAACGTGCTCGATACGCTGAACCCCGCACTGCTCGACTTCCTGCTGGCGACGTCGGTGACCGAGACCGTGCGCGGTGACCTCGCCGATGCCCTCGCGGGGGTGTCCTGCGGTCAGGAGATGCTGGAGGAAGCCGAGCATCTCGAGCTGTTCCTGCGTCGCGTCGACGATTCGGAATGGTTCCGATACGACCGGCTCTTCGCCGATTTGCTGCGACACCGGCTCGCTCGGCTGGACCCCGACCGGCTCCGGCAGTTACACCGCACCGCGTCCAGCTGGTTCGCCGACCGCAAGATGCTCAACGAGGCGGTCGATCACGCCCTGGCCGCCAACGAGGTGCGAACAGCGGTCGAACTCATCGAGAAACGCGGGCGAGAGCTGCTGGAACGGTCGAAAATGGCGACACTACTCGGCCTCGTCGCCAAGCTCCCACCGGCTTACGCAACGAACAACCCGCGACTGCAGCTACTGGTGGCCTGGGCGAACATCGGGCTGCAGCGGCTGCTGCCGGCCCGCACCGCGCTCGATCTGGTCGATGCCATGCTGGATTCGGGCGTCGTGGCCGAGGCTGACACCGACACCATGCGGACGGAGGTCGCTCTGCTCCGCGCCATCGCAGGGTACTTCGCAGATAGCTACGTCGGCCTCCCGGAGATCGTCGAGCGGCGGCTGCACGACCAGAGTGCGGAAGGCCGGCTCGACTCTTTCTTCGCCACGGTTGCCGCCGACACCGCGTCCATCAGCGCGCTGTACCGCTTCGACTTCGACGAAGCACGCCGCTGGCAGCATTGGGCCGCTCCGTATCACCCGCGCCGCGAAGGACCCTTCGCCGTCGTGTACGGGTACTGCCTGGCCGCAATGGCCGCCTACGAAAAGCTCGATGTCGCGACCGCCGAATCCGAACTGCGTACAGCCCTTGCGCTGGCGCAGACCATCGGGACTCACACCCACGGCGCCCGGCTGGCGTCGGCGTTGCTCGGTGCACTGCGGTATCACCTCGGCGACCTCGCCGAGGCCGAAGCGCTGCTCGACGAAAGCGCCGAGCTGGGACCCGAAGCCGCCCTCGTCGAAATCATGATGGCCGCCTACGCCATCGGGTCCCGGGTCAAGGCGCTACGCGGCGACCTGGAGGCCGCCGTGGCACGGCTGGCGGAGGGAGCCGAGATCGCAACGAACCTCTCCCTGCCCCGGCTGGCCGCACGCATGGTGAACGAACGCGTGCGTCTCGGACTGCCGATCGATCGGCAAGACCATGACGCGCTCGTCCCGCTCCCCCGCTACCGCCGCAAACCGGACAGATTTCACACGCTCGCTGCGGAACTGCAGCAGGAGACGGCGATCCGGCTCCTGCTCGACGAGCATTCCCCCGCCGCGGCCGAGGATGCCTGCGCACGCGCCGAACGTCTGGTGCGTGATATCGCCCTCGCCGACCGCCCCCGGGCAGTGACGGCAGCCCAACTCCTCTGGGCGGCAGCCCTTTCCACAGCCGGACGACTGGATGAAGCGATCACCGTCGCAGTCCCGGCACTCACGCTCTGCGCGGAGCAGGGACTGATCCGCTTCGTAGCCGACGAGGGCCGCGCGCTGCACCCGATCCTGGCCGCCCTCGACGCGGACCCTGCGCTGGCCCCCGAGCTACCACGGCCCTTCCTGCGCGAGACCCTGGCCGCGCCCCGCTTCGACCGGACGTAACGACTGAACCAGTTCGTCGGTCCACAGCCACGATCCGATAGGAACGCGGGACCCGGACACGAGCAGCGACGCCGCACCCTGAGGATCATCCTCCCCAGGTCAGGTGCGCGGACCAAACAATTCATCCTCATCCATCAACGGCCTGATCGGATCAGCGCTCGACGCTCTCCGCTGTGGGCTGCTGCAGTGTCGCCGCGTATCCCGCTATGAGATTGCGCAGCGCCTTGGAGTACGAACCTGGCCTTTCGCGGGCCGGCAGGTAGGGTGCGACAGCTGCGATCCCGGGATACTTCTTCGCTGCGACCACGACGACGAGATCGTCGCCGGCGGTGCCGTCCTGTTGCGCCGCTGCGGCGGCCTCCAATACGGCGGCCCCGATGCTGCAGCTTGCACAGGCCATGAACAGCGAGACGGCGGTCTGCGCGTCGAAGCCGGCCTCGATCAATATCGTGAAGACCGGGTCGGCGACTGCATACACGGTGTCGCTCAAGAATGCTTGGCCTCCGAACAGGCGGGCAACACCGGGGTGGTCGAGCAGGCGGTCGTGGAAGCTCTCGAAGAACGTCTGCAGGGCGTCCTGCCATGGAGTGCCAGGTACCGGGATGGTGATGTCGTCGACCAATGCGGCGGCGGCAACCTGGAGCAGTTCCTCTTTGCTGGCGACATGCCGGTAGGGAGCCATCGGGCTGGTGTTGAGTTCAGCGGCCAGGCGTCGCATCGTGACCGCCTCGATGCCCTCGGTGTCGATGATGCGCAGCGTTGTCGCGATCAGGGTGTCACGATCGATCGCCGCGGGGCGGCCGCGTGGTCTCGGCATGACTCGAATCTAACTGTTGACCTCCGCATGTCAATACAATTACATTGTATCTGACATCGTATCAAAATCATTGAGCGGCACGGACTCAGGGACGCTCGGTAGCCGTCATCGGCGCCGGAATCGGCGCCTGGTCGCCGCCCATGATCTATGCCGGGCCGGGTACACACCCACCGTGTTCAAAGAGCGCGATCGCGTGGGAGAGCACATCTGGACGGAACGCAGGGGCCGACTTCCTCACGCGCATCTCCGTCGCCGGGCCGAGCGGGATCCGGAAAGCCACGGGTACAGCCACAAAGGGCAGGAGAAGGGACATGACAGAACGACAGCAGCGCTTCTGCGTATGGGCCGGGTTCGGTTTCGCGCCGCTCTTTCTTATCGGATTCTGGATAGTCGCCGGATTCATCCCACCCCCCTCGCCGAATTGGGATGCGACCACCGTCGCACATATGTTCGCGGGGAAGCGGAATCGGATCCGCATCGGCATCTGGATTGCGACCGCGGCTGCGCCATTGCTGGCCTTCTACGTCGCTGCGCTCACGCATCAGATCCGTCGCATCGCCGGGAGTGATTCGCCGTTGGCCACTGCACAGACGGTCGCCGGTTCGTGCCTGCTGCTTGAGTTCATCTTCCCGCAACTGGCCTGGCAAACGGCGGCGTATCGCAGTGGACGGAGCGCCGAGATGGTTCAGCTGCTCAACGACCTCGCTTGGCTCCCGTACGTCGGGATCGTCGGTACCGCAATGGTGCAGATGGCGATTATGGCAATCGTGGTCTTGCTGGACCGCCGCAGCGAGCCCTTGTTGCCACGGTGGTCGGCTTACCTATGCATCTGGAGTGCAATCGGCGTTGCCTCGGGCAGCCTCGTGGTATTCACGAAAACGGGACCGTTCGCCTGGAACGGGCTTATCGCGTGGTATCTGCTCTGCGTCTCGTTCTTTGCGTGGATGGTGACCATGACCTGGGGAATGTTGCGTGCGAGCCGTCGGGTGGAAAGTGTTGGGGGCGAAGCGGTTTCAGTAACGATGCAATCGTCGGCGGCGAGGACGTCGTCGGCGCAGTAAGCGAATCATCCACGCAGCACCTGCGCCGGTTGTCCTGCCCCGCATTCTCGCTCGGCAGGACAACCGTGTCCGGGCCGGCCGCCCGTCGCTGGGCTACCCGATCTGCGTCAATTGTGAAGCACACCATCGCCATAGAGCGTGTCCATGCACTCCCGGATCTCGGAGCCTGGCCAGCGGAGCGGTGGGACCGACGACTGTCAGGCACCGGTCCAGACGGGGCGGCGACGTTCGACAAACGCACGAGCCCCCTCGGTCGCATCGTGGCCGTTGAGCACTGGATCCGCCAGTACCGCTTGGCGCGCGAATGCCTCCTCGCGCGACCAGTCCGCCGACTCGTCGAACAGTTGCTTGCCGACCCGCACCGACAAGGGTGCGTTGCCTGCGATCGAACGAGCCAGTACCAGCGCAGCGTCCAGCCCGTCGCCGACCGACACCAGGCGGTTGACCAGACCTAATTCGGCGGCTCGTTCAGCGTCGATCCCCTCACCGGTCAGAATCATCTCCAGTGCGAGGGCGCGCGGAATACGCCGCGGTAGCCGCAATATGCCCCCGCCCACCGGCAGCAGACCGAACTTGACCTCGGGAAGAGCGAATCGGGCACCCGACTCTGCCACTATGAGGTCACATGCCAGGGCCAGCTCGAAACCGCCGCCCAACGCTTGCCCTTGGACGGCGGCCACCATCGGCTTGGTGGGTGGTCGCTCGAGGATGCCGTAGCCACCCCGCCGTTGCGTCACAGGCAACCGACCTGTGGAGTGATACGCCTTCAGGTCGGTCCCGGCGCAGAATGTCTTTCCCACGCCGCTGAGGACTCCGACCACGACCTCGTCGTTGCGGTCGATCTCGTCCACCGCGTCGGCCAGCGCTTCCGCGGTCGGAACGTCGATCGCGTTGTGCACGTCGGGTCGGTTCAGCATGACAATCGCTACCCCGTCCACTATTTCGAACTGGACAGTCATCGGGTCGTCCCTTCTGCGCCTCGGCGGGCGGCAATTGGCGCCGAGGTCATGACACCGGCTGGCACAACCGCTTCAGATCCTCGCCTCGTGCAGTTATGCCAGCCTTTGCTGGTACTCGATGATGGTTCGATCCCTCGAGCGCGAGTGGTTGTCCTGCCAGGTTTTCTCCCTCGGCAGGACAACCGCGTCCATGTCGGCCGCCCGTCACAGGACAACCCGAGCCGCGTTATTTGTGAAGCACGCCATCGGCGTACAGCGAGTCCATGTACTCGCGGATCTCGAGCACTTTGCCCTCGCGAAACACGAACACCAAGCAGTAACTGTTCACATAGTCTCGATGCTTCGACGTTCGCGCGCGGCCGATGAACTCGATCGCAACCGTCGGCTCATCGACGTGCACCGCATGGATGTCGACCTCGAGCCCCTCAGGGAACCCGGCAGGGAAGACACGGCGCATGAAGCCCTCGATGGCAGTCCTGTCCTTGACGCCGGAGATCCGCGGCCAGGATCCAGGGATAGTCCATCGGGCATCCTCGTCGAGGTGATCGAGAAACTCGTCTACGCGCTCGACATCCACGAGTGATTCGAGCACCGCGATCGCGGACGCCCTCAAATCGCCGCCCTGCATCACGAATTCCGTGTCTGCGAGAATCGGCGATCCGGGAACAGCATCGATGCCACGCTGTTACGGAGCACCGCCGGCGCCCCACCGGCGACCACACTGCTGATTGCATCACGGTGGATCCGCTGAATCGGATAGTCGAGAGTCACCCCGTATCCACCGTGCAACTCCAAACTGCTCATCGTGACTTCTGTCATGATCTTGCTGCCGTGCAACTTCGCCACCGTAACGTCGTGCGCATCCGGGAACCGGCCTTCCCGAGCCGTAGCACCCGCTCGATACGCCAGCAGACGTTGCGCCTCGATCTTGACCCACATGTCCGCGATGCTGTGATACACCGACTGGAACTCGATGATGGGGCGGCCGAAGGACTGTCGGGTCTGCGCGAACGTCACCGCTTCGTCGTAGGCCGCTTCCGAGATGCCCAGACACAGCGCCGAGTTGTGCAGCCGCTCCATATTGAAGGCCGACATCAGCCAGCCGAATTGCCCGGCACCCACGATCAGGTTCTCCGCCGGCACCCGAACGTTCTCGAACCGGACGTCACCGTGCGGAATGCCGCGGTCACCGACGAACTCCGGACCGGGCGTCGAGGTCACCCCCGCGCGATCGGCCTCGATGACAAGCGCGCCAACACCTTTCGCTCCGGGGATGCCGTCGAAGCGCACGAAAGTCGCGTAGAGCTCATTGACCCCGGAGCCGGTGATGAAGGCCTTGGAACCGTTGACGACGTACTCGTCGCCGTCCAGAACCGCGGTCGCCTCGAGATGGGTGAGATCGGAGCCGTGCTCAGGCTCGGTCAACGCGATCGCACAGCCGAGGTCCCCGCGGACAACCTGCGGCAGATACTTCTTGCGGACGCCCTCATGACCCAACAGGATCATCGAAGCGCCGGGGCCCGTAGTGCAGAACAGCGGCTCCGGACCGATCCAGGTTTGGCCGGCACGGAGAATCGACGACACGGCAATGACATAGTCCAGGGCGCTACCACCTTGCCCGCCGTACTCGGTCGGCATCGTCAGGCCGAGCAGTCCCGCCTCGCGCATGCGGGCACACACCTCACGGTAGGGCGCGTAATTGTCCTTGTCCCACCGAGCGCCATCCTCACGCAACTCGCGCCCGACTGCGAGCGCCTTCTCCCGCAACGCCTCCTGATCGGCGTTCAGAGTGAACATCGCACCCCACTCATCGACAGAGGTCACGAGACACCTGCCTCGGTGTTGGTACCTGACGGCTGCCAGTACTCGGTTGCCTTCATGATTTGTCGAGACCTTTCTTATGGATGGCTTCTGGATACCGGCCTTGCCGGCCGGCGCTGAGTGAGCGGCGTCCGCAGGCTCAGCGGAAGTCTTTCCAGTGACCGTGCGGCGTCCAACCGAGCGCGAAAGGAAGCTCGATGCGACAGATCGGCCCCTTGGTGATGTCATAGGTATCGAAGATCTGGAATTCCCCGCGATTCTCAGCCCACCACGACACCGGAACGATGACGTATCCGTCGCCCTCGGCCGAGTCCTTTTCCCGGGGAACGAAGGTCGACTCCAACACGGCCGCCGGCTGGTCGTGCCGGATCTCGTACACCTGTTCGCTCAGGCTGTGCATGTCGGTGACCACCAGGCTGTTCATCGACATGGCGCCGCGTTTGATCCGGCCGCCCACCTGGAAGCCCCACCGATAACCCTTGCCGTAGAACCGTTCGTCGACCTTGGGGAGTTCGGACGGGCGGTCGGAGAGCTGTTCGGAACGCGAGGCCCCGGTCTCGAGGTCGATCGTCCAGCGGCCCAGGTGGCTCTTGGAAATGCTGAAGAACAGGGCAACGTCGTCGCCCTCGGCGAAATCGTGCTCGAACGGGAACGGCGGCCGGTTGAAGATCGGCCCGTCCAGGGTCAGGGTATTGCCTTGTACGTTCGCGCTCATCGTGTGCATGATGTACTGCGGTTCGAGATCGGTTGTGATCCAGCGGATCTCGCCCTGCAGGTTGTGGCGCGGGATGAGCGCCAGCACAATCGGCAGGTTGGTCTCCCAGCCGAAGACGCCCAGTCCCTTCTCGATGCGCTTGGGGCTCGCGGTGAACGGCTGGAACGGCATGACGACCCATTCCGGTGTCAGCCAGATGTCGTGGGCGACAGAGTTGTACGGGCCATCCCAGATATCCCGCGACTCGACCAGGCCGGACGGATGCACGAAGTGCATCGTCAGGTAGGGCTGTTCGTCGCGATAGGTCCAGCCGTACAGGACACCGGTGTCGGGATCCCACTTCGGGTGCGCCGTGAAACTCGCATCACCGAAGGCGGACTTGCCATGGAAACCCCCACTGAGCTGTGGTGACCAATTCACGACGCCCTTCGTCTCCAGGGTGATGGGATCCAGCGCGATCGGCGGGCCACCCTGCTCCCCCGCGGCGACCATGTCACCCGCGAACGGGAACACGTTCACGTTGTTGGTCCCCTGCGGAACTCCCTGGTTGTACTGATCACGACGCACACAGCCCCACCCGAAGTCGCGCCAGTCGCCGAAGTCGCCGTCGCTCAATTCGAACATCCCGCGCCGGTACTTCTCTTCGAGCAGGTATTTGGGGGTGCGGACCCAGCGGTTCCGGAAGTCGGCCCGGCCGTTGTCGAACACCAGGCCCTGGATCATGCCGTCCATGCCGAGCACCGGATTGTTGCCTTGACGCGTCGGCCGCTTCCAGGTCGGCCCGGCCCGGTAGAAGCCGCCGGCGAGATCCTTCGGTATCTCCCCGTGCGTGACGATGCACTCCTCGATCGTGGCCTCGAAACGCATCGGACGGAACGGGCCACGAAGCGAAGTCTCGTCAGGAATCGGATAACCCATCGCAATCTCCTTCTCGGGTCAGGGTGGCGGGACACCGGAACGCATCCGGTCGAATCAGGGCACTGCAGGGCGCCTCCCGACCTCAGCGTAGCAAGAGAATCGATGATTTGTGAATGATCGTTTCCATAGAGTTGAAATATATGTCTTGAGCTGGCTATTTGCCTAAATCAAGTTACGTATGCGAGCGAATGATCACTCTCACTGGGAGCTCGCTGGCGGATCTGGCGCCACTGAATCCGCGGCGACACGGCCGCTGGCGCAACCCCGGCTTCACGTAGACCGACGGTCATGCCAGCGCGGCGAGTCGGTTGCAGTCCTCGGTCAAGGTGCACCGATGGCCGCAGGGTTGTCGACGAGCGGGACCGCCGCCTCCACATCGGGCCTCTCGCCCACGTCGATCCCTCGGCCCACCCGCCAGTGGCAGGACCAAGCGAAAACGTTTGCAGCCCGGGATCTTTCGAAAATGGACGATGTCCTACCCGTGGATGAACGGTATCCACCCGAAGGTCCGGTTGGAGCACGAGAAAATGCCCGCGCTGGTGATGATCGGCGTCCGCCCACGGCGACTGCAAAGAACTGGTCGCGGGCATGAGCGGCGGCTACCGCGAATCAGCCGAGCCGCGGACCGATCTGCCGCCGCAACGGCATGATCGCTCGTATTCTGGCCGCCGGTGACGGCGCGCTGGGATACTCGACCGCGCTGCGGGAGATGCTCCGCACGCGCGGGAGCAGCGCTACTTGCGCCACAAGCAGGCCGGTGTGTTTGCCGCGCCGCCGAATCGGCGCATCCGGGCGTGCTCGTGCCAATGCCGGACTTCAGCCGGGGACATGCGCCGAGTTGGCGACACGCAGTGTGGCCAAGCCGGCGAGAGCGATACCGGCGAGGATCGCCTCGACGTCAGGCGATACCGCCCCCGTGCGCGGCCGCCAGCTGTCGGACATGAGCAGCGCCCATACACCTCTGATGGCCGTGATCAGATCTTCCCGCGTGTGTCCTGGGTAGCACCGATCGAGGCAGCTGACCCATCGGTCGGTATAGAGATGTTGCCTTCTCTGGAAGCTCCGCAGATAAGTACCCGAAAGTGCACGCACATCGAGCGCCCAGATGGCCGCGAGCCGGTAGTTCTCGGCTGCGAACCGAACATGCGCCCGGACCAGAACCTCCAGGTCCTGCTGTGGATCATCCAGCGGTTGACCGACCGTCATCAGGAGCAGGTCCGCCACCTGATCGAACAGCATTCCGAGGATCTCGTCCTTGCTTCCGAAATGGCGGTAGATGGCCGATCCCGTAACGCCTGCGCGCTTACCGATCTCCGCCACTCCGACACCGTGGAACCCCCGCTCGTAGAACAGGCCCTCGGCAGCCTTCAGAATCTGCTCGTCCCGCTTCATTCTGTGATCATATGTTCACAAGTCCAGGTCAGGCGTGTCGCACCGAACACCCGCCTGACCTGCAGATGATGTCACTCTTGCGACCATGAAGAACGCTGGTTCACATGAGACCACCGTGCCGAGTCCGGCATCGCAATCGTCAGACCGTCAGTTTGCTCTTCAGCAGGTCGAGCGTCGTCTGACCGAGGCCGAGCCCATCCTTCAGATACCCGTCCATGCCGCCGAACTGCCGTGTCGCCTGATCGAACCCGGCCTGCAGAGCTTCCGGGAAGACGCCCATCGCGATTCGCATACCTTCACCGCGCACAGTGCCGTATCTGTCGGCGGTGGCACGGGCTGTCGCGTCTATCGAGGCAGCGGAGTATTGGTTGGTCAGCAGATAGTTGCTCATGATGTCCTGCTGCGAGACGCCCGCCACCGTCAGCAATAACGCCGATGCCCAGCCGGTGCGGTCCTTGCCCGACGTGCAATGCACCACCACCGGCCCGTCGGCCTCAGCGATGTCGGTGAGCAGTGTGGCGAATTCGCGCCGCTGGCTCTCGTTCGCCACGAAGTCACGGTTTGCATCGCTCAACATCGCCCGTGCCGAATCGGAGGTGATCGTGGTCAGGTCGACCGAGGCCGCCGAGGAGGCATCGCCGAGGATGTCGACCCTCACGTATTTCGCACCCAACGGAACCTTGTCCGGCTTGGCCTCGACCTCCTTGGTCGTTCTGAGGTCGTACACCGCACGGATGCCGAGCGTACTCAGGGTGGCGAGATCGGAGGCGTTGGGAGACAACGCGTTCGAGCGGTAGACAACACCGAGCCGGGCACTTCTACCGCTGCCGGTCCGGTAACCGCGCGCCGGGCCGGCGAGGTCACGAAAATTGTCGACCGACATCAGTTTCGGCGTCGACGCAACAGCCGTCGCCGACTCCGAGGTAGCCGTTGCGCCGACGACGTGATTCGCGCCATCGGTCGACACCATCACCACACCCAGTTGTTTCCTTCAGCGGACAGGAAGCTGCGCACCCCGACCTGCACCACCGAATCCGACTGCTGCAGAACCAACGCGGGCCACAGGCAATCGTTCCAAGCCGAGATGAACACCACTGCTGGTTGCGACCACCGCGAAGGTGTTGAGCACCATCTTCCCGTTACCCGGGGAGCAGCGATGGCGGGCACAGCGATCGGTCTGTCCCCGTCGGGATCGATCGGGACGAGATTTCAGCAATCGTGGCGCGTCCATTGCCTTCGTTCGCCGACCTGCGTTGACGCCCACGACCTGAGCACGACCCGGGTGGCATAGCATGTCCGCCGTGGAACCGAGTCCCTCACGGCGTGAGCGTAAGCGCCAGCGCGTTCGAGAGGATCTGCTGAGATCGGCACGAACCTTGATCGCGGACCTGGGCGAGGCCAACATCAGGGTCACCGATGTCACGGAGATGAGTGACGTGGGGCAGGGATCGTTCTACTCCCATTTCGAGAGCAAGCAGGCACTGATCGCCGCTGTGATCGACGAGGCGGGCACCTCGATCGCGACGGCCATCGGAGACGTCGTGGACGGCATCGAGGATCCGGCCGCGGCGTTGGTCGAATGGGCGGAGCGCCTCGTCGGAGTGTGTTTCAGCGACCCCGACCTGGCATCGTTGCTGGTTCAGCTCGATGATGCGGATGCTCGTTTCGAGCGACTGGTGCGCCCACGCCTGGAACCCCTGGTGGACCGTGGGATCGAGAACGGGCGCTTCGACTGCCCCGATCGCGACACGTGGGTGCACACCCTGGTTGCCATCATCCTTGCCACCGTCCGATCCCTCGTGGAGGGCAATGCCGGCCCGAACGCTGCGTCGCTGTGTGCGGAAGCGGTTCTTCGCCTCGTCGGGATCCCGCGAGACCAGGCACGGGACTTGGTCCGGTCGGGGATGCGTCCTGATGCATCCCCGACCGTCTGACGGAGCCCAGCTCGGCGGACGGCACATCGCTCGGCCGTCTGAGCCATGGCCCGTCCCTGTCGAGTCGGGGCGGGTTGTTGCTAGTGGAGGGAACGCGCGCATACCGCCTCAGCGATCGAACGGAACCTGTTTGGGAATCGTGGCTCCCTCGGGGAGGACAACCCTCCCGTCGGGGGTGACGTACGCGCCACCGTTGCGAATGTTCGGCACGCCTGGACCTGGGCAGGCGCGGTCGGTCCCGTCGCCGCACAGACCGTTGGTGAAGTAGGAACGGCTCACGAAATCCTTGTTCCACTCGGTCGAATGCAGGCCGACCCACGTGTGCGGAAGGTTGTAGCAGACGAAGAAGATCGCGTTGACGGCACCGACCGTGCTCAGTGCGCGGACCAGGAGCCGGGAGCGCTCGCCGAGGCGCAGGCGATCGGCGCCACGTTCGGTCACCAGCTGCCCTCGGTCGTCGGTGAAGAACCGCAACGCCGCCACCAGGGTGAATGCTGCGCTCGCGCAGAGCGCCTCGTGGATCGGAAACGCGAAGTAGCGGTCTCCGAAGATCTTCCAGTGCCCGCCGGCGTACTCCCAGACACCGAACGGCATGAACACCATTCCTTCGATCACGATGTCGACGAAGAACATGACCACGAAACAGACCGCAAGCATGCCCAGCTTGCCTATGCCCGGCCATCGCGTCGATAGCCGTCGAAGCAGCGCGCAGCCCACGGCGGTCGAGATCGCGAAGACGTAAACGTACGCGCCGCAGACGATGAGGAACGGCTCCACGAGCATGCGGCTCGGTTCGCCGAAGGACAGCCAACCCGGCACCGAGTTCACCCAAGACCCTCGGTTGAAGGCCCAGCTGTTGTAGGTGAACCAATGCCCTCCGTACGCCGACATCGGATCCTGGAACCACATCGTGCAGGTCGCGAGGATGATGAGCCCGTCGGCAGCCACGCGTCGCTCGCGCCGCCATGGGCGGATCACCGTCCGGTAGACGAGCAGCAGCGCCACCGGGATCGAACAGATCTGAAACGCCATGATCGCGACCTTCATGTAGGTCGGGACCGGCGTCGGTCCGGTAGGTACCAGTTCGAAGTACGGTCCCGTGACCCACCGGATGATGACGAAGGCGGTGACGGCGAGGTACACGGCGCCGAGCACGGCCCACCACACGACAGGTCTAGCCGTTCGCGAAGGGGGGGCAACGGTGGCGGATCCGGATCCCGGCACAACTGCAGTCATGGAAGTCCTCCTCGGCTGGGCCGCGCGCGGGATGCGCCGGCCCGCTGGATTTCTCAGTGAGAGTTATGGAAAACTCGAATGGTCAGTCGAAATTGAATCATCATTCTGGTTTGGAGGCTAGCGAATGCCCGAGCAGGTGTGGGACTACATCGTGATCGGCGGCGGCCACAATGGCCTCAGCGCCGCGTGCACCCTGGCCGCCAGCGGCGCGTCGGTGGTGGTCGTTGAGCAGCGGCCGATTCTCGGCGGTCTGGCCAACAGTCACCCCTACCTGCCCGACGCGCCCGAACATCTGCTGAGTCTCGGTGCCATGGATGACCTGTTCATGTCGAGCACCAGCCTCAGCAGCGACCTCGGGTTGGCCCGGTATGGCCACATGACTTCGGCGCCGGACGCCCCCTACGGATGGATCGGCGACGATGGCGCCACCTTGCTGCTGTTCCGAAACTTCCAGCGGACCCTCTCCGAAGTGGCGCGGTACTCGGCCAAGGACGCCCGGACCTACGCCGACCTGCGTCCCGCTCTCGACTGGCTCATCGACGTTCAGAACATGCTGATGGTGCGTCCGCCTTCCGAGCTACCGAAACTCGCGCTGGCCCGGCAGCTGCTGCGGCTGGCGCCGAGCCGGCAAACACGACGCTGGCTGGGCCGGATGTTCTCCTCCACCCTGGTGGAGTTCATCGCCGACACCTTCGAGGGTGACGAACTGCGATCGCTGTTGACGTACTGGGCCAGCATGATCGGCCCCATCGACATGGACGGCGGTGGCTATTTCTGCGTCGGCCTGGCGGCAGTGCACCGCGAACCCGGAATTCAACGTCCCCGCGGCGGTATGGGGAGCGTGGTCAAGGCATTCGCCGCCCACCTGACCGACCATGGGGGCCGCATCATCACCGACATGCCTGTGCAGCGGGTCATCGTCGGTCCCGCCGGGGCCGAAGGCGTGACGTTGGCCGACGGCTCGGAGCTCACCGCGCGCAAGGGCGTCCTTGCAGCCGTACCGCCGCAGATCGCCTACGGACGGCTCCTCGACGACTCTGTGCTGGACTCGGCGACGAAGGCGAAGGTCTCGATGCTGCCCGCCAGCGCCAACAACGTGGCCTTCTTCAAGATCGACATCGCCACGTCGTCACGCGTGGAGTTCACGGCCGCCAACCAGGCCCGCCGCGCCGTCGACGGGTTCGACGTGGGATCGACCTCGCTGATGACCGGGACCTTCGACGACCAGATTCGGCAGCTGCAGGCGATGCGTGTCGGTGACAGCCTGGACGTGCCACCGATCTACATGTCGATCCTCTCGCGCCATGACCCCTCTCAGGCACCAGCCGGCCAGGATGTGGTGTATCTGTGTGCCGACGTGCCCTCAGAGACCCGACACGGGTGGGCCGACTCCAAGAAGTGGTACGAGAAGGCGGTCTCGTCCGCGGCCGAGCACCACCTGACGGGTCTCGACAGCGAGATCGGCCGAATCGTCACCAGCCCAGCGGATTTCGAGGCCGACTACGGAACACCCGGCGGCCAGTACTTCCACGTCGACATGACCCCGCTGCGGTTCGGGGTCAACCGGCCGGCTCGCGGCCTCGGCGGCCACACCAGTCCAGTGCCGCGATACTTCCTCGCCGCCGCCGGAGCCCACCCCGGCGGCGGAGTCAGCGGATGGGCCGGCCGCCTCGCCGCGCAGACCGCACTCACCCATGCATGAAGGGCGCCAGAAGTCGGATCTCACCCTGGGACGTCGCAACCGGCGGTCAACTGCTCCCTGGCGACCCAAAGTACGACGTCCTCGCACTGACGCGAGAAGGTGTGTCGCACGAGCGCCTTCGAAACTCTGCACCCTGTCGAACCCGGTCAGCGGGCGCACCATCGGCGATGCACGACAACGGCCCGCGAGGGTCCGAGTGCCTGCACGATTCGCATCCCGTTGACCCACCCGGCTATCGACGCAAACCACCTGAACAAGGTATTCCGTAAGGTTCCCAGCGGCGGGCGGGATGCTCGGCGTAGCCGAGCATCCCCATCAAAGCGGTGAGTTCGCATGCGCGGCAGACGATTTCGATCCAAAGCTGATTCTGGTCGAAGCGGCGCAGGGGCAGGTTGGTCAAACCTGTGTCCTTGGCGGCGCGGATTCGGTCCTCGCAGCGGGCGCGACGGCGATGACGTGGTTCCAGGTCGGGCAGCTGCCCGTGCGGGTGTTGGTGGCGAATGCGGTCACGGTCGGTGAATCACAACTGAGCGCCCGGGTGTGGACGTTCCTTTCTGACGATGACGCGCATCCCGGCGGGCCGGCCGGACAACTCGATCAGCCCGGTCAGCTCGGCCACCCATGCGCCCTCACGAACTCTCCCGTCGGCGTCGTAGGCCGCAGTCCAGGCGCTATCGGGACGAGATCGACTGCGGCGGCGCTGGTTTCGGACAGGCCGAACCCATCGGACCCAGCCGGGCATAGTTCCGTCATCGCGGACGGCCGCCGACTGCTCACCGGCCTTGCCACGCGTTCAAGGCCCAGCGCCCAGCGCTGGGCCTTGGCCCGACTATTGCCTCGCTCAGTGACGTAGCGGTGATGACCCGAACCGCGGTGATCGGCGACCCGCATGTCTGGTTGACCGCTGCGGCGGCCCAGCGGCTCGCCCTGCACCCGGCGCGCCCGGATCCAATGATCAATGACCGCGCAGATAATCAGCTCGGCCGGGTTTGGGGGAACCGTCGCCCGGGAAACAAGCCTGCCGCAATCGTGTTGCGCAACACTGCAGGCGAGCCCCCCGCGACCACGTTGCTGACGGCGTCACGGTGGATGCGCTGAATCGGATAATCCAGAGTGGCGCCGTAGCCACCGTGCAGTTCGAGGCTTTGCAGCGTCACCTGCGGTCCCATCGTTGCTCCGAACAGTTTGGCGATCGTCACCGCCTGCGCATCCGGGTAGCGGCCGTCGACCGCCGACGCGGCAGCCCGGTAGGACAGCAATCGGTGGGCCTCGATGTTTGTCCACATATTCGCCAACGTGTGGTAGACGGACTGGAACTCGATGACGGGTCGTCCGAACGCCTCCCGCTGCTGCACGAAAGCAGCGGCTTCGTCGTAGGCGGCCTCGGCCGAGCCGAGCCAGAACGCGCAGTTGTGCATCCGCTCCATATTGAAGGCCGACATCAGGCGGGAGAATTGTCCGGGACCGAAGAGGAGATTCTCCACGGGCACGCGGGCATCGTCGAAATGCACATCGCCGTGCGGGATTCCGCGGTCGCCGACGAACCGGGGCCCACGTTCCACCCGAACACCCGGATGGCCGTCTTCGACGAGCACGGCGCCGATGCCCTTGGCACCCGGTATGCCATCGAATCGGACGAAGACCGCGTGCAGATCGTTCACCACCGCACCGGTCACAAAGTTTTTGCTTCCCCGCAGCACGAACTCGTCGCCGACCCGGGTCGCGCTCGTCTCGAGATGGGTCAGATCGGAACCGTGCAGGGGCTCGGTCAGGGCAATATTGCAGCCGCGGCGGCCGGTGACGACGGACTCCAGATACTTCTGCCGAGCCGTCTCCTCACCGAGCAGCAGCATCGACGGCCCCGGACCGCTGGTGCAGAACAGCGCCTCACAGCACAGCCAGTTCCGGGAGGCGCGGAAGATCGCCGCGGCACTGATGAAGTAGTCCAGCGCGGTCAATCCCTGGCCACCGAACTCGGTCGGCATGCTGATGCCGAAGAAACCGAGTTCGCCCATTCGGTCCACGATCTTGCGGTACGGTGCCGCGTCGTCGAGGTCCCACCGCACCCCTTCCTCACGGAACTCCAGGCCGGCCTGGAAGGCGCGCTCTTGCAACGCTTCCTGTTCGGGTGTGAGTGTCAGGTCCATAGTGGTGTTGCTCCCGCTTCTACTCGGTTTTCCAGCGCCAACGTCAGGCGGTGCCGCATGCGTCGGCGATACATTGCGCCCGGCCCAAGCCGGCTGACGCGGGCACCGGCGGCAGGCTCGGGATATCTGCCCCCAATACCACCGCGCCTGCCGCAGCTCTGGTCAAGACTTCCTTTTTGAGTTTCGCCGCCGAACATTCGCCGACGCCGACGTCATCGGCAGTCGCGCCTCGCGGTCACCGCCGGTCGGCCGCGGCGACAGTCAGGCCGAGCTTTGTGAAGTCCCAGACGCCGTCTCCGTTGGGCCGCTCGCGCAGCTGGTGCTTCATTACGCGATTCATGGCGTTCACGGGAAGACTGTCCAGGATTTCGATATAGCGTGGGATCGCGAAATACGGCAGCTCCGTCCGGAAGAATTCGAACAGACCCTCAGGTGTCATCGACGTGTCCGGCTTCAGCACAATGCACGCCTTGATCTCGTCCTCGGTGGTCTCCGCCGGAACCCCGTGCACAGCCACGTCCGCCACCTCGGGAATGCGCCGGCTGGCATTCTCCAATTCCAGACTGGAAACGTTCTCGCCCTTGCGACGCAAGGCATCCGACTTGCGATCGACGAAAGCGATCTGGCCGCTCGGCAGGCGCCGGGCGAAGTCGCCGGTGTGATACCAGAGACCCTGGAACGACTTCAGCGTGGCGGTCGCATTGTCCCAATACCCGTCGAATATGGCGAATCTCGCCCTGGGGCGCAGGCAGATTTCGCCGACCTCGCCGTCCGGGGCGAACGTGAGATCGTCGCGCAGCAGCGCAACTTCCAAGTCGGGAGCCGCCACCCCGCAGCCGGCCCGGTCGCGCGGCGCTGAGATCGGGTTCACCGTGACCGGCATGCATTCGGTCTGACCGTATACCTCGGTCCACGGCTCGATCCCGAACCGTTCCCGGAAGCGCTCCTGGTCTGCCGGAGCCAGCGGGGCGACCATCATCGCGCGAATCCGGTGCGCCCGGTCCCCCGGCCCCGGGGGCGTGCTGAGCAGTGCGAGACTCATCGCGCCGACCCCCAGCACGACGGTGGCGCCCGCTGCTGTGGCGTCGGACAGAAACGTCTTGACACTGAACGAAGGGGCGTAGTGCACCGGGATACCCATGATCAAGGCGCTGATCAGCATGAAGATGCCGCCACTGAGATGAAACATCGGCAACGGCGCGAACAGCGAGTCGTCCTCGGTCAACTCGAGGCCATGGATCGCGACCCGGCCGACCCTGGCGTAATAGCCGTGTGGCAAGACGCAACCCTTGGGGTAGCCGGTGGTGCCCGACGTGTACAGAATCGACATCGGGTCATCAGGGGAGACATGCATTTCCGGCGGCGTCCCGGCACCGGACGCGACAACATCGTACGGAAGCACCTCGACGCCGGAGAGCGGGCCATCCGATGGCAACGAATCCAGCGCCACGATCAGCCGGAGGTCGGGCAGGAGCTCGAGCAGCGGCTCGACCGCGGAGTATCCTGCGCTGTCCAGGACCACCACAGCAGCGCGGGAATCCGCGAGCTGATGGCGCAGGAAATCGCCTTTGAGGAATGCGTTGAGCGGGACTTGGATCGCCCCGAGTTTCGCCAGACCGAAATACGCCTCGATGAACTCGATGCGATTGGGCATCAGCAGGGCCACCCGATCGCCTTTACCGACGCCGTGTGCGGCGAATCCGGCGGCCACCTCGTCCGTCCGTCGATCCAACTCCGCGAAGGTGTATCCCTTCCCGGCAACATAGCAATACGGCCGATCCGGATACGCGCTCGCCCGGTGGCGGAGCAGCTGACCGATAACCTGCTCCTGGCCTGCTGATGACATCGATTCTCCTGAATTAGTTCTCGTGCTTCACTGCTTCGAAGGCGGCAAGCCGCCCGCACCACCCGTTGACCGTCCCGCCGGGGTGCGAACCCGCACCCGCGAGATAGAGCCCGGCAACCGGTGTGACGTAACCGCCCAGCCCACGCGCCGGGCGATTGACACCCAGGCGCAGCGGGGTCATGTCGACGTGGAAATAGCAGCCCTTCGGCGTGCTGAACCGGTCCTCGAAATCCTTCGGCGTGTGGACCACGCGGCCGATCTCGGCATCGAGCCCGTCGAGGAAACGCTGCGCCGACTTGACGATCGTCTGCGTGTAGACGTCCCTGTTGGCTTCCCAACCGCCGACCGGGTCGGCCGGCACGTTGGCATGCAGGTACAGCACGTCCTGTCCGGGCGGAGCAATCGTCGGGTCGGCGGCCGACAGCACCGCCATGTACACCGGCGGATTGTCGACGGCGACACCGAGTTTCGTGGCCTTCAGCGAGGCCATGTGCTCCTCCAGCGTGCCGGTCATCAACGTGGTGCGGCGCACGTCGACCTTGTCCGGTCGTTTGGCCGCCGCGGTGGGAAAGTCGACTCGGCCGCGAACCGCGAAGTCGATCTTGAAGGAGGCGACATTGACCGAATTCGCCGGAATCATCGCGACCTTGTTACGCGTCTCGCGATCCAGGACGCCGTCGGGCAGCAGCGGGCCCAGCGCGACCTGCGGAGCGCAGTTGGCCAGCACTCCATGTCGCGATCGCAACTCCGAGCCGTCGACCAGCCGAACACCGACGGCCCGGCCGCCCTCGACCAGAATCTGCTCGACCTTGGAGTCGAGCCGAATCTCCCCGCCATGGCTGCGCACCTTCGATGCGAACGCGTTCATCAGCCCGGTCATGCCACCGCGCGGACGCAGCACCCCCTGCTTGCGATGCAGGGCGTGATACGCCATGAGGAACATCCCAGTGCTGTCGAGATCGGCCGGTCCGATCATCGACGTCCAATACGCCCACAGCCCACGCATCGCATCACTGTCGAAAGTCTCCGAGATCATCTCGAAAACCGACAGCGTCAGCATCTTGCCCAGCATCGAGCGGGCTTTGCGGTCGGGCGCGAGTTTCAATGCCAGCTTGGCGAGATCGCGCTTGCCCAGCGCCGACGGGTGCCGCGGGCTCAACTGGTCGACCAGATCCATGATCAGGTCCAGGACCGGCCGCAGCTCGGCGTAGGTCTGCGCGTCCTTGCGCGAGAACCGGCGAATCTCACTCAGCGTCCGGTCGAAGTCGCGGAACAGCAGCAACGTGTCGCCGTCCTCGTTGATCCAGCCGTAGGGTGCCTCCAGTGGAATCGGCTCGTAGCCGTGGCGTTCCAGTCCGAGCTCGCGAGCCAACGGCGTCTGCGCCATGAACATGTCGTCCATTGCGCCGACACTGAGCAGATGATCCGGGGCCTCCGGCACCCACGGCACACTCGCCGAGAGGCCGCCCAGGAACGGCAACTGGTCCACGACCAGCACCGAACGGCCCTGCTCGCCCAGCGTGCAAGCGGCGCTGAGGCCGTTGTGGCCGGCACCCACCACGATGTAATCCCACTCGATGGCGGTCATACTTCAACTCCTGTCGATGCGTTCGCGCCAGCGGCGCGCTGAAACCAATTCGTTTGTGACAGTCCGCAACTCACGCCATTTGATCGAAGGTCACAGCTCTCGAACCGTGGTACGAAACCCGGCCTGCTGCAGGCGATAGGCAGCTGTGGTGCCGGCGATACGGCCGCCGATCACCGCGGCAGTGCGGTGCTGCAGGAAGGCCATGCGACGGTCGGTCTCACTCAGCGGGCACGCAGGCCCAGAGTTCCGGAAATGATCTCGCGCTGGATCTCGTTCGTTCCCGCCCAGATCGGTGTCACCAGGGCTCGCCGTACATGGCCCTCCATGTCGAATTCCGTCGCGTATCCGTAGCCGCCCATCATCTGCATGCCTTCCAGCGCCACACGCTTGGCGGTTTCGGAGGTCTTCACCTTCGCCATCGACGTCAGACGAGCGAGTTCGGTGCTGGTGCCACGGCCGGCGTCGACGCTCGCCGCGACGTTATAGGTGATCAACCGGGAGCACTCGACCTCGATCGCGAGGTCGGCAATGCGGTGCGTCAATGCCTGGAAGGTGCCGATTGCTCGTCCGAACTGCTTGCGCTGCTTGACGTAGTCCACCAGATCGGCGAGTGCGCGCTGCGCAATGCCGAGTGCATGGGCCGCTCCGATCAAGCGTTCACCATTCAGACCGGCCATCACCTGCGGCCACGCCCTGCCGACCTCTCCGACGACCTTGCCTTCGGGAACGAAGACATCGCGGAAGAACAGATCGTTCACTTCACGCCCGGCCATCGTGTCGATTCCTCGGATGTCGAGACCGTCCGCGTCCGCCGGAACCTCGAGCATCGTGAGTCCTGCGTGCGGCGACTCCTCCCGACTGGTGCGAGCGACGAGCAGGATGCGATCGGCGAGATGCGCGCCGGTGCACCACGTCTTCTGCCCGTTGATCAGGAACCCACCGTCCTGCGCCTTGGCCGAGCATGAAATGTTCCCGACATCGGAGCCGGCCTCCGGTTCCGAGATCGAAATCGACATCACGCGGCCCCGCGAGATCGCTCCCAGGACATCGCGCTTCTGCGCCTCCGAACCGTAGCGCTCGTAGCAACCGGCAACTGTGCCGCTGGCTCCGGCTGCGAAGACCGGCGCCATTCCGCGCTGGATCTCTTCATGGAAGATGCACTGATCGACGAGCGTCCCGCCGGATCCACCGTATTCCTCGGGGATCGAAACGCCGACCCAGCCGAGCTGTGCCATCTTCTCGTATAGGGCTTGATTGTGGTTCTCGGTGCCACCCCCGGTCAGCGCCTCACGCTGTTCATGGGTGCCGCACTCACGCCGACAGAAGTCGCGAATCACATCCTGGAATGCACGCTGATCGTCGGTGAAGGAAAATCCCTGACCAAAGGCACTCGTAGGGATGGTGGCGGACATTTACTCTCCGATCGGTTGAATGATGAACGGTCGACGCACCCCACGTCGATCCTGCGCCGAGCGTTACTGAGATATTTTATCTCAAAAGTCAACGATCGTTAACCCCTTGATAGTTTGGACCCTGGTCCGATAAGCTATCCTGCCCGAGCAGGGGTACAACTCATGCGAAAACGCGTATTATCGGCAGCGCCGGCCCGAAAGTCCCCTCACTCATGCACCGATTGCTTCCCGCGGGCGTTTTGCGTGCAAGCAATTCAGTGAGAGCTTCCCACGCCGGAAATTAATCGCGGCATAGTCACGGCACTCATGCGCACGGTGAGAAATTCGACCATGAAGTCGACCAGCACCTTCACACCGAAGGTCTGCAGGATGAGACGTACGGCCCCGCGAGCAGGATGCTTGCGGCGCTGTCGCGCCATGCATCGCAACCCGGCCCAGCCACCGAGACCCACCGAGCCCGATACCGACCATGACCTCGACACAAAGGACGAGGGTCCGATACCACTCGGGGTCCAGTTCGCGGCCGAACTTCGGCTCGAAATCTCCGCTCATGATCCGGTCGGTCCAGGTATACGCGATCAGGGCAGGCCAGGTCGCACCGTGAACAATCCAGATCCTCGCGATGGTCGCCTGATTGCCCCGGGGAGCAGGGGGATCGCGGATAAGCAGAGGGTGACGTCACGGCCATGACAGGACCATAACATGTCTGCGAACAGACAAGTAGTGCTTAGGATGGAAGAATGACTGCGAATGCCGCCCAGGCCTCCCGCCGCACCCAGGCCGAACGCGTCGCCGAGTCGTCGCGCCGACTCATCGATGCTGCGATCGAGCTGATTTCCGAGCAGGGCTTCGAGCGGACCACTGCGGCCGAGATCGGCGAGCGCGCGGGCTACAGCCGCAATATGGTGCGCGACCGCTACGGCAGCAAAGAGGCCGTGCTCAAGATTCTGCTCGAGAACGAGATCGCGGAGCGCCTTCTGCCCAGGCTACGCCGCGAGCGACCGGGCACCGGATTGGACTTGACCCTCGGTCATCTCGACGATCTCCTCCACGGGGTGGAGACAGCACCGGACAATATGCGAGCCATGGTGGTGCTGAGCTTCGAGGCCACTGCGGGGCCGATCGCGAGCATCCGAGACTGGTATGCAGAGCTGATTCCCAGGTTTCAAGCCGAGATGGCCGAGCACATAGCCCTCGGGCAACGTGATGGCTCCATCCGTACCGACCTCGATCCGCAGCGGGAAGCGGAAGTCTACGTGTCCTACGGCATCGGACTCTGCTTCCGCTGGGTCATGTTCCGCGACGCGTTCGATTTCCCGGCGGAGATCAACGCCTGGCGCGCCCGCCTGGCACGCGACTACGCAGCAGAGTAGGTGCGACGCCGAGGTGGTCGCTGCGCCGAGGGCACCTCGCGATCGAGCCCAGCTCGGTCGCGAGGTTCCGACTTTCGCGCTGACAGCTCGGAGATCGATACGTCGAGTCGTTTCAGCGATAAGTCCGCCCGACGGCCGGGGCCTAACTCAGCTCGGCGAGTCTGCGCTCCAAAATAATCAACCTTCGAGCGATATCATCCTCGGCAGACTCGACTTCCGCGTCGGCAGCCTGGCGCTTTATCGCCTCGGCCGTGAAGACCGTGGTCACAATGAGCCAGATGAATGCCGTGGATGCGGGGATCCAGAACCCCAAAATACCGTTCCACGCGAGCGGGCCATGTTTGAAGAAAATTATCAGATCTGCCGGGATGAGCAAGAAGCCGGCACTGAGCTGAAAGTAGCCGAACCAGCGCGGATAGATGGGTTCGGGACGCTTGTCCAGCAAAGTGAGTATCCCGAGCGCAAATGCCTGAAATGCCCCCGTCGAGATTATTCCCAGCCACGGAAGCCACGCAAGGTCGTTGAACTGCCGAATAAGTTCCGGCGCGCTGTCCGGACGGAAAGCCGCAACAGCCCAGAACATCGACGGATAAATGAACTCTATGACGATACAGCCTTGCGCAGCAAACCAAGAATAGGTCAGCGGCGAAAAGCGGCCCTCAATTCTCTTCATTTGCACCGTGACAGCCCCACCCCACGGTAGCAGGAGAGCAGCGGACAGCATGCACAGCAACATGCCCAGCCGAATCCCCAGGGTGTTCGCCCGGAACATCTCGGCGATCTCGTCCGGCCCGGCAGCCGGACTCGGTGGCGGTACAAATCCGGCGAGAAATACAAAGCCGATCATGAACACAACAATGAACACATAGAGTGAATATACGCAGGCCAACTGTAGTCTGATATTCATTGCACCATCCTTGGGATATAGCTGCTGAGCAGAATCGCACACCTGCCGTCCCGCATTTCTCACCGCTGATATGGGAACGACGGTCCCACGTGTGTCCCGGGCGGGACAACGAGATTTCCGTTCGCGTCCAGATACGCGGAGCCACCGTCTCGATTGCTGTTGTCGTTGCGCGGGATCGGAATGCCGGGACCGGGACACGCCCGATTGACGCTCGCACCGCAGAGGTGGTCGGTGAGATAGGAGCGTTCTTGAACATCCTTCGGCCATTCACTGGAGTGAAGGCCCATCCATGTATTGGGCAGATTATAGGTACAGAAGAAGATGACGTGCGCGATGCCGGCCGTCGCCAGTGCGCGAAGCAAGGTCTTCTTCACTTGCGATCCGCCGATTTCTTCGATACCCCGCTCGGACACCATTTGCCCATGGTCATTCGTAAAGTATCTGAGAGCGGCCCACCCCGTGAAAAGAAGGCCGGTCGTCAGCGCTTCACTGAGCGGGAAGGCGTGGTAGGTACCTTCGAACAGTGCAAGATGTGCGCCGGGGTAGGACCAAGCCCCCATCGGCTCGAACACAATTCCCTCGAATACGACATCGAAGAGCACCATCACGGGATAAGTAATTACCAGCAGTCCGAAAGTTCCGATTCGCGGCATGCGAGACCGCGCTGTTCGCATGACCCAGCCGCCGAGCGCGACCGTGAGCATGAAGATGCACACATATGCACCGGGAATCACAAGCAAAGGATAAGCCTGCTCCTGCCCAGGCTTTCCGAACGCCAGCGAACCGGGGACGCTGTGCAGCCAGGAGCCTTTGTTGAACAGCCAGGAGTTATATGTGAACCAATGTCCTGCGTAGGATGAGATCGGATCCCAGAAGAACAGCGTGGCAAATGCGATGACCAGTATGCCGTCCGCACCGATGCGCCGGTCCTGCAGCCAGGGTCGGACCACGAACCAGCAAATCAACCCCAGCTCGCCGAGCGGCAGGATGATCTGCATTGCTACCAAGCAGATTTTCATCCACGCCGGAGGGTCACTCGGCCCACTCGGCGTGGTTGTGAAATACGGGCTGGTCATCCATCTGATGAACACGAATCCGACAGCGGCGAGGATGAGCGCCCCGACTGTCGCCCATGCCTTCACCGGCACGATCTGACGCGGTCGTGGATCGTCGTTCCGAGGCGAGATCGATGGTCGGTCGACGGGACTGGACATGGTTTCTTTCACGGTAATTCACCACAATTCCGCTGGCTGCGAGCTATGATCCGGTTTTGCAGCTTCCTCAGCACCCATCGAGGGTCACCTTCCCGACCTTTTTCTGGGCGGCCAGCCGTCGGCCCGCCATGGTCCCGCTCACCAGCGCACCATTTACTCCCGGAATCGGGCCCAAGTCGCCGGCGAGTTGGACCCGTGCGTCGGGATCGACCGACTTCATAAAGCGGTCGACCGCCTTGAACCGGCCCTTCTTCATAATCGGCACAACCTCCCGCCACCGGCCGATCTCCACATGCTCGACTGCATCGGAGAGGTCACCGTAGTAGGGCGCCACGAAGCGAAGGACCTGCTCGAGAATCTCCTCCTCGGGCGCCTCTAGATACTCCAGGCACCATTCGTGGCGGCAGAAGACAGTAATCATGCCCTTGCCTTCCGGTACCCGATTGCCCGCCTTGAAGTGGTCGACGATCACACCGCACATATCGGGCTGCTCCCGCGGGGAGCACATGATGTAGGTCGCCGGGTTCGCCGGCTTGCACGACAACGCGATATGGGTGTTGACGCTGCAGATGTAGTTGGTCTGCTCGTAGTATTCGCGCGCAAATCCGTCCAGCTGTGGATAGATCTCCAGCGCCTTGGCCGTCGTCGCCGTGATGACGGCGTTGTCGAAAAGTTCTGTGCCGCTGTCGGTTTCGATCTCGACACCGCCGCCGGTGTCGGCAACGTGGCGAACAGGCGTAGAGAGTCGCATGTTGATGCCTGCGGCCATGGCCCGCGGCAGCGCGTCCATACCCCCGTCAAGGCCGTAGAAATAGGGCACGAAGAAGTTCTTCAACGTCCACAGCAACTGGCCGTAGCTGGCATAGGACGGATCACTCAGCCAGGGCCCGCGCACGACGACCGCGCCGATGTAATCCAGCAGGTCTTGGTTGAGCTCGCGACGGCACCAGGACTCAACGGTGTCGGTATCGATCTGCGCGACACCGGACGCATCGATGTAGTTGAGGTCTTTCCAATGCCGGGCGAGCTGCCAGATCAGCTTGCCGAGCCGGATTTTGTTCGCGGTCGACAGGTACTTGGTGCCGCCGACCGTCCGGACCGGCTTGGACAGATCGAGATAGTGCAGTTCCCCGTTGCGCGGCATGGCACCGTAGGCCGGCACTTTGGTCATCTGCTTCGTCAGGCCGACCTCGCGCATCATATCGGTGGCTTGGTGATAGCTGCCGAGGTAGATGAATGCACCGACGTCGAACTGGAAGCCATGATGCCGCACCGTTTTGATGCGCCCGCCGATATAGTCAGCCGCTTCGAACACGACGGCCTCACCACCGGCCTTCGTGATTTCGCGGGCCGCGGCAAGTCCCGCGATCCCGGCTCCAACTACTGCAGTTCTCATCGCTTCACTCCGCTTGGGTACAGGGCAGCCCTGAGCACGGGGCCACACTGGTAGCTCGGGTACGAACGCTCTTGGACGTCGGGTCTGCTGACATGACGGCCGGCGAACGTGTTCGGCGAGGTGTATCCGATAAGCATCGCCACCTGCACGATGCCGCTGACCGCCAGGACGCGAATCGCCGACCTGATCCAGTGCGCCCATCGCCACCTACACGGGACAGATTAGCACTCTCTAGAACAGAAGTTCATAGTTTGAACGAAGATTCATACTTGGTTCACTGGTTCAGATGTCGGTACGCTGGCGCTATGGCCCACCCGACGTCGCGCCGCGATCGCAAACGCTCACGCATCCGCAATGAGCTGGTCACCGCAGCGCGAAGCCTCATCGCCGAAGGCGGGGTCGCAGATCTACGCGTCATTGACGTCACCGAGCGCTGCGACGTCGCACTCGGATCCTTCTACAGCCACTTCAAGACCAAAGACGACATCATCGACGCAGTTGTCGAGGAGACCGTGACCTCGCTCGCGGACACCATCGGCGACGTCGGCGATCGACTCGACGATCCGGCGGAAGCTCTGAGCGTCGGCGCTCGCAGACTCGTGGGTCTCTGCCAGACCGATCCCGTATCAGCGCAACTGCTCGTCCGTCTCGAGGATGCCGAGCCCCGGTTCGAGCAGATGATCTGGGTTCGTGCCGAACGGATCATGCGCCACGGCGTGGAAACGGGCCGCTTCCGGGTCGAGGATCCGACATTGGCGTTGACGATCGCGATCGCGGGCGTACTCGCGGTCATCCGTGGTGTGGTCGACGGACGGCTGGACCGTGATATCGATGCGGAGGCCGCCTGCGCCGCGACGATCCTACGAGCCGTCGGGATCGATCGGGACGAGATTTCAGCAATCGTCTCGCGTCCACTGCCTTCCTTCGACGACCTGCGCTGACGCCCGTGACCCGAGCACCAGGAACATCACACCGATACACCATCAGCAGAGTTGACGCGCGCCGCAAACCGCTGCGCACCACCTCCACCGGCCAGATCCGGCGCCCGGACATCTCGCCGTTGAGGTCCCCTCGAACTGCCCATCGACGGGCAGTCGCTGACCGCTGGGATGTGGCCGCGGTGGTGGTTCCAGATTTGCCGCGTCGACTGCGACGCCCCAACGATCAACCCGATGCCCGGTTACCGACGCAAACTACCTGGGAAGGGCATTAGATCCGCGGCGACTCCGCGCGAAGCCGTCGCATGAATGTGCGCGAATGGTGCAGCGGCCAGTAGTCCTGGCCCTCGCCGAGGGCGATCTGCCCGTCCAGCTCCCACTCCACGAGGGACCAGAAGGTCATCAGCCACGAATAGCCTTGCCAGTTGAGCATGTTGCGCACCCGGCCGGTTGCTTCCAGACGGCGGCCCAACGAGTCGATGGCGGAGATCCGATAGCACACCGGACGACCCGTGGCATCACGTTCGGTCACCGCGATCGTGCTGGCCGAGCCCTTGACGATATCGCCATACTCGCCGTCCTTGAGGTAGTAGCCGATGATGACGTCCTCGGCGGTGCCGAGCACCGGGTCCTCGTCGGGCTTACGGAAGCTGACCGCGAGGGCGTGGAAACTGCTCGTCTCGCCGACTCCCCAGATCATCTGGCCACGCGGGTTGTTGACGATGTTGCGCACCCCCCACGAGCGGTCGCGCTGCGCGACGCAGTCGACCTCGATGACCTCACCGTCCAGTGCCAGCGTTCCGGTCATCCGTCCCAGCTGGTCGTAGTGGCCCTTGCCCCACTCCTCGAGCCCGCCGGGCATGCCCGCGTCGTGTGGCGGACGATCGGCGGTGAAAACGAGGTCGAGCGCGACGTCGGCATTGAACGCGTTCTGCCCGCGGTAGGTGAACCGGTACCGACGCAGCGGTTCGAGCAGCTCGACCCGCAAGCCGTTATCGAGCGCGAAGTCGAACATTTCCGCGCCCTCGGGCGTCCGGTATGCCTCGCCCCAGTCGTAGAGCAGGCAGTCGTAGTTCTCGCTGCCCGACGGGTCCCAGGCTGCGACGCCGGCGACCGTGTAGCCGACGTTCGGCCGGTGGTACAGGTACACGAAACCGGCGATGTCGCGCTCGGGAACCATGAACGAGAACCAGCTGGCCTCGTTCCAGAACGGCTCGTCGGCCGGCCGGGGGTGAAAGTAGTCATCCTGCGGCGTGATGGCCATAGGGGTACCTCTCCTGTTCGATAGTTGAAAATCAGCTCGTGCGCTGCAGAACTGTCACGGTGCCGGTCGTGCCGTCGACGCGCACGCGGTCACCGGTACGCAGCACGCTCGTGCCGTTGCCGGTATTGACCACACACGGGATACCGAGCTCACGCGCGACAACCGCCGCGTGACTCAACGTGCCACCGATATCGACCACCAGCGCAGTGGAGACGAACATGACCGACGCCCACGACGGGTCCGTCGTCGCCGCCACCAGCACCTCCCCCGGCTCCACCTCCGCGAAACTCGGGTCCGTCACCACCCGCGCCACGCCCTCGACCACACCCGCACTCGCCCCGATCCCGCTCAGCCGGTTCGAGACGACGGTCTCGGAAGTGCGGTTCGCGATGGTGGGCTCGGGGCAGCCCCAGAAGGCCACCGGAAGGTCGTAGCTCCGGTAGAGCCGCTGCTCTGCCCGGCGCTGTGTGATGAGTTCGCGTGCGTCGGCCGGGATCGTCCCAGCGATCTCGTCGGCCGTCAGGTACATGACGTCGTCGATCTCGTCGATCGCTCCGTGAGCGACCAGGAGTGCGCCGATGCGTCTCGCCGCTGCCCGGGCGATGTCGAGCGAACGCAGGAAGCTGGCCTTCCCGATGCCGCGCATCGGCATGTTGCGCCGGGCCAGCTTCAGGATCAGCCGCGCCTTGACCCTGCCGAGCGGACCGGGCACGCGCGCGAGCAGTTCTTCCTCCGCTTCTCGACGTTCCGCAGCCCGGCGCTGCGCCGCGATCCGTGGGTCCTTGTCGTCGGCCTGCTCGCGATACAGTGCGGCGAGGCGACGAATCGGGGTGGGGTCCTCACGCCAAACAGTGCCCGCGATGTCCCCTTCCATCGTGCCGTGGAACCCGTGACGCCGCAGGAATTCCTCCTCCTCGAGGCGGCCGCGGCCGAGATCCCAGATGTCGGCGATGACCTCGATCTCACTGTGGTCCCCGCTGCCTGCCGTGAGCCGGCCGAAGGACTCATCCATGCCGACCTGGCTGACGAGCTTGCGAAGTGCGTCGAAGACCGGCGGGATACCGAGGATGTTGGCCTGCGCCTGCAAGGCAGTGGCCGCGTGGAATTGTTTCGTGGCGTCACGGAACTGCGCCTGAGCGTCGGCGAGGTCCAGGTGGGGGGTGCGGGCCAGCTCACGGGTCCACCAGGCGGCGACCTCATGGTTCTTCTCGACCAGGGCAGTTTTGGTTCGGATGAAGTTTCGCGGCATGTTCCACGCGACATGTGGATAACGGCGTTTCGTCGAGTTTCGACGCATGCCAGCGGGAACCTCGCCCAGCAGCTGTTCAGCAAGCATGTCCCCGCTCGCGCCGGGGATGCGTTCGCCCATTTCGTAGAAGGCGCTGACGGAAGCCACCGCACGTCCGTAGGCGATCTGGATTATCCGCTCGTGGGGCTCGTCCGGCACATCAGCCTTGGAACGCTCGAGCACACCCATCTGGACGAAGCCGTACCGGGCTGCGATCTCCGCGCCGGGCCCCCACACCGACCAGGTCAGCGGGGCGAGGACACCCGGGGCCGCCTCGCCGAGGTTGGCGGTGGAGTAGTACTGCTCCGGATCGAGGTCGCCGTGCGTCGTCGTCGGCGTGGCGCGCACAGCGGTCGCGGCGGGGGCCGGTCGGTTGCTCCACACCGTTTCGGGACGAGCCTGCAGCAGCAGGATTTGTCCGTCCCGTGCGACCGCCCACTCCACGTCCATAGGCTGGCCGAAGGCCCGTTCGATCTCGACGCCGAGCCGCGCGAGCGCCGTGGCCTGGTCATCGTTCAGGCTGGGCGTACTGCCGACACCGGGATCGAGCGGCTGCCTGGTAACCCTGCCTACCAGCTCGTCGAAGGCATGCTGGTGGGTCTGCTCGCTGATCTGACGCTCACGAAGCGCCAGGCCATCCTTCGCGAACCAGAACCGGTCCGACGACACATCGCCGACGACGACTCCCTCACCCAAACCGTGGGCGGCCTCGACGAAGATCTGCTCCCGGTCGCCGGAGACGGGCTCGAGGGTCATCATCACGCCACCGGCAGCCGCCTCGACCATCCGCTGCACGACTACACCCATTGCGACGTCCGACGGCGGGATGCCGAATCGCGCACGATACCCGATGGCACCGGCGTTGTAGAGGCTCGCCCAGCAGCGCTTGACGTGCTCGTGCAACGCCTCGACACCCTGGACCCACAGGTATGTGTCGTGCTGACCGGCGAACGAGGCCGCCGCCGTGTCCTCGGCGATGCCGCTGGACCGCACCGCGACCGGTCCCTCGCCGAGAGCTGCGTAGGCGGTCTCGATGGCGGCGGCGAGGTCGTCCGGCAGCTCGACCGCGGTGAACATGTCCCGGATCCGGGCCGACTTTGCCTCGTCGCCGAGAGCCGCGTCGGCAAGGACCTCGACGATGGGTGCATCGATCCCGGTCGCGGCCAACGCAGCACGGTAGGCGTCCGCCGTGATCGCGAACCCACGGGGCACCGGGAGGCCGAGCTCGATGAGCGCATGCAGACCCTTGGTCTTGCCTCCGACCTGCTGGGCGCGTTCGGGGGAGCACTCCTCGAGCGGCAACACGTACGGGCTCGCAAGCGCCGAGTGGTCGACCGCGTCCTGGTGTGTGCCTCCGGTCATGCTTTGTCCCTTCCTCCTCTGCGCCGAGTGTGGCGCCGTTCACACGGAACTCTACACACTGTGTAGAGATAGGGGAAGAAATCCACTGCTACTACGATGGACGGGCCATCCGCAGACGAGGAGCCACATGCAGTCGCGCCGTCAACACCGCACGCCGCCCGGCCCGAAACCCAGCCTGACTCAGGACGAGATCATCGACGAGGCCCTGCGATTGCTCACCGCTGAGGGACCCGAAAACCTCTCGCTGCGCCGCCTCGGCTCGCGGCTCGGCGTAACCGCTCGCACCCTTTATGGCTACTTCAGCTCCAAGGACGCTCTAGAGGCCGCTCTGGTCACTCGCGTTATGCCGGCACCACCACCGATCGACAGCGGTGAACCGTGGCACACCCAGCTGCGCACCTACCTGCTGCAGATCCACGACGCCTTCGTCGACCAGCCCGGCGCCGCACGACTGTTCGCCGCGCGTTCCGCGCGCAGCACCGCCATGGACCGAGTGCGCGAACACCTGCTGACGTTACTTGTTACCGCAGGCCTGCGTAACGACGACGCGATCGCAGCCGTCGGCACGCTGAGCCGCTACCTCATCGGCAGCGTCGTCATCGAGGCCGAACGGCGCGCACCCACCCAGGAGGCCGAGACCGGCCGGTTCGCCGGCCTCTCGGCTGACGAGTTCCCGGTGCTGTCCCACTTCGCCGACGAGTACGCTGCCCGCAACTCCTATGAGTCCACGCACTACGGGCTCGACCTCATTCTGCTCGCTCTGCGGAACCTCGCCGAGCGCGAGACCGGGGCGCCGGCAGCCCTACCGTGACGGTGCTACCTGTGCTTGCTGTGCCTACCGCTACTCGGCACCGGCCTGCGACTGGGCGAAGGAAGGGCTGGCGGTTCGGTGGTGCGATTGCGATGTCACGGAAGAAGAATTCGGCGACACGCTCGTCGGCCGTATCGTGCCGAGCGGATCCCCATCCGATCGAAACGCCGACCGACATCGAACCGTGTGGGCCAGGCGCCGACCGTGCCGGACGACACATCGTTCAGTTCCGCCGCGGTTGTCGGAAGGTCTCCCCAACGGGGACGGACCCGCTCACCGTATCCGTTACTGCGCCAAACGCCGACGTCGACCGGTTCCTGTCCTTGTGACCGTCTGATCAGTGAGGGGCCGGGACTCTCCGCTGCCAGGTTTGTTCATCGGCCAATGTGCCGGGGAATCCCTTTCCAGCGAATGAAGTTCGCGCCGAGTCGGTGCCTCGATCTCAGCAAGACCCACAAGCAACATCAGGCTCATCATGACCACGGAGACAGTCAGCATGAGGGGCATCAAGAGCGACGTCGATTCAACTCCGGTGACCATCGCGGTGTAATCGGCGTGGTGCGCATGCATCGAAGCCATTGCTGTGTAGTGCATACCGCATACAGCGAAACCCATGACCAATCCAGCGATGACGGTAGCGACGATCCCACGCACGTGCAGAATGAGCCACAGTGCCGCGGTGGCAGCAACAATCGCAATCACAATCGATAACGCCACCAGTGTTCGTTTGTACTCGATATGCGCACTCGTGTGCATCGCAAACATACCCAGATAGTGCATAGCCGCAACGCCGAGGCCGGTGAGAACCCCACCCAGCGGAAGTGCGACGACCTCGCGCTGCCAACGCACAACGATCGACAGCCCGGCCCAGACAACCACGACAGCGATCACCGCACTCAGCGCAGTCATTGGAATGTCGAACCGAATGATCACCCCCTGGATACCGAAGCCCATCATGGCGGTGAAATGCATAACCCAGATGCCACAACCACCCAGAGCGACAGCCGATGCGGCGAGCCAGCCTCCCGGGCGGCGCGAGATTCTGGCGTGCGATGCACAGCGTAGGGCAAGCACTGATCCCGTGACAGAAAGAATGAAGGCGAAGGCAGGAATACCCCATCCGTGTACGAAATGATTGATTGACAGCACAGCTACTCCGTTGCGTGAGTTATCCGAGAAGGTGAGCGGGCGTCGCCGTGGGGCAAATCTTCGTCACGAAGTCGCGCCGCAGCCGGTGATACGGTTCGCCCGGGCCGTAGAACTGCCGGTACATCCGATCGAGCTCCTCGGATCGATAGGCAGCCAACGGTTTTGCCGCTTCGTCCGCAGCTCGCCGCTGCTTCTTTTCGATAAGGCGGTCTGTCAACGCCGGTTCAGCTGCTGCCAGGGCGGCGGCTTCCCGGCGCACCCAAGCTCGGAACTCTGCGGCGTCGCCCGCTACTACACGGTCGACCAGTCCGAGCGCCGCCGCCGCGCAGGAACCGACCGGGAGGGCTTGCTGGATCAGGCGCTCTGCCTGCACCGCGCCGACACGACGCGGTAGCGAGTAGGTCCAGTACTCCGAACCGTACAAACCCATCAGCCGGTAGTGCGGATTCAACACCGTGGACTCGCGGCACCAGACCTCGTCAGCGGCGAGCGCCAGCATGACTCCACCAGCAGCGGCGTTTCCGGCGAGCGCCGAGATCACCAACTTGTCCGTTGTGGTGAGGATGGCCTCCACCACATCGTCGATCGCATTGATGTTGTCCCAGGACTCCGCGGCCGGATCGGCGGCTGCCTCGATCACATTGAGATGGATGCCATTGGAGAAGAAATCGCGGGGCGACCCTAGTACGAGCACACTCACCGGTCGAGCCCGCGCGAACAGGTACGCCTCGAGCAGGCGCCGACACTGATCGGTGCTCATCGCACCACCGGCATAAGCGAATTCGAGGTAACCGACATCCTCATACTCGGAGTACCGCAGTTCGGACCAGGTATCGCGAGTGGCCGCCTCGACTGCCGTGACCGACACTTCCGGCACACCGGCCAGCAGGCCGGGGTCGATCACGTCGGTCGCCGGCCGTCTGAAAGTCGCTGGGCCACCGGGCATTCGGCGAGCACGCAGTTGGGGCAGCCATACCGCACCGTCCACGGTGGCCCGACAAATCGCACGGTTACGCGTGGCGAGGACCGCGCCCGGAATCCCGCGCAGCTGATCCTCGTTATGCCCACCGTGCACGAAGTATTCGTGCCCGAACAACTCGTCCAATACGCCGGGTTGAGAGTCGGCCGCGCGCAGCTTGCTCAGCACGTCAGCGGTACTGTCGTGCGCCCAGTCGATCCGGCGAAACTCTTGTGCGTGAAACGGGCGCTGCTGCCCGGCAACGTCATCGCGCTGGTAGTCGAGCGGTTCGGGCTCGAACCCTCCCTTCGCGAAACGCTCGACAGCCAGGTGCACGGCTCGCATGGCCGCGTCGGCAACCTCGGTCCGATACAGTTCGCTCTTCCCACAAGGCCGCACTGGAAAAGATTCCGACGCCCAGATCGGACCCGCATCCATCTCTGCGACAGCCTGCAGGACAGTGACGCCCCACTCCTCGGCACCGGTGCCGATGGCCCAATCCAGCGATGACGGACCACGATCACCCTTTGGCCCCGGATGGACGATCAGGACGGTGTGCTCGGACCAGATGCTTTCTGGCACAACGGCTGTCAACATGGGCGCCAGGATCAAGTCCGGCCGAAATCGAGCCACCCCCAGACACAACGCCTCGCCATCGATGGCCAACTCGACACCAACGTAATGGCCCCGCTGCCGCAATTCGGTGTGAACACGCTGCGTGAGACTGTTGAATGAGCTGGCGACCAGCAAGATTCGCATTGCCTACCTCCATCATGGCACAAACCGGGCAACAGACCGGAAAAGGTTCATACTGAAACGCGAACGGAAATCGATACATACAGACCGCGGGACACCGCGTAAATGCCAATCGGGCGCCAAGCCTTCCGCTTTTGCCGTTCCCGCAGGGCAATCCTCATCGTCCACCCTTTGCCAAATGCATGTCAGGCGCGGCATGCGACTGAGCCCCGAAACAGCCCACGGTTCACGGAGTTTCGGCCGTCCGGCCGCGACGTCGGACAACAAACTTCGTCAGGTAGCGCCCGGGAGCACCAGCCGACAAACGGGAGCAGATGCAGAGGCCGGATCCAGGTAGTTGCGCAACGGCCGGGGGTACGCCGCAGACGGCTTACCGCCGAAATCGTTCATCCCGGCCGGGAGCCCGTCCGGGTGGTCGAGGGCATACCGGACTTCGGCCGCTATGTCGGCCTTTGGCGACCCGTCGACGACCGGCTCGGAACGTTCGTTCACAAGTGGGAAGCAGGGCGCACAGAGGCCCGACACTGGCGCCGCGGCAATGTAGTACCCGCACGCCGGGCCGACCCTTTGCACGCAGAGCAATATTCAGCGGAAACAAAACTACTCCTTGACCAGGATCCACGGGAGCGTCGTCACCGTCGGGATGCCGGTGCCTAGATGCTTGCATGGAACAGAGCTCGATGTCAACGATCGTTCTCGTTCAAAGATGGCGCCAACGTCCATCGAACCTCGAGAGCTGCAGAGCCTCGGCTGACCGATCGAGCCATCCGGCTGACCGCGGCTGCCAGATGCCGAGTCGTCCGGGCACCCGGACGACCGCCCAAAGCGAGCGCGACGGCACACAGCAGGTGTTGCAGGATGGTGGTGGACGAGGTGCCGTGCTGCCAGCCGTGGCACCTGTTCGGCGAAAGTCCTTCTCCCGCAATCGGAGTTGTCGCAGAACAACCGCCTGGCCCGCAACCGGATCATCACCTCCCTGCTGGTGATCGCGGTATCGGACAATCGGCGTCCGTAGCGACTATGGACTCGGCGGGACAACGTGCCACACCCTGGGCACGCAGCCGGCTCGTCACCGGTCCTCGCGTCGATTCGTACCCAGGCCCCTGCCGAGTCGTGACCGTCGATCTGCAGCCCATCCACATGCGTGAACAGGACCGCCGTCAAGCCTCAAGCTGGCCCAGATACAACTACTCGGTCCACAAACGCCGCGAGGTCCGCGTATCCGTCTCGACCGCACGCGCCATTGGCCATGTGAGACAGCTTGGTTCGCTCGATCTGCACCTGCTCGATACCGAAACGTCCACTACGTCACTGCATATCGGCGCGATCACGCTGCTCGACTCGGCCGTGCCTCGGCCGCGGCCTGATACCGCCGCCCCATAACCGCCCCGCTGAGCATCGCTCGTATTCGACTGCGTGGCAGATGATCCGCACTCAGGCGGGGTGGTTGGCGATCCCTTCGAGCAGGAATCGAAAGCCCGAGGCGAAGGTTTGCATCGTGGTGCGCTCGGGATAGGCGAGCAGCGCCTCGGCGAGATACGGGTGAGTGCGCACGTTGACCTCGGCAAAGTCGTTATCGGTGGCGCCGCTGCGATGACTGGCCGCGGCGAAGCCGAGAGTGAACGAATACAGCATCGCCAGCGCGTGCACCGACTGCGCGGGCGTGTAACCGGCGGTGCGCAGAATGCGGATCACCTTCTCGCGGATCAGATTGATCGTCGGCCCATGCGCCGAACGCAACACCAGCAATTCCCGGATACCCGGCCGGTCCTCCAGACCGAGCAGGATCTTGGTGAAGATCGTCGTGATCTGTTCCTCCCACGGCGCCGATTCATCAGTGCTCAGATCGAGTTGACTCAGTGCCAGGTCGGCCACGCCGTCGAGGAGCTCTTCCTTGGTACGTATGTACCCGTAGAGCGTCATCGCGCCGACCTCGAGATCGCGCGCCAGGGCTCTCATGGTGAGCGTGTCGATACCGTCCCGCTCGATGTACCGGGCGGCCGTGGAAAGGATCCGCTCACGGGTGAGAGCGATCTTCGATCTGGTCATGATCAAGTCCTCGGTAGGGTCTTCTGCCCGGCCCGGGGCGAAGGGAGCCGTTCGAGCTCGGCGGACGCTCCCCTCACCCACGGTGCACGGGCTTCTCGAGTGGCGCGGGATATCAGCCGGAGGCGAACCGGCGACGGAAACCGGCGTACTGGACGCTCTGCAGGTCTCCGGTCCCAGTGCGGCCCAGGTAAGTCCACTCCATCTGAGTGAACTCCGTGACCATGTTCGGCCAGATGCTGAACGGCAGACTCGCGCGCCGCACGCCCGAGAGCCGGTGCGAGTGCCCGGCCTCGTCGTCGAGGCGAACCGTGGCGGTCACCGGACAACCGTCGTCGGCGTAGACGATCTCCAGCTCGAGCGAGGTCACCGCGCGCGCCTGCCCGTCGGCCCAGACATAGCCCCACTGCAACGGATTCGGCATCGCGGCGTCGGCATCGAAACCGACGATATGGAATGCCAGGTCGTCGCCGAACACCGCCGCGAGCCAATTCACGGCCGGTACCGGATGCGGCATCTCCGATCGAGGTCGGCCCCAGCTGCGGTCCCGGGTGAACCAGCCGTCGACCGTCAGTTCCTCCTCGCCGAGGACGAGCCGGCCGCTGGTGCGCATCGCCTGGCACAGATGGCCCGGCGCCGGGGCGACGGCCGGCATGATCGAAGTCAGCGCGACATCGAAAGATGCCGTGTCGTCGGGAGCGCGGTAGGACAGCTCGATCCGATGCAACGGATCCACCACGTCGATCTCGACACCGGTGGGGAGACCGAACCGGCGCCCGTCGCCCTGCGGATGGGGCAGATGAGATCGGAAGTCGACGACGTCGGCGTGCAGCGGGTCGCGCCGGTCGCCGCGGAAGACCAGCACACCACCGCTCGCGGTGCCCAGAACCGGGTGGAACCAGTGGAAGACCTCGACGTTGAGGCGTTCGGACGGGATGTTGAAGCCGAGATACATAGTCTCGACCAGCTCGAAATCGGTTCCGGTCGCAGGATGCAGCGCGTCATCCTCGGGGCCGGCGTGCCACAGGGTCGGGGTCGATGAGGTGGATTTCATTGCGCCCTCCCGGCGGCCGCCTCGGAAATACGGGTGTGACCGGTGATCTGAATCAATTCCTCGTGCAACTCGAACCAGACCGTGTGGTAGCTGTCGATCAGCGGACTGAGCAGCCAGTCATCATCGCCTGCTTCGACTTTCGCCATCGCCTCGGCCAGCCGGTGGCGATAGCGCTGCAGGCGCGGAGCGAGGGTGCCGACGCGGTCCAGGATGGGCATGACGCGCTGGTGGGTCTCGGCGAGGTCGGCCCGCACGGCGTTGTCGTAGGTGGCGTCGCAATGGTCGTTGGCCTCACCGTCGCGCTGCTGCCAGCGGGTAACGATCGCCTTGAAGTCGCCGTTGACCTCGGTGAACCGTTCGTACTCCACGGCCATCGCCGCGCCGTCGACTCCTGATCGTTCGGCGTATAGCAACTCCTCGAGCGCCTGGCGGCCGGCGGGAGTGATCCGCGCCCCGCGCGGGCTGACCTTGATCGCGGCGGCCGTTCGCAAGGTATCCAGTGCGGCTGCCACCACGATGGACCCGTGCCCCAGCACCGTCGCCAGGGTGTCCGCGGTGACCGAACCCTTGAGCCGGATCACCCGGAGGATCGCCAGATGCGCGGTGAGATCCGCGAATTCGGTGACCGCCTCGGCCTGGTCGCGGGCCGTGGCGACCGGCTGCGCCCGCTCCAGGACGGTGACCACGCCGCCGTCGCCGTCGACCCGCACCAGATCACCGGTCCGGAGCCGGCGGGTCACCTGGCCGGCGTTGATCACGCACGGAATGCCGATCTCGCGGGCCACGATCGCGCCGTGGCTCATCTGCCCGCCGATTTCCACGACGACCGCGGCGGCGACCTGGAAGTACGAGGCCCATCCGGGATCGGTTGTGCGGCACACCAGTACCTCGCCGGGCAGCAGATCGTCGTCGCCGGCCTCGAGCATGACCCGGACCCTGCCCTCGACGGTTCCGGCCGAGGCGCCGATGGCCTCCAGTACCGAAACATCGCCCTGGTCTTCGGGTTCGGTGGCAGCGACATCACCGACGAACCGCGACGGAATCTCGAGTGACAGATACCGCTCACGGTCGGCGCGACGGACACCGGCCAGCGCTTTCGCCTCGGCCGGGGGCGCGAGCAGCTCCCGGGTGGTGAGGTAGAAGATGTCGTCGGCCTCGGCGAGTGCATCCGCGGCGACCAGGTGTGTGCCGAGGGCACGGGCAGCGGCGCGGGTCACGTCCACGGTCCGCAGCATCGCGCCGCGCCCGACTTCACGTAGCGCCATATAGGTGCGCGCCTGTCCCAGCAGCACCGGCAGCACCCCGCGAACGAGGCGACCGCTGCCCGCGACCAGGCGATGCTCAGCGTCGGCCGCCGCCGCCCGCTTACGCTCCTGCAGCGCTGCCGGAGAAGCGTCGTCGCCGAGCGTTCGGTAGGTCGCGATCAGCCGTTCGAGCGGAGCGGAGTCCTCCCGCCAAGACCGCGACGACAGCTCGCTCTCCCCCGGGCCATGGAATCCGTGCGCCCCGACGAAGTCGGCGAACCGGCGTTGGCCGTGGACGACCTCCCACAACTCGGCCACGGTCCGAGCCTCGGGCGACTCTCCGCCGGTCACGGCGGTGGCCGCCAGCTCGACCTGACCGCTCTGTTCGGCGACCTTCCGCACCATGTCGAATACGCCTTGGCCGATCATCGTATTGATCACATGCTCGGTGGTGACCGCAGCCATCCGCGCGTACGCTTCCGCGAGCAGTGCCACGAGACCGTCGGGCGAGGTGGGCAGGTGGGTCACCGTTTGCCGCCACCACGCGTCCGCCTCGGCCTCGAGACGATAGATGGCGCGACGGGCCCGGACTGCGGCGACCGGCATCTTGCCCGCCACGATCGGATAGCGCGACAGCACGCTGGTCGCGGATGTCTCGGGCAACGCACCGCCGAAGTAGGCCTCCTCGATCGAATCCGAGGAGGAACCCGGCATGCAATTCGCCACGTGACCGAGCAAGGACACGTTCAACGCCGCACGGCCGTACCAGATGTTGAAGAATCGTTCGTCGATCGAGTCCGGAATCGCGACCTGCGAGCGGCGCAGGCCGCCGATGGCCGCGCAGCCCTGGCGGGTCGCCCATTCGAACGAGGCGCCACAGATCGACCACGTCAAGGGCGTCGGAACGCCTGGGAAGACCTCCCCGGCGTTCACGGTCGTCCACACCGTTCCGGAATTCTCATATGGATTGTGCAGCGGATCGCCCCCCGCACGCTCCATCCATTGGGTGTCGAATGTCATGGCAGTGGGCCGCTTTCAGAAGAGGGTGCGCAGAATGCCGTGCTCGACCAGACCGAACCCGGCCGATCCCCCGGTGATCCGGAAGTCGTCGAACTCCTCGACCACGCTGAAGGCCGGGCCCTTGGCGCGGACCGGTCCCATCGGCACGTAGTGGTGGGCCTTGACGCTTCCCCGCTCGACCTCGATGACCTCGCCCGTTGCGGTTGTCACGGTGAACGCCGCGGTCAATCCGTTGAAGTCGCGCACGACGGACACGTCGACGATCTTGTCGAAGTCGTTCTCGCGCAGCACCATTCCGTCCACCCGGACGCTGCCGTCGGGCTGGCCCATCTTGAACACGCTGATGTCGTAGTCCTCGAAACACACCAGCGCCGCGAAGTACTGGGTGAAATTCAGCGCTTCGGCGCGGAAGCCCCAGCCGCGGTCACGCCAGCCGAGACCGTCGAATGCGTGCGTCTGGCCCTCGAAGGTGACCGTGCCGGTGATGAAGGCACTCTGATGAAAGTGGTTGAAGAACGAGCCGTCCAGGGCCGGAACGATGCCGCCCTGGCTGTAGTCGGCGACGTGGAACCGCGGGCGCGTGACGAATTCGATCTTCACCTCCGGATGATCGATGCCCACCTCCGGCCCCAGATCGAAGCGGATGGTCTCGCTGCTGTAGCCCTGCTGACCGATCTTCAGCGGCTCGATAACATCGATGGTCCGGCCCTTGACCGTGACCGACAACTGGCCGTAGATCGCGGCCGGATCCGACGGGTTCGGGGAGGTCGACCAGTGGAACAGGCCGTAGATCTCCGCCTTTTCGTCCCAGAAACCCAGATAGGCGTTGTCCTTCCACTGGTGCGGCTCGGTGGGGACATCGGTGCGCGTGGGGGTGCTCAGCTCGGCCCATTCGATCGTGGACGCGTCGCGCTGGGTAGTGGTCACTGAATCTCCTAGTCACAGCAGGGTGAGAACGCCAGAATCCATGCACCGTACGTTGTACGGGCGGCGTATTGCCGAGTTTATGATCCAATCCGTCTCAAATCAACGGTTTTCGCGAAATCGATTGCCCGCCAGGCCGGACAGCGGCGTTTCCACAGGTTGCCGGGCTCATTTATGAGCTGATCTATCTCGTTATTGACAGTTCCGGCGATGCGTTACTACCCTCACATCGAACTCTTCTTGTGGGCCGCGCCACATCTGCGGGCCATCTCCACCTCGATCGAGAGATCAGCTCATGACTACCGAAATTCCAGTGCCGCAGGAAGGTCGGCCCGCGGGCCGAGCGACCGTGAGGCGGGCGCAGTGACGACCGTGACCGCACCCGACGTCATCCTGCTCGACGGCACCACCGGCCTGGGCCGGGACGTTCTCGGCGGCAAGGCATTCAGCATCGAACGAATCCGATCCCTCGACATCCCCGTACCACCGGCCTTCGCGCTGACCACCGGCGTCTGCCGCCGGTACTACGCCGAGGGCTCCGTCGGCGTCCCGATCGACGTGTGGCCACAGGTGTCCGCGGCCCTGGCCGAACTCGAAGCCGTCACCGGCCGCACATTCGGCGGCGGCAACCGGCCGCTGCTGGTCTCGGTGCGTTCGGGCGCAGCGATCAGCATGCCCGGCATGATGGACACCGTCCTGAACCTCGGCACGACCGACCAGGTCCAGCAGGCCCTCGCCCACGAATCCGGGGACGCCGAGTTCGCCCGCGACACCCGACACCGATTCACCGAACAGTTCACCAAGGTCGTCGGCACACCACCGCCGGACGACCCCTGGGAACAGCTCCGGCTGGCCGTCACGGCGGTGTTCGACTCCTGGCAGTCACAGAGAGCCGTGGAATACCGTGCCCGCCAAGGGATCAGCGGTGACGGTGGCACCGCGGTCACCGTGCAGGCCATGGTATTCGGCAACCTCGACGAGAATTCCGGCACCGGGGTCCTGTTCACCCGCAACCCACTCGACGGCAGCCAAGAGCCGTACGGCGAATGGCTGCGCCGGGGTCAAGGCGAGGATGTGGTCTCTGGCCGCGCGAACGCCAAGCGGCTCGACGACCTGGCGCTGCAGATGCCGCAGATCCACGCCGAACTCCTCACGGCCGCACGCAGACTCGAGGCCGCCGGACGCGATGTACAGGACATCGAGTTCACCGTGGAGAGCGGCCGGCTGTGGCTGCTGCAGACCCGATCTGCTAAACGCACCCCCGAGGCAGCCGTGCGCCATGCGGTAGCACTGGCCGAGGACGACCTCATCGCGCGCACCGAGGCGCTGGACCGCATTACCCCGGCCCAGATCGAGGCGATGCAGCAGCCTCGGATCGACCCCGCACAGGCCGCGACGGCGATCGTCCTCGCACGCGGCAAGCCGGCCTGTCCGGGCATCGGTATCGGACGTGTGGTCGTCACCGGCGACGACGCCGAGACCCACGCCGACGACGGGGAGGACGTGATCCTGGCCCGCCCGACCACGGACCCCGACGACGTCACCGCGATGTCGCTCTCACGAGCGGTGCTGACCGAGCACGGCGGATCGACCTCCCATGCGGCGGTGGTGTGCCGGGAGATGGCGGTCCCCTGCGTGGTCGGCTGCGGCGAGGGAAGCCTGAGCGGGCTCGAGGGGCGCATCGTCACCGTCGACGGCGCGACCGGACTCGTCTACGACGGCGCCATGCCCGTCCAAATACCCAGTGCGGCGACGGATCCAGACCTGGCTACGCTGACCCGATGGGCGGCCGAGGCGACCGCCGAGAGCGGCTCGCTGACGACCTTGTTGGATGCGTACCACACCGGACGCGGGAACGCTGGTCGCTGATCGGAACCGGATACAGACACGGGCAGCGCACCTCTCAGCGCCCTGCCCGTGTCCGAGCGGCAGGCCATGCGCAGTTCCCGGTTCTCGCGTTCCAACTCCCGCAACTGCGCGCGCTCCGACATCCTCAACGGCTCATCGGCGACCGGATTCTTCTTCCGATGTGCCGCAACCCAATTCGTCAGCGTCCCGGAGTTGATACCCGAATCGCGAGCGACCTCCGCGATCGATCTCTCCGATGATTCGAGCACCATTTTCACGGCCTCGTTCTTGTACTCGATGCCGGACAGTCAGCTGATACGCCGTGAGATCGGCATCTGCACAGGCCACCCAGCAATCGAACGCCGCGCGACAGGCCGCGAGCGTGCCGCGACCGATGACCACCACAGCACGTCAGCCTTGGAACCGAAGTAGCGGAAGAAGGTTCGCCGACTGACCCGGCTTCGGACGAAATCTGCTCCACAGTGGTGCCATCGAACCCGCGATCGCCGAATAGCCGCAGGGCGATAAGCTCGATCGTGTGCCATCCGGATCGCGGCGTCGAGCCGGATGGTCTCGCCATTGAGCATGCCATTGTCGATGATGGCCAATGCCAACTTGGCGTACTGGTCCGGATCGCCGAGGCGGCTGGGGTGCGGCACGGTCTTGGCCAAGGAACCACGTACATCCTCCGAAAGCCGCGCGAGCAGCGGAGTGTCGAAGGTTCCCGGCGCGATGGTGCGCACCCGGATGAAGGTTACGAGCTCGGAATCGAAGGCGGCATAGTGGAATTCATGATCGTCGCCTATGCGACGGGTGCGCGGATCAAATACCTGCGTGGGACCTCGACGCCGCACGGCAACGCTTGAAAGGAGGGCGCACAGACCGCACGGACACTCGCCCTCCCCAGGCTGTCGGCCCGAATCGCCAACGAGCAAATCCGGCTCGGTTTCCGGACGACAGCAACTGAATCCGAGGTCGGCGGCAACGATGGCATCGCCACACTCACCGCTGAGCTCGTCGCAGACTCGGCGATCCGAGCACTGCTCAACGATGGAAGTCCGAGCCGGATTGTCGCCGCGTGCGAGCGGGCAAGAGAGTTGCGGTCATCGATCGATGGCACCCGCCGTCCGCGGGCTGCACTCTGGTTCGAGAACTCGAACGCGATCTCCGCGAAGGCAACTGGCAGGACTCGTGGCCGACGGTCCCCCGAGCGTTCCCGATCGCCGTACTGGAGAGCTGATCACGCTGACGGCTCGTAGCCACGCGCGACAGCGACTGTCATCAGGTGTTCGAGGAGTCGGATCAGAACACGCTTGGCAGACTCACGATTTCGGACATCGCATAGATGTATCGGAATATGGTCGGCAATATCCAGTGCCGCCCGGATTTCATCTTCCAGATAGATATCCGCACCATCGAAGCAGTTGACCGCGACGATGAACGGAATGCCACGCGACTCGAAGAAATCGACTGCGGCAAAGCAATCCTGAAGCCGCCGAGTGTCAACCAGTACGACCGCCCCGACGACACCCACCGACAGCTCGCGCCACATGAACCAGAACCTGTCCTGCCCCGGTGTGCCGAAGAGGTACAGAACCGCGTGCGGTGCGATCGTTATCCTGCCGAAATCCAGCGCGACAGTAGTCGTGGTCTTGGTTTCGACCCCGGTCAGATCGTCCACCGTCGAACCGATGTCGGTCAGCAGTTCCTCGGTGCGCAGTGGAGGTATCTCGCTGACCGAGTTCACCAATGTCGTCTTGCCGACTCCGAATCCGCCGGCGATCAAGAACTTGACCGCCTCCAACCCGGAAAGCCCTGGCGCACTGTGGCCCTCAGATGTTGCGTACGCCATCGAGCACCGCCTCGAGCAGCCGGATGTCAGGACGATCGGTGGCCCATGTCGGAGATCTATGCAGTAGATATCCCGCACTGATCAGGTCGCTGACGAGCACCTTGACCGACGCCAACAGCAAGTTCAGCCCAGCGGCGATCTCGGCGATGGACAGTGGCCGCGCCTGGCACATCCGCAAAATCTCTCCGTACTCCCGATCCAGCATCGAAACCTCAGCGGCCTGCCCCACGGCGACGACCAATGTGATGATGTCGAGGTCATACATTCCTCGCCCGGCCCGGCCCCTGGTCACCACAAAGGGGCGAACCAGCGGACCGGGGTCCTCGTCGAACCAGGAACTACCGTCGTCGCGGCTCATGTCGTGTAGTACGCGTGCGAATCGCCGGGCAGCACGCGCGGGCTCGCCGACAGACTGTCGCCGACCTGCTGCACGATCACGTTCATCTCGTACGCCACCATGCCGAGATCGGCATGCTCCGATGCAAGCAGCGCCAGACACGCGCCCGTTCCGGCTTCCGTCACGATCAGGTAGCCGCGGTCCAGTTCCACGACCGTCTGCTGCACCTGCCCTTTGCCGAACTGGTTGCCGACACCGCGAGCCAGGCTTCCCAAAGCCGATGCCATCGCCGCGAGATGTTCGGAATGTTCTCTGATCAACGCTCTCGAATGCGCGACCACCAGGCCGTCCGCCGAAAGCACCACCGCATTCTCGGCCCCCGGCAGTCGGTTCACAAGATCGTCCAGAAGCCAACTCAGTTCATTTCCCGCAGTCGCTGTTTCAGCATTGTCAGTCATATCGACCATCCGTTTTTGTTCATCGCGTTGCACCGAAATCACGCCCCTGCCGCGTGCCATGCTGGAGGGACTGCATCTTGCTCCGAGCCTCGTCGGGACTCCGCAGCCGACGAGGCTCGGCGGATCCCGTTCCCGCAGTGACCGATTCGACAAGATCCTCACGCAACTGCGGTGCGAGATGAGTCTGACGCTGCCGACGCGGTAGCGGCGCCTTCGATTCCCTCGGCTGCAACCGCGAAACATCCGTTTTCGGTTGCGCACTCGGCTCTTTCCGAGGAACCGGCGGCTCCACATGCCACGACGAGACAATCTCTGGCACCACCGTTCTCTCCCGCGACACCGCGGCGGGCGACGAGACCGGATCCGAGCGATAGTGCCGTCCGATGGGTCGAACGACCTCTCCCGCAACCGGATCGACGGCTGCCGGTTCGCCGCCGCCGGTCCGATCGAGAAGATCGGTCGGCATGAGCACAATCGCCTTGACGCCGCCGTATGCGGACTCCAGCAGATTCACCGTCACATCGTGACGTTGCGCCAGCTGCCCGATCACGAAGAGCCCCAGGTGCCGGTGCCCGTCCAACGCCATCGCCTGGAAGTCGGGCGGGTCACGCAGCAGGTCGTTCAACCGTTCGCGCTCCTCGAATCTGATACCGAGACCTTGATCCTCGATCTCGACGACGAGTCCC
>NZ_JBHZCS010000048.1:78650-83332 GCF_042755705.1 Nocardia sp. NPDC059154
CCCTTCCCAACAAGATGACCGCCAACCGAAACCACCGCGTCCGGCGGAGAAAAGGCCGAAGCGTTGTCGATGAGTTCAGCAAGCAGATGAATGAGGTCCGCGACCGCTCTGCCATGCACACGCACCTCAGGCAACCGCACGGCGCTCACCCGTGAAAAGTCACGGGTTTCGGACACAGCGCTGCGCACCACCTCCTCCAACGAGACCGGCTGACGCCACTTCCGGCCCGGCTGCTCGCCGCCGAGAATCAGTAGATTCTCGGCGTTACGGCGCGCACGCGTCGCGAGATGGTCGAGCTGGAACAACAATTCGAGGTGTTCGGGGTCATCCTGCTTGGCCTCGGCCGCATCGAGCACCTTGAGCTGCTGGTGAACGACAACCTGGCTACGCCGCGCGATGTCCAGATACACGCGGTTGATTCCCCCTCGGGTCTTCGCCTCCGCCTCGGCAGCGGCCACAGCGGTGCGCTGAGCGGCGTTGAACGCCTCGGCGACTTCGCCGATCTCGTCGATTCCCGCGTCGATGACAACAAGTTCGGAGTCGACATCCACCGGTTGCCCATCATGCAGCCGCTGAACCATCGCCGGCAGCACGTGTTCGGCGAGCTCCAGCGTTTCATTCCGCAGCGATCGCAAACGCGCGACGAGGGCGCGAGCCAGATGGGTGGCGACAACGAATGCAAGGACGGCGATCACGAGGACAGCCACACCCGCCACGATCGCCCAGACCAGCATCCGTTCGGCGGCTGATACCGCCTCGCGCTCGGCATCCTGGAACTGATCGCCCCAAAGCCCTTTGAGTTCGGCGTCAACTTTGCGCTGGGCCACCGACCATCCACTGGGGAGTTGCCCCGTCTCCGCCAGCTCGGGCTGGCCGCCTACCAGCAACCGCCATTCGTCGCTTGCGACGAGCCGCTGGTATCGAGTCAGTTCTGCACCGGTCAGTTTTTCCGACACCGCGTCGAGCTGGTTGTGCAGGCTCGCCACCAGTGTGATGTACCGCAGCCGGTCCGACGTACTCGAGATGTTCCCCGATGCGGCGGCAGCGATGCCCGCCGCCCTCGCACCGAGATCCGAGATGCGAAGCAGCCCGGATGCAACCGTTTCCTCGGCGACCGTCGCGGGGAATGGCGAAGTGCGCGCAGCACCATCAAGACCCGTCGCCACCACCCCGACCAGTTTGGTGTAGAAGTCGTCGATGTCATCGTCTGCGAGGGCCCTGCCATCGACACGCTCTCGAATCGCAGGCAATTGGGCGACGAGCGCTCGAAACGCCGGCGTTGACTTCGTCATGGCATCGGGGTTGAGCCGTTGCAGGCTCAGGGCGATATCAGACATCTTCTGTACCGCCGCATCGGTCGCCTTGCGTGCCGTCTGAAGGTCCCCGAGCACCCGCGGATCACCGTTGGCGACCCCGAGACTGCGGGCTCGTTCGTTCTGAGCAGCGTCGACGAAGCCGATCACAGGCGCGATTTGAATCGTCAGGCCATTCGACCACTCTCGCGCATGAATGCCGTCATAAAACCGAATCCCCGCGAAAACACCACCGGTGACGACCAAGGCAAGACTCGGGATGAGCACGATCGGAAGGACGCGCGTACGAATCGACCGGGGTTGACCGAGGACCCGCCGGAAACCGCGAACCCGTTCGCCGGGATTCGACCCATTCCTCATGGCAGCCATGAGTTCCGCACGCAAACCCCACGGCTTTCGGACGCCGACCGCACCTCGAGAGACCGACGACAGGTGGGCAACCTCCGCTCACCTGATGCACCCGACCAGGTCTGGTAACTCAATGTTCCTCGATCCTCTTGATTTTTGATCCAAGGTCTCTCAGATGCTAGAGACCGCCTTCGTCCCAAGTCAACGATCGTTCATGTCTTGGTTCATATCCCCAGGTGAAACCATTATCCTTAAGGGAAGTAACTAATTACGCAGCGTTCCGCGCACCGCTCAATTCCATCCCGAGTCCCGACCGGCTCACAGATGGGAACCAGACCTTCGAGGTCGCAGATGACGAACACGATCGAGCAGACCCGTCATGAATCAGCTTGCAACACAACGACATACATGACAACAACCAGCAAAGCCGTGGGGGCGCGTAACTCACATGGGCGGAAGCGGCGAGGCCTGGCCCGGATTGAGTGCGTCGAGCAAGAAGCTGAGGTACCGACGCCGCGCAATCCGACTCAGCTCAACGGCACTGAGCGCGGTGATCACCATGGCGAAAACGTAAGGCACGTCGCGCGGTTCGATGTCCGGGCGTAGGTTTCCCGCAGCTTGGGCTCGCGCTACCGCAGGGCCGAAGGTCTCATCACTGCTTGCCAAGAAGTCCGCGGTGACCTCCGTCAGGTTTCCGACCGAGTCGGCGAGGCCCCGCTCATTCTGAACAATGTCCGCCACACGTTCGGCAACCTCGAGCAGCACAGATCTGGGCAATGCGTCTCCGTCGAGCTCCGCGAGCATCGGCAGGACTTCAGCCGTGAGGATCCGTTCATAGACGGCGCGCGCCAGGGCTTCACGGTTGGGAAAGTGCCGGTACAGCGTCGCCACACCGACGCCGGCCTCACGCGCGATATGAGCAAGTGTCGCCGAGCCACCCTCGGTGGCGAACAGCCGCCTGGCCGCATCGATGATCCGGGAGATGCTGGCAAAAGCATCCGCCCGCAGCGGTTTCGCCGCCACGCAGACCTCGCTCCTTCCACGGTTTCACCAGCATATGAGTTGTGATCGAGCCTACCTTGCCGAGAAAACGATAGTTAACTACCGTTTTGATAGTTCACTATCAGTTCTTCGTGACAGGGCCACCGCGGACGCCCGGTGCCCGAGAGGAATCACACGATGTATTCCCTGCTGTACCGAATCGGAAGAACCGCCTACCAACGACCATGGCACTTCATCGCCCCATGGGCCCTGGTCCTGGCGGCGATCATCGGCCTACTCGTCAGCTACCCGCCCCACCTGGGCAGCGAGGTGCGCATCGACGGCACGCCGTCCCAGCACCTCATCGACGATCTGGCCGAGAAGATGCCCCTGATGTCGGGTGGCCAAGGGATCATGGCGTTCCAAACCGACAACGGTTCCCAGATCGATAACGGCGATAATCTCATCGCGCTACTGACAGCCGTCGACGGCGTGTACACGAGCGACCATGTCATCGACGCCCGCAAGGTTGCTCAACAGGAGGCCGCAAAGGGCGTGAACAGCCCGACAATCCGGGCCGCCAGCGCACTCGCCGCATCCGGCCCGCCCTCCGATCGCACCGCGCCAACGCCGCTGACCGTCAACGGACAACCTGTCCCTGGGGTCCTCATCTCCCCGGACCACACCAGCGCCGTACTGCAATTCCAGTTCGACGAACAGACTTTCGAACTTCCCACCGGAACGATCGACAAGACGGTGACGACGGCGCGACGAGCCACCGCTGACCATGACATCGCAGTCCTGCCCTCGGCCTCCATGGTCCAGGTGCCGGAGATCATCGGCGCAGGCGAGGTGGTGGGCGTCGGCATCGCCGCCCTGGTTCTGCTGGTGACCCTTGGTTCGGTCGTCGCCGCCGGGCTACCGTTGGTGACCGCGCTGACGGGTGTCAGCGTGGGAGTAGGTGGCGCCCTGCTGGTTTCGCATCTGATCTCGTTGCATTCACTCAGCGCCGTGCTCGGACTCATGATCGGTTTGGCCGTCGGCATCGATTACGCGTTGTTCATCGTCAACCGCCAACGCCGGTACATCCTCGACACCGGCGCGACCGCCGAGGAGGCCGTCGGGCGCGCACTCGGAACTTCAGGCACCGCAGTGGTTTTCGCGGGCAGCACGGTCGCGATCGCACTCACTGCCCTTGCGATTGTCCGAATTCATCTGATCACCACCATGGGTATCGCTGCCACGGTTACAGTCGTGATCGCTGTGCTCACCGCGCTGACGCTGCTGCCGGCCCTCCTCGGTCTCGCCGGCGAACGGATCTGCTCGCCGAAGGCACGCAACAAGGCCGCCTTCGCTCAGGCCGCCGGTGCATCTTCACGCACGGGACGCAAGGTCGCGACCGCCTGGGCGGGTCTGGTGACCGAGCACCGGTTCGCTGCCGCGACCGCGGCATTGCTCATTGCCGGACTGCTCGCTCTGCCCACCACGCAGATGAGTCTCGGATTGCCTTCCGGGGCAAGCTACGACCGGGGAACCGCGCAACGTGAAAGCTATGAGGTGGTGAAGGACCACTTCGGCCCCGGGCTCATCGGACCGCTCATTGTCGTGGCCGATGCCGGTAGCCGACCCGGCCCGATCGCCACCACCGATATCGTCGGACTGTACCGGGACCTGGCGCAACTGCCTGGCGTCACCTCGGTGACGCTCGGCGCGGTCAGTGACGACGGGCGGACGGTCGTCTTCTCCATCGTGCCCGGCAGCGGGCCGACAGATTCGGCTACCGAGGCGCTTGTGCACCAGATCCGCAGCCAGGCAGGGACATTCGCGATCGAACGAAACATGGACGTCGGCGTCACCGGATTCACGGCACTCGGAATCGACGTCTCCGCACGCCTCGCCGACGCGCTTCCGGTGTACCTGGCCGTCGTGGCCGTACTCTCGATCGTCCTGCTGACCATGGTTTTTCGCTCCATCGTCATTCCGATCAAGGCCACCCTCGGCTTCATCCTCAGCATCCTCGCCGCCTTCGGCGCCACGACC
>NZ_JBHZCS010000049.1:0-73880 GCF_042755705.1 Nocardia sp. NPDC059154
AACCCGTTTCCGCCACTGCCTTCGGTGGTCGCCGCGCTCGACGACTGCCTCGGCAAGGCGAACCGGTATCCGGAATTCCTGCCCCGGCGGCTGCCGCGGCTGATCGCCGACCACCTCGGCGTCTCGGCCGACCAGGTGGTGGTGGGTTCCGGCGCGACCGGGGTGGCCATGCAGATCATGCAGACCCTCCCCCGCGCCGGAACCGAATTCGTGTACGCCACACCGACCTTCGACGGTTACCCGATCATGGCGACCATGACCGGGCTGCGGCCGGTGGCGGTGCCGCTGGACGGCCACGGCCGCCAGGACCTGTGGGCCATGGCCCGCGCGGTGAACGAGCGCACCGGGCTGATCGCGGTGTGCCGTCCGCACAATCCGACCGGAACCGTGCTCCCGGCCAGCGAAGTCAAGGCGTTCCTGTGTTCCGTCCCACCCCGCGTGCCGGTGATACTGGACGAGGCGTACGTCGAATTCCTCGGCGCGAGCGACTCTCTCGACGCCGTCGAGCTGGTCGACCGCCACCCCAATGTGCTGGTGCTGCGCACCTTCTCCAAGGCCTACGGACTGGCCGGGCTGCGCATCGGCTACGCGTTCGGAGCGGCGGAACTGGTGCACCGGGTGCATCGGCTGCAACTGCCGTTCGGGGTGCCCGCCCTCGCGGTCGCCGCGGTGCGCGCGTCCTATGCCGCGGAAGCCGAACTGGGTGAACGGATTCTGCGCATCACCACCGAGCGCGAACTACTGCGCACCGAACTGCGGCGCGGCGGCATCCGGGTGCCGCGCAGCAGCGCCAACTTCCTGTACCTGCCCGGCCGCGATATCGCGCCCGCGCTGGCGCGCGCCGGGATCGTGGCCAAGCGCTACCCGGACGGCAGCGCCCGCATCGCGGTGGGCGATCCCGGATCGGACCGGGCCGTGCTGCACGCGCTGGCCGCCCGGCCCTCGGCGGGCACCCGTTCGCTGCGGCGCGACGACAGCCGGCTGCTCTCGCTCACGGCGCGCTACGAGCCCACCGCTGCGCGAGGGCGGCACACGTGATCAGCTGAATCTGGTGGAACATCATGAGCGGCAACACGACCAGTCCCACCGAGTGCCCCGCGAACAGCACCGTCGCCATGGGCAGCCCGGTGGCCAGGCTCTTCTTGGATCCGCAGAACACCACCACGATCCGGTCGGCACGATCGAATCGCACCGCCTCGCCGAGGAATCCGGTCGCCACCAGCACGATGGCCAGAATCGCGCAGCACACCACGGCCAGCAGCAGAATCCGCCACGGCGACATGGCATGCCAGATGCCCTCGACCATGCCCGCGCTGAAGGCGCTGTAGACCACCAGCAGGATGGACCCGCGATCCACCAGCTTGGTGGGCTCGGCGTAGCGGGCCAGGAAACCCTTGACCTTCGGCCGGATCAGCTGGCCCAGGAAGAACGGCACCAGTAGCTGCAGCACGATGTCCACCACCGCGGACGGGTCCACACTCGCCTGCCCGGTGGTGTTCATCAGCAGGATCACGAGTGCGGGAGTCAGGAAGACGCCCAGCAGGTTCGACACCGTGGCGCTCACGATCGCGCCCGCCACATTGCCTTTGGCAATGGAGGTGAAGGCGATCGACGACTGCACCGTGGACGGCACCAGGCACAGGAACAGCACACCGGTGTAGAGATCGCTGGTCAGCACGTGCGGAACCAGCACCCGGGCGGCGAGACCGATCACGGGAAAGAGCACGAAGGTGCAGACCAGTACGGTCAGGTGCAGTCGCCAGTGCTTGAGGCCCGCGATCGCCTCCTGCGGCGCCAGGCGCGCGCCGTAGAGCAGGAACAGAAATCCGATGGCGATCTTCGTCAGCCAGCTCACGACCTCGGCCGCCTCGCCCCGAGCCGGGAAGATACTGGCGAGGACGACCATCGCAAGGATCGACAGGATGAACCCGTCTATGTAGAACTTGCTGAGAAATCGCACCGAAACAGGCTAAACACCATGCTTCCTTGGGATAACACAGCACCCGCGCTGCCGCGATACTGGTGGTGATCGACAGTCACGACGACTCCCGAGGTGGAATCGCCATGGTCCTTCGGACCGACGCGGCCGCGGCCGCAACCGATACGTGGGGGATATCCGGCCCGGCCTTCCTCCTGTTCTATGTCCTCGCCGGCCTTTCGGCCATCGCCTTCGGCTACGCACGGCGCGCGGCGGTGATGCGCGCGGTCGACCCGGCCTGGCCGCCGGCCGGGCCGCTGCGCCCCAGCGAAACCGCCATGCTGGTCGACGACCGGCGTCCGGTGCTGGCCGGGCTGGCGCAATTGCGCGGCCACCAGATCATCGACTCCGCCGGCGCGCCGGTCCGGCCGCTGACCGCCGCCGAGGAACAGCAGCTGGATCCGATCTCCCGCGCGCTGCATGCACACCTGCACAGATCCGGGCAGGCGCGGATGCCCGGCATGCTCGTGGGAACGGCCGGGGTGTCGATGGCGATGCGCGGCGACCTCACCGAGCGCGGCTATCTGTTCGGCGAGAAGCAGCGAAAAGCACTGCGGACAGCGCGGTTTCCGCTCTTCGTATTGCTCGTGCTCGGACTGGTCCGGCTGATCGCGGGCGCGGCCACCCATCATGCGGTCGGCTTCCTGGTGTTCGCCATGATCGTGCTGGCGGTCCTCACCGTCGCGGTGGGCCGGCCGCCGCGCCTGACACAGCGCGGCCGCGACGCCCTCGCCGCCGCCCAGGCCGGCAACCGGCACCTGCGGCCCGCCAACTCGCCCGCCTATTCCGCCTACGGACCCGACAGTGCCGCGCTCGCCGTCGCGCTCTACGGCGGGCTGGTGTTGTGGACCCTCGACCCGGCGCTCGCGGGGGCAGCCAGCGTGGTCGCAGGTGGCGGCGGTGGCGGGAGTGACGGCAGCTCCTGCGGCAGCGACAGCGGAAGCACCTGTAGCAGTAGCAGCAGCAGTTGCAGCAGCGGCAGTAGTTGCGGCAGCAGCAGCAGTTGCGGCAGCAGCTGCGGAGGAGGCTGCGGGGGATGACCGGTTCACCACTTCCCGAGGGGTCGCTGGGCATCGGCTGGCGGCGCGAGATCTGCGGTCTGGTGGCGGCGCTGGAGGGCATCGGATTCTGCGAGGTCATCGCGGAAACGCTGGCGCCCAGGGATTCCGGCGGCCGGGCCGGCGCGTTCCTCCGGCGCGGTCGCGGGTCCCGGCCCGGTGTCGACGTGCCCGAGGAGCTGGCCGCGCTGGTGGCCCGGGGCATTCCCGCGGTGCCGCACGGTATTTCGCTGTCGCTCGGCGGTGCGGAGTCGGTGGACGACCGGCGGGTCGCCCATCTCGCCGACTGCGCGCGGGCCCTGGGTTCGCCGCTGGTGAGCGAGCACATCGCCTTCGTGCGCGCGGGCGGCCTGGAGGCCGGGCACCTGCTGCCGGTGCCGCGCACCCGCGAGGCGCTGGACGCCCTGGAGCGCAATATCTTTCGCGCGAGCCGGCAGTTGGATGTGCCGCTGGCGGTGGAGAACATCGCGGCGCTGTTCGAATGGCCGCACGGCGAGTACACCGAGGCGGAATTCCTGCAGGAGCTCGTCGAGCGCACCGGCGTCCATCTCCTGCTCGATATCGCGAATGTCTATGCCAATGCCCGCAATACGTCACGTGATCCGCTCACGGAGCTGTCGCGCCTGCCCGCCGAGCGGGTGGCCTACTGCCACATCGCGGGCGGCCACGAGTCCGGCGGCCGCTATATCGACACCCATGTCCATCCCGTCCCCGCCGAGGTGCTGGCCCTGGTCGCCGAGTTCACGGCCGGCCGCGCCGTCCCCCTCATGCTGGAACGCGACGGAAACTACCCGCCCGCAGCCGAACTCACCGCCGAACTGAACGCCATCGCCACCGCCTCCGGCCGCCCGCCCATCACCCTGCGCCCGGAGGCGATCCCGGCATGACCATCGAATCGGCCCGGACGGCAGGGACACTCGCCGAACAGCAGGCGGCCGTGGTGCGCGCGCTGGTCGCCGGCGCGCAGCCGCCGCCCGGTTTCGACGCGGACGATCTCGCCGCCACCGCGCACGGCCTGCTGCACAAGCGGGCCGAGGAGGCGGCGCGGCGGTTCCCGCGCCTGGCGCAGGCCGCCGGGCCCGACTTCCGGGCCCGCTACCTGGGCTGGGCGCGCATCCGGCCGAAGACCACCACCAGCGAGGACGCCGCCGCCTTCGCCCGCGACCTCGGACTACCCGATCCGCGGCCGCAACCCGGCAGGCGGCCACGGTGGCCCGGCCGCCGTGGACGATGATGCGTGGGTGGCCTTCCTCACGCGCGATCCACACCACGGCTACCGGCCGAACCCGGCCCCGGCGACCCGGACGGCCAGCCGGATCCTGCTTCGATTCGGGCCGGCACGCTGGGATTTCGTGCTGCGGCAGACGGTCCTCGCGCCCGGCGGGCAGTCCGGGTGGCACTACCACGACGGGACCCTGTTCGTGCTGGTCACCGGCGGTGCGCTGGATCATCCGAAGGCCGATTGCACCCCGGTCACCATCCGGCCGTGGCGGGTCTTCCGGGAGCCGAGCGGTCCCGGGCACGCGCACCTGGCCCGCAACAGCGGCCCGCGACCGGTGAAACTGACCGTCTTGTACGTGAATCCGAAGGGGAGCCCGCTCGCGCGCAGCATTCCGCCGCCCGCGTGCGCGGGCGAACCCTCGGCAAGTGATCCGGATCATTGAGGCAAGCTGGGCCCATGATCGAAGTCGTCACCGTCAGCACCGAGCAGGAACTAGCCGACGCCTATGCGGTGCGCATGAAGGTCTTCGTGGACGAGCAGGGCGTGCCCGCGGACATCGAGATCGACGAACTCGACGAGACGGCCGATCATTTCCTGGCCCGGCTGGACGGCAGGCCAGCCGGGGCCGACAAGGAGGGTACGTCCCCACCACCCTCCACCCAACCGACCTCCAAAAACTGCCCCCCCTTCCCCCCCACGACGGAACACGACGCCCCCCCGGGGCCGGGCGGTTGATCGTACGGGACGGTGTCGGGGTGCTCGGGCGGCTGGCGGTGCTGGCGGACACGCGCGGCACCGGGCTCGGCGTGGCGCTGGTGCGCGCCATCGAGGAGCGGGCGCGCGAACGCGGCCTGGGCGCGGTCGAACTGCATTCGCAGACCCACGCGCAGGGCTTCTACGAGAAGCTCGGGTACGAGGCGTACGGCGAGATCGGCATGGACGCGGGCATCCCGCACATCTGGATGCGCAGGTCGCTCACGAACTGAGACTAGGCGGTCTCGAACCTAGGCGGTCTCGCAGGCGTCCCGCAGCGAGCACGCGCCGCAGGCGCTGCCGCAGCCGCCGACCTTCTCCTCCGGGAACGCGGTGGCGAGCGCCTTCTCGGCGGCGGCCGCACCGGCGCCGAGGGTGAACACCGCGATGACCACGGCCACCACCGCCACGACCAGGGCCGCGATGCCGCCGGCGACCAGCGCGACCGCGCCGGCGGCCGCGAGCAGCAGCCCCGCCACCACGGAGGTCGGCGCGGCCACCCGGTTGGCCAGCTCGAAGGATTCCTCGGACTTCACCGCGGCCTCGGAGTGCACCCCGAAATACCGGTTGCCCGGCAGCGTCCCGGTGAATCCGAGCACGCCCGTGACCACGGCCACAACCGCGAGGACAAAGAGGATCAGCGCCACGACGAACACCCGGTAAACGGTACCCCTACCCTTTTTGGGCTCGGGTGAGGCTACGTTTTACCCTGGTGAGCGACCTTATCGGGGATTGGCTGGACAAAGAAGGCAGGACCGTGCAGGACACCCGTGCATCCGAAACACCCACCGCGACCGCGGATGGGGGCGGCGACGTTCCCGCACACCGCTACAACGCCGACCTCGCCGGCCGCATCGAACAGAAGTGGCAGGGCAACTGGCAGCAGCGCGGTACCTTCTACGCGCCCAACCCGGTCGGTCCGCTGCAGGGCGAGACCCCGGCCGACAAGCTGTTCATCCAGGACATGTTCCCCTACCCGTCGGGTGCGGGCCTGCACGTCGGTCACCCGCTGGGCTACATCGCCACCGATGTCTTCGCCCGCTACCACCGCATGCACGGCCGGAATGTGCTGCACGCCCTGGGTTATGACGCCTTCGGCCTGCCCGCCGAGCAGTACGCGGTGCAGACCGGCGCGCACCCGCGCGACACCACCATGGCGAATATCGCCACCATGCAGCGGCAGCTGGACCGCCTGGGCCTGGGCCACGACCGCCGCCGCACCTTCGCCACCACCGATCCCGAGTACTACCGGTGGACGCAGTGGATCTTCCTGCGCATCTACAACGCCTGGTACGACACGGGCCTGGGCAAGGCCCGGCCGATCGCCGATCTGATCGCCGAATTCGAGGCCGGCAAGCGGGAAGCCGTCGCGGGCCGCGCCTGGAACGAGCTGTCCCCGTCCGAGCGCAATGCCGCCATCGACTCCCATCGCCTGGTCTACCAGACGGATTCGATGGTCAACTGGTGCCCGGGCCTGGGCACCGTGCTGTCCAACGAGGAGGTCACCGCGGACGGCCGCTCCGAGCGCGGCAACTTCCCGGTGTTCCGTAAGCGCCTGTGGCAGTGGATGATGCGCATCACCGCCTACTCCGATCGCCTGGTCGACGACCTGGACGAGCTGGACTGGCCGGAGAACGTGAAGGCCATGCAGCGCAACTGGATCGGCCGCTCGCGGGGCGCGCAGGTCAAGTTCGAGGCCGGCGCGGATCTGATCGAGGTCTTCACCACCCGCCCCGACACCCTGTTCGGCGCGACCTACGTGGTGCTGGCCCCCGAGCACGAGCTGGTCGGCAAGCTGACCGCCGCCACCTGGCCGTCCGGCACCGACGCGCGCTGGACCCTCGGCAATGCCGACACCCCCGTGGAAGCCGTTGCGGCCTACCGGAAGTCGATCGCCGCCAAGTCGGATCTGGAGCGCCAGGAGAACAAGGAGAAGACCGGTGTCTTCCTGGGCACCTACGCCACCAACCCGGTCAACGGCGCACGCGTGCCGATCTTCATCGCCGACTATGTGCTGAGCGGCTACGGCACCGGCGCGATCATGGCCGTCCCCGGCCACGACCCGCGCGACTGGGACTTCGCCACCACATTCGGCCTGCCCATCATCGAGGTCGTCGCGGGCGGCGATGTCGCGGAGGGGGCCCACGCCGGTGACGGTGTCATGGTGAACTCCGGCTACATCGACGGCATGGACATCGAGTCCGCCAAGGCCAAGGTGATCGCCGAACTGGAGGCCAACGGCCACGGCAGGGGCACCGTCCAGTACAAGCTGCGCGACTGGCTGTTCGCGCGTCAGCGCTACTGGGGCGAGCCGTTCCCCATCGTCTACGACGAGGACGGCGCGCCGCACGCGCTGCCGGAATCCATGCTGCCGGTGCGTCTTCCGGAGATGGACGACTTCGCGCCGGTCACCTTCGACGCGGACGACGCCGACTCCGAGCCGTCCCCGCCGCTGGCCAAGGCCACCGACTGGGTGCACGTCGAACTGGACCTGGGCGACGGCGTCAAGAAGTACCGCCGCGACACCAATGTCATGCCCAACTGGGCGGGCAGCTCCTGGTACCAGCTGCGCTACGCGGACCCGACCAATACCGAAACCTTCTGCGCCCCCGAGAACGAACAGTACTGGCTGGGCCCGCGCACGGCCGAGCACGGCCCGAAGGATCCGGGCGGCGTGGACCTGTACGTCGGCGGCGTCGAGCACGCGGTGCTGCACCTGCTGTACGCGCGCTTCTGGCAGAAGGTGCTCTTCGACCTGGGTGACGTGTCCGGCTCCGAGCCGTACCGCCGCCTGTTCAACCAGGGCTACATCCAGGCCCACGCCTACACCGACGCGCGCGGCGCCTACGTGCCGGCCGCGGAGATCGTGGAACGGGACGGAAAGTTCTTCTGGACCAATGCCTCCGGCGTGGAGGAGGAGGTCTTCCAGGAGTACGGCAAGATCGGCAAGTCGCTGAAGAACGCCATCTCCCCCGACGAGATGTGCGATCTGTACGGCGCCGACACCTTCCGCTTCTACGAGATGGCGATGGGCCCGCTGGACACCTCGCGGCCCTGGGCCACCAAGGATGTCGTGGGCGCGCACCGCTTCCTGCAGCGCGTGTGGCGACTGGTGGTGGACGAGGAGACCGGCGCGGTGAAGGTCACCGACGGCGAGCCGTCGGCCGAGGCCCTGCGCCTGCTGCACAAGACCATTGCCGGTGTCGACGACGACTACGCCAACCTGCGCGACAACACCGCGGGCGCCAAGCTCATCGAGCTGACCAACTTCCTGACCAAGAACTACGGCGACGGCGCGCCCCGCGCGCTGGTGGAACCCCTGGTCCTGATGCTGGCCCCGATGTCCCCGCACGTGGCCGAGGAACTGTGGGAGCGCCTGGGTCACACCACGGCCCTGGCCCACGGTCCCTTCCCGGTCGCGGATCCCGCACTGCTGGTGGCGGATTCGGTCGAGTACCCGATCCAGGTCAACGGCAAGGTCCGCAGCCGCGTCAGCGTCGCCGCCGACGCCGACCAGGCCGCGGTCCAAGCCGCCGCGCTGGCGGACGAGAAGATCGCGGAACTGCTGGGCGGCAAGGCGCCTCGCAAGATCATCGTGGTGCCCGGCCGTCTGGTGAACATCGTCGCCTGAGGTGACCGCGTTCGGCCCGGTGCGCACCGCGCACCGGGCCGAATTCATGTGCGGCGCAGTCCTACCGGGGTGGGATCAGGACGTCGTCGAGGGTCACCAGCTGCAGGCTGCGTTCCCGGATGATGTCGGTGAGCTGGTCGTAGAGGTGGGTGACCGTCGGCCGGTTGGCGTGACCGATGACGATGGACTGGGCCCGGAACCACTGGCGCGCGGCATCGAGGAGCATGCCGTCGTTGATCACCGGATTGGTGTCGTTCAGGGTGCCGTACCACATGGTCGGCACGGTGTAGCCGCAGTCGGCGGCCACGGCGTCGACGCTGCCGTTGTGGTGGCCGTAGGGCGGGCGGTAGTAGGGCGTGCCGTCGGTGCCGTACTGGTTCCAGAGGAAGTCCTTGCACCGCTCGAGCTGGTCGGCGATGGCGCCGCCGGACAGCTTGGTCAGGTCCGGGTGGTCCCAGGTGTGGTTGCCGAGCTGGACCTGGCCCGAGTCGACCAGGGGGCGCAGCACATCCCGATGGTCGAGCCAGCCGGGATAGTAGGCGGTCACGAAGAAGGTCAGCCGAGCCCCGGTGTCCCGGGCGAAATCGATGAAGCCGCGGATGGTTTCGGAACTGGCGCCGTCATCGATGGTGAGCGCCATATGGTTTCCGGCACCGGGCAGCGCGGTGATGGTGCCCGGCCCGATCGGCGTCTTGGGTCCGAAATCCGGTGTCACCTGCGGTATCCCGGGCAGCTGGGGAATGATCCCGCTGCCGGATCCGGTGTCGAAGGGGAAGTCGGCGCGCGATTCGCCCGTGCCCAGCAGGGTGGCGGCCGTACCCGCCGCCAGCATCGTCAGCAGCCGTCGTCTGTCCATTGCGACCCTCATTCAATTCACTACGGTTGAAACTTCCGCTCCCCGGCGAAAACCGGCTACGTCGGCGAGACCAGCACATCGTTGAGCGTCACCATGGACAGGTTGCGCTCCCGGATGATCTCGGCCAGACGGTCGTAGCAGTGCGTCACGGCGGGATGATTGGCATGTCCGATGACAATGGCCTGCGCGTTGAAATACTTTCGCGCACACTCGATCAGGTAGTCCTCGGTAATGACACCGGAGTCGGACAGCGAGCCGTACCACATGGTTGGGACGGTGTATCCGAGATCCGCTGCCACCTTGTCGACCGTAGCATTGTGGCGGCCGTAGGGAGGACGGAAATACGGCGTCCCGTCCACGCCGAAGGTGTTGCGCAGGAACGTCTTTGCCTGGGTGAGCTGCGTGGCCACCTCGGTGGCGGACAGTTTGGTGAGATCCGGGTGGTCCCAGGTGTGATTGCCCAGCTGGATCTGCCCGGCGTCCACCAGCGGCCGCAGCTCGGCCCGGTGCGTGGTCCAGGAGTCGTAATTCGCGGTGACGAAGAAGGTGAACCGCGCGCCGGTGTCCTTGGCGAATTTGATATACGCGCCGACCACGGCCGGATCGGCGCCGTCGTCGACGGTGAGTGCCAAATCGTTGCCGGTGCCGGGCAATCCGGTAATCGTCCCGGCGGGAATGCGGGATTTCTGCGCGGCCGGCGGCGCGGCGAGCACCTTCGGAGTCGGTGCCGTCGACGGCGTTCCGGCGGATCCGCTGATGCGTGGCGTCACCTTGTGGGAGGGGCCGGACTCCACAGAGCAGCCGGTCAGCGCCGCCGCAGTGCCCGCGGCGAGCATCACGAGCAGCTGTCGTCTATCCATCTCTGTCGTTCACTCCGAAGATATATATTTCTCTGCCTCGCCTCCCTCGCAGGGCCTACCCGTTATATCTACGCGCCGTGAACTGAGCACCAATTCTGTGCGAAATGATCGAAATTCAGGACGGAATTTAAGGCTGCTCTCAGTGTGGGATGGGGCGCAGCACGATTTCGGTGGGATGCGCGTCACGCGGGGTCTCGACGGCCTGCCGCACGGCACGGGCAACCGTTTCGGCCCTGAGGAATTCGCCCGGCCGGTACTCGCGGTCCTCCCCCGCGATGATCTCGCGCTGCATGTCGGTGTCGATGCGCCCGGGATGCACCGAGGTCACCCGCAGCGCGGGCTCCTCCAGGCGCAGTGCGTCGCCGAAGGCGCGCAGCCCGAACTTGCTGGCCGCGTACACGCCCCAGCCCGGATTGGCCCGCAGCCCGGCTCCCGAATTGATCAGCACCACATGGCCGTTGGCGGCGCGCAGCGCCGGCAGCAACACCCTGGTCAACTCCGCGACCGCGATCAGGTTGGCTTCCAACGTATTCCGCCACTGCGCCACCGAGGAATCGGCTATCGTTCCCAGGTCGGCGATTCCGGCATTGTGCACCAGTACATCCAGCCGTTCGATGCCCGCTACGGCGCGCGCTACGGCGGCGTAGTCGGTGAGATCCACCGGCCATCCGGCGCTGCCGGGCAGTTCACGCAGTATCGGTTCCAGGGCCCGGGGCGTGCGCGCGCCCAGCAGCAGCCGATGCGTGGGCGCCAGTTCGCGGGCAATGGCCGCGCCGAGCCCCCGGCTGGCTCCGGTGATCAGCGCGGTCGGCTGGTCGGTGCTGGACTTCGCGGAATTCGCCATGTGATGACCGTAACCGCGTTACCTCGGCCTGCGATGCTCCGGTCGGGCACACCACCGCTAGCTGATCCACGAGAAGGCGAACGAAGTGCAATCTGGCGATCAGGACCCACCCGTCCATCGCGCATACCTGCGGGTGGGGGCGCAGAATAGGGCGATGACACACCCGGGATTCACGCCCACCCAGCTCGCGGCCCGCGCCGCCTACCTGCTGCGCGGCAATGACCTGGGCACCATGACCAGCGCCGCGCCCAAGCTGTATCCGCACATGTGGAGCTGGGACGCGGCCTTCGTGGCGGTCGGCCTGGCCCCGCTCAGCGTGGAGCGCGCCGCGCTCGAACTCGACACCCTGCTCTCGGCGCAGTGGCGCAACGGGATGATCCCGCACATCGTCTTCGCCAATGGCGTGGACGGCTACTTCCCCGGACCCGCGCGCTGGGAATGCCGCCGCCTGGCCGCCGACGCCCCCGACGGCCCGGACACCTCGGGCATAACCCAGCCGCCCGTGCATGCCATTGCGGTGCAACGGATTCTGGATCACTCCCGCCGGCACGGCCGCAGCACCCGCGCGGTCGCCGAGGACTTCCTGAACCGGCGCTGGCCCGATCTGATGCGCTGGCACCGCTGGCTGGCCTACGCCCGTGACCCCAAGCAGCACGGCCGGATCACGCTGTACCACGGCTGGGAATCCGGCATGGACAATTCGCCGCGCTGGGATCGCGCCTACGAGAACGTGATTCCCGGTCCGGACCTGCCGCCCTACGAGCGCGCCGACACCCAGGTGGTGGGCGATCCCACACAGCGGCCCTCGGACCGCGAGTACGACCGCTACCTGTGGCTGGTCGAGCAGATGCGCCGGGCCGGCTACGACGACTACCAGCTGGCCTCGACCATGAGCTTCGCGGTCGAGGACGTGTTCGTGACCGCCATCTTCGCGCTGGCCTGCGATGTGCTGGCCAATATCGGCGAGGACTACAAGCAGCCGCACGCGGATGTGCGCGAGCTCTACGAGTGGGCCGACTACTTCCGCGCGGGCGTGGTCGCCACCACCGACGCCCGCACCGGCGCGGCGCGCGACTTCGATGTGCGCGCGGACCAGTGGATCGACACCGAGACCCTGGCCCTCTTCGCACCGCTGCTCAGTGGCGGGCTGCCGCGCGATGCCGAACGACGGCTGCTGCGCCTGTTCGAGGGCCCGCGCTGGTGCGGGCATCCGGATCTGCGCTACGCGCTGCCGCCCTCGACCTCCCCGGTGTCCAGGGACTTTCGCCCACGCGAGTACTGGCGCGGGCCGGTGTGGCCGGTGATCAGCTGGCTGTTCTCCTGGGTCTTCGCCCGTCGCGGCTGGGCGGAACGCTCGTTCATGCTGCGCGCCGAGGGGCTGCGGCAGGCCAGCGACGGCAGTTTCGCGGAGTACTACGAGCCCTTCACCGGCGAGCCGCTGGGCAGCATGCAGCAGTCCTGGACCGCCGCGTCGGTGCTGGACTGGCTGGGCTGATTCGAGTTAACGATTGGCAAACATCACCGCCCTGCCTTCCCGGCCATAGCGGGCGATCGGCCTAGCCTTTCGGGGCATGACCGGACGCAGCCTGATGAAAGCGCTAACAGTCGCAGCTACAAGCATCCTCATGGCAACCCCGGTTGGGGTGGCCGCCGCCGATATCGACGGCCCAGATGTGGCCTCCTGGCAACACCCGGGAGGCGGGGGCATCAACTGGTTCGCGGTGCGCGGAGCCGGATACGAGTTCTCCATGCTCAAGGCCACCGAGGGCCTCAGCTACGTGAACCCGTTCTTCGTGCAGGACAGCCTGGCCATGCGGGTGGCCGGAGTCGCGCGCGGCACTTACCATTTCGCGCGCCCGAACCTGCCGCCGGAGCCCCAGGCCGCCTTCTACTCGACGATGGTGCTCGGCCAGAACGGGATGCTCGACCTACCGCCGGTGCTGGACCTCGAAGACTCCGGCGGGCTGCCGCCCGCCGCGCTCATCGACTGGACCCACCGCTATCTCAACACGGTCCGGGCCCTGACCGGCCGTATGCCGATCATCTACACCTATCCCCGCTTCTGGCAGACGGCCATGGCCGACACCAATCAGTTCACCAACTACCCACTGTGGATCGCCGACTACCGGGGCAATGACAAGCCCGAGGTGCCGGGCGGCTGGCCGGCGTGGACGTTCTGGCAGACCACCAGCTCGGGCAATATCCCCGGCATCGGCGGAGCCGTGGACCTCAATGTCTACAGCGGCGCCCAGGGTGATTTCGCGCGCTTCGCGAACATGCCCTTCAGCGGCAGCAGTTAGCCGCACCCGCAGGCGCGGTGATCCCCGCCCCTGGCGTCGTTCACAGCACCTGCGACAGGAACTGGCGCAGCCGCGGGGTTTCGGCGTTCTCGAAAAGCGCCTCGGGCTTGCCGGTTTCGACCACCTGGCCGTGATCCATGAACACCACCTGGTCGGAAACCGAACGGGCGAAGCTCATCTCGTGGGTCACCACGATCATGGACATCCCGCCCCCGGCGAGCTCGGACATGAGCGCGAGCACGCCCTTGACCAGTTCGGGATCCAGGGCCGAGGTGGCCTCGTCGAAGAACATGATGTCCGGCTTCATGGCCAGCGCCCGCGCGATGGCCACCCGCTGCTGCTGACCGCCGGACAGGTTGGCCGGGCGCACATCCGCCTTGCCGGCCAGGCCGACCGCCTCCAGCTGCTGGACCGCCAGCGTGCGCGCCTGCTCCTTGGACAGGCCGTGCAGTTTGCGCGGGCCGAGCGCGATATTGTCCGCGACCGTCATGTGCGGGAACAGGTTGAAGTGCTGGAACACCATGCCGATCCGCTGCCGCAGCCGGTCCGGGTTCTCGCCCAGCACCGACTTACCGCCGAGCAGGATGTCGCCGGAATCGGGTTCGTGCAGGCGGTTGAGCACCCGCAGCAGCGTGGATTTGCCGGAGCCGGACGGCCCGATCACCGTGGTGGTCTTGCCGGCATCCACGTGCACGTCCACGCCGCGCAGAATCTCGTTGCGGCCCAGCGTCAATCGCAGGCCGGTGCCGGTGAGGGAGGCACTCATGCTCCACGCCCTTCCGTGATGACGGCCTGTTCGACCGGGTCCGCGGGATCGTGCCCGCCCTGGGGACGGCCCTCGCGCATGCGCTTGTCGATGTAGTTGACGAGGTGGGTGAGCGGCACCGTCAGCAGCAGGTACATCAGGCCCGCCGCCACCAGCGGCGACAGATTCCCGGTCTGCGCGTTGAGATCCCGGCCCACCGCGAACAGTTCGCGCTGGGTGGCCAGCAGGCCCAGGAAGTAGATGAGCGAGGAATCCTTGATCAGCGCGATGAACTGGTTCATCAGCGCGGGCAGCACCCGGCGCACGCCCTGCGGGATCACCACCAGCGTCATGGCCTGCCGGTAGCCGAAACCGATGGCGCGGGCGGCCTCCAGCTGTCCGGCTTCCACCGACTGGATGCCGGAGCGGAAGATCTCACCGATGTAGGCGGCGGCCAGCAGCGCCAGCGCGATCGCGCCCAGCCAGTAGGGATTGTTGCCGGTGACGTTCTTGACCACCGGTCCCACGCCCAGGCCGATGATCAGGATGATCACCACGGCGGGCAGGCCGCGGAAGATGTCGGTGTAAACCCGTGCGGGCCAGCGCAACCAGCGGGTGCGGGAGATGCCCGCCACCGCGAGCAGCATGCCGAGCACGCTGCCCAGCAGGCCCGAGACCAGCGCCAGGATCAAGGTATTGGGCAGACCGGTCTTGATCAGGTCCGGGAAGGCCTTGCGGTACAGCGACCAGTCGAAGAAGGTGTCCTTCAGCTGCTGCAGCGTGGATTTCGGTTGCACCGCGCTGTTGTCGGGCCGGTTGCCCACGTTCTCGGCCGCGATCTTGGCGAAGTCCGGCAGCTGTGGCGCCGCAACGGCTTTGGAGCCCGGCTTCCAGCCCGGCGGCAGCTCCCGCGGCACCCAGTCCTCGTACAGCTTGGCGTAGGTGCCGTCGGCGATCACCGCGTCCAGCCCGGCATCGAGCGCGTCGGTGAGCGGCTGATTGCCCTTGCGCACCGCCCAGGCGGTGAAGTTGTTGACGCTGAAGGTGTTCTGCACGATCGAGGTCGGATCACCCGGCTTGATGGCGCCGATGGCCTGCTGCGACGGCGCGACCCAGGCATCGATCTGGCCGGTCTTCAGATTCGCGTAGGCGGTGTTGTAGTCGGGGAACTTCACCGGGTCCAGGTGCAGTTCGTTGACGACGTACTCGTCCTGCACGGTGCCCTGCACGACGCCGACCCGATTGCCCCGGTGCAGACCCGCGAAACCCTTGATGGCACTGCCGTTCGGCACCACCAGCGAGAAGTAGCCGAAGTCGTAGCCATTGGTGAAGTCGACCAGCTGCCGCCGCGCGTCGGTGGTGGTGATGCTGGAGGAGCCGATGTCGAAGCGGCCGTTGGCGACCTGGGCCAGCAGGCCGGCGAACTCGGTGCCGGTGAACTCCACCTGCAGGCCGAGCTTCGCGCCGATGGCCTTCAGCAGCTCGTTGTCGAAGCCGGTGAACACGCCCTTGGAGTTGACGCAGATGCTCGGCGGCGCGTCGGAGAGGGTGCCGACGCTGAGCTTGCCGGGCGTCAGCAGGCCCAGCTTGCTGATATCGATCTTGGCCGGCGGCTCGGTGGTGGCGGTGGTGAACCGGTCCGCGCCCGCGTTCTGCTGCCCGGAGGCCAGATTGGTCGGTGCGGCGCTGGCCGCGGCCTGGCCGGGCGGCGAACACAGATCGCGATCATCGGCACCGGCACTGCCCGCGAGCGTCGCGATGCCGAGCAGACCGACCAGCACAACTCCTGCCAATGCCGGCAAGCGCGGGGGACGATCTGGGCGCTGCCGCAAGGAAACCATGGCAGACCACCCTAGTGGGGGTGGTCTGCCAGGCCAGAGTTAGCCTCGGCCTGATTCGGCGGAAATCACAGTTCAGGCGCGTCCCTACCGCTGATTGAAGCCGTCCCGCCAGGCCACGGCCTCCTGGATCCGGCTCATGTCGTAGTCCGGCCCGCCCGAGCTCACGGTGAACAGTGTCACGCCCGCGTCCGCGTAGCCCTCCACCTGATCCAGGCCCGGCCAGGCCACGGACTTCTCGATGGCGGTGGGGTCGGTGCCGACCTCGGCGCAGTGCTCGCCCAGGATGCCGATCTTGCGCTGCAGCTCGCCGATGTCGGAGAAGCTGTGCCAGATATCGCCGTACTGGGCGACCAGCCGCAGCGTCTTCTTCTCGCCGCCGCCACCGATCAGGATGGGGATGTCGCGCACCGGCTGCGGGTTCAGCTTGGCCAGCCGGTCGGTGAGGCGGGCCATGGAATCCTTCAGCAGCGCCAGCCGACTTCCGGCCGTGCCGAATTCGTAGCCGTACTGGTCGTAGTCCTTCTGGAACCAGCCCGCGCCGATACCGAGAATGAGGCGCCCGTTGCTGATGTGGTCCACGGTGCGGGCCATATCGGCCAGCAGATCCGGATTCCGGTAACCGCCGCCGGTGACCAGCGCGCCGAGCTCCACCCGCTCGGTCTGCTCGGCGATGGCGCCCAGCATGGTCCAGCACTCGAAGTGCGCGCCCTCCGGGTCCCCGTACAGCGGATAGAAGTGGTCCCAGTTGAAGACGATGTCGACGCCGATGTCCTCACACCGCCGCACCGCGTCCCGGATCAATCCATAGTTGGGCGCGTGCTGCGGCTGCAACTGAACTCCGATACGAACCGGTCGGCTCATGAGGTGCTCCTCCGTCGGTGATCACTGCGCCCCATTCTGCCCCTCGGCTACGCTCTGGGCCGACCCTCTACTACGGATCGTCCGGCACGTTCCTGCCGGTGAAGGGAAGTGTGAAACCGTGGCAACGGTGACTTTCGACCAGGCCACCCGGCTCTACCCGGGCTCGGCCAACCCCGCCGTCGATGCCTTGAACCTGGAGATCGCCGACGGCGAATTCCTGGTTCTCGTCGGCCCTTCCGGCTGCGGCAAATCCACCTCGCTGCGCATGCTCGCGGGGCTCGAGGAGGTGAGCGACGGCCGAATCCTGATCGGGGACAAGGACGTCACGCACGCCGAGCCCAAGGAACGCGATATCGCCATGGTGTTCCAGAACTACGCGCTCTACCCGCACATGAGCGTGGCCGAGAACATGGGCTTCGCGCTGAAGATGGCCAAGGTCGCCAAGGAGGAGCGGCAGCAGCGCGTGCTCGAGGCCGCCAAGCTGCTCGACCTGGAGCCCTACCTGGACCGCAAGCCCAAGGCCCTGTCCGGCGGTCAGCGCCAGCGCGTGGCCATGGGCCGTGCCATCGTGCGCCAGCCACAGGTCTTCCTCATGGACGAGCCGCTGTCCAACCTGGACGCCAAGCTGCGCGTGCAGACCCGCACCCAGATCGCCCAGCTGCAGCGCCGGCTCGGCACCACCACCGTCTATGTCACCCATGATCAGGTCGAGGCCATGACCATGGGCGACCGGGTGGCGGTGCTCAAGGACGGGCTGCTGCAGCAGTGCGCCTCCCCGCGCGACCTGTACCGCGACCCGGCCAACCTGTTCGTCGCGGGCTTCATGGGCTCGCCCGCCATGAACCTGTTCACGCTGCAGGTCGGCAATGGCTCGGTCACGCTGGGCGGCTGCCCGCTGCCGTTGCCGCGGTCGGTGGCGGCGGCCACCGGCGAGCGGGTGGTGGTCGGCATCCGGCCCGAGCACCTCGACTCGGTCGGCGACGGGGCCGGGATCGCCATGGAGGTGGATGTGGTCGAGGAGCTGGGCTCCGACGCCTACATCTACGGCCGCACCCTCGGTGACGGGGAAACCATTGTGGCGCGCGCGGATTGGCGCAACCCGCCCGCGAAGGGCACCAAGCTCGCGCTGGTCGCGGACTCGGACCACACGTACTTCTTCCACCCCGAGGACGGACGCCGCCTGAACTGACCTTCGGTCAGTTCCAAGGGGTTCCGGGGGCCGAGCCCCCGGGCCCCCTTATTGACGGGCGCGGGGGCTCCGCGTCTGCTTCCGCCGCCATTCGTCGTTCACCCGGATGCGCAGATTCTCCAGGGGGACTTCGTTTCCCGACGCGCTGCGCAGTTCCGCGCGCACGGGTTCGCCCGTGGCATCCTCGAGCCGCTCCAGTGGCGCGGTGCCGTTCTGCAGGTACTTGTCACCCCACTGCCACAGCGCCACGACCGCGGGCAGCAGATCCAGACCCATCGGGGTGAGCACGTATTCGTTGCGGGTGCGCTTGCCCTCTTCCTGGTAGGGCCGCTTCTCCAGCAGTCCCGCATCGACCAGTTTGCGCAGCGCGCTGGAAGCCGCCGCGTCGGTGATGCCGATCCGCGCCGCGAAGCCGTCGAACCGCGTCGTGCCGTAGTACGACTCGCGCAGGATGAGGATCGCCGAGCGCGTCCCGACGATGTCCATCGCCTTCGCGATCGAACAGGCCTCGGGCTTCCACGAGCCCAGATCGCTGAGTTTTCCCTCCAGTACTGCCGACATGACACACATCATACAACGCTGACTTGCCTTCACTATGGTCAGCTCCTACTCTGACTTTAGAGCGATCAAGTCAGACGCCGTTGTCGGACTCGAATCCGGGGCGGCGCGCCTGGAAGGAACGTCATGAGAGACGCAGTCATCGTCGAAGCGGTCCGCACCCCCATCGGCAAGGGCAAGGCCACCGGCGCCCTGCACGGTGTGCACCCCGCCGATCTGCTCGCCCACAGCCTGCGGGAGGTGGTGCGGCGCACCGAGATCGATCCGGCCCTGATCGACGACGTGATCGGCGGCGTGGTCACCCAGGTCGGCGAGCAGGGCTCCAACCTCACTCGTCGCGCGGCCCTGGCCGCCGGCTATCCCGAATCGGTCCCGGCCACCACCGTGGACCGGCAGTGCGGCAGCAGCCAGCAGGCCATCCACTTCGCCGCCCAGGGCGTCATCGCGGGGGCCTACGACATCGTGGTCGCCGCGGGCGTGGAGTCCATGAGCCGGGTTCCCATGGGCGCCAACCTGATCGGGGCCGAGGACATCGCGGGTGCCGGCTTCGCCGAACGCTACCCGGAGGGCCTGGTACCGCAGGGCATCAGCGCCGAACTCATCGCCGCCAAGTGGGGCCTGAGCCGCACCCAGCTCGACGAGTTCGCCCTCGCCAGCCACGAGAAGGCCGCCGCCGCAACCAAGAACGGCTCGTTCGAGGCCCAGCTCGCCCCCTACGCCGGGCTCTCGCACGACGAGGGCATCCGCGTCGGCAGCACGCTGGAGGCGCTGGCCGGGCTGCGACCCGCCTTCTACAGCGAGGAGATGGCGGCCCGTTTCCCGCAGATCGGCTGGAACATCACCGCCGCCAACGCCAGCCAGATCAACGACGGCAGCGCCGCCACCCTCATCATGACCAGTGAACGCGCCGCCCAGCTCGGACTGCGCCCGCTGGCCCGGCTGCACAGCTTCTCCGTCGCCGGCGACGACCCGCTGCTCATGCTCACCGCGGTCATCCCCGCGACCCGGAAGGTCCTGCAGCGCTCCGGACTCGAACTCTCCGACATCGACCTGTTCGAGGTGAACGAGGCCTTTTCCTCGGTGGTCCTGGCCTGGGCGCAGGAGACCGGGGCCGACCTGTCGAAGGTCAATGTGAACGGCGGCGCCATCGCCCTGGGCCACCCCCTGGGCGCCTCCGGCGCGCGGCTGGCCACCACGCTCGTGCACGCCATGCACGAGCGCGGCGCCCGCTACGGCCTGCAAACCATGTGTGAGGCAGGCGGTCTCGCCAACGCCACCATCTACGAGCGCCTCTGACCCGGTCCGGGCGGCCTGGCAATCCGCGGCCGTGATCGGCGGTCGCCGCTACCCGGCCACCCTTCCAGGATGCCGGGTGCTGGGCAGCAGCGCTGGAGGTCAGTTGACGGCGGTGGCCACCAGGATGTGCCCCGCCCCGCCCGCGACGAGAATCACGGGCAGCGCCATCGCGGTCCAGATCCAGCCCCGGCGGCCCGTCATGGCTGCCACCGAGGCCAGCACCAGCGCGCCGACCAGGGCCAGGAACATGCCCCCACCGCCGATCAGCAGGCCCCACAGCGCCGATGCGGGTGGGCGGATCACCACGCACTGCACCGAGAAGTCCTTCTTCGCGGTGCAGCGATTGTGGATCAGGTCGAACAGCTTCGCGAACAGGTCGTAGGCCCAGCCGAAGGCCATGGCGACCCCCGCCAGATACAGCACCGCCGAGATCAGAATATCCTTGCGGTGCAGCGGCTTACGATCCGGCGCGGCACTCGGCGGTGCCGCCGCGGCCGCCTCCGCCGGGGGCAGTGTGGCGGGCATGGTCCGATCGGCCTCGCCGGGCGCCTGCGCGGAACCGCCGCCGACCACGTACTGCGGACCCGAAGCCCACGGCTCCGGCAGCGCCTCGGTGCCCATGGGCGGCGGGACCACTCCGCCGGGCGGCGAGTAGTTCCCGCTCGGCGGGCGGGGGGAATGCTGCTGCGGCCCAAGGGAGCTCACGGGCGCCTGCCCCGGATGACCGGGACCGGCGGGCGATCGTGGTGCGCCGCCCGACACCGAGTGCGGGCGCGGATCCTGCGGCGAACCGACCGGTCCGCCCGGCCGCGGCGGGGCACCGGCATTCCCGTGAGCCTGGGGCGGTACCGGCGGTGGTGGGCTCTGCCGCCCGGCCTTGGGCACGGTTGGCCCGGCCGGGTCCATCGCGCCGGGCCGCGGCGCACCGGCGGGCGGCTGCGGTGGCGCGGGCGGTGGGGGCGGACCCTGGCGGCTCCCACCGGGCAGGGTCGGTCCCGCCGCATCGATCGGTTCCCCGGACCGCGAGCCCGGCGCGGGTGGCTGCGAACGTCCGGGTCGCTGCGGCGATCCCGGACCCGCGGGATTCCGTGGTCCCCCCGGCGGCGCGGGCGCGTGTGGCTGACCCGGCGCACGCGGCGGAGCCGGGGAGAAGCCGGGATCGGACGGAGAATGATCGTCGCGGCCCGGACGGCGGGGCTCGTTGGGCGGGTTCATGTTTGCGGTCTCCCCCAAGGCGCAGGTCTATGGAGCCGGGATCGGCTTCATTCGGCATTGTCGCCGGGCCCGGGCCGCGCCGCCACCTCTTACCGGAACGAGGCGGTGAGTAGGGTGCGGTGGATGAGCGACAGCGGCGATGCGGTGGATTTCGAGTCGGCGGTGGTCTACGCGATTCCCATGCGAACCCGGTTCCGCGGGATCACCGTTCGCGAGGGCATGCTGATTCCCGGTCCCGCCGGCTGGGGTGAGTTCTGCGCCTTCCCCGAGTACGACGACCGCGAGGCGGCGGCCTGGCTGGCCACCGCGGTCGAGCAGGCCGCGGCCGGATGGCCGGATCCGGTCCGGGATCGGATTCCGGTGAACTGCATCGTGCCCGCGGTCGGCCCGGAGCGGGCGCGGGAGATCGTAACCGGATCGGGCTGCCGCACAGCCAAAGTGAAGGTCGCCGACCATCCGGATTCCCTGGCCGAGGATCTGGAACGGGTGGCGGCGGTCCGCGAGGCGCTCGGGCCGGACGGCGCGGTGCGCGTCGACGCCAATGCGGTCTGGGATGTGGACACCGCGGTCGACCGGATCCGGCTGATCGACCGCGCCGCAGGCGGTTTGGAATACGTCGAGCAGCCCTGCCGGACCGTCGAGGAGCTGGCCGCCGTCCGCAGGCGGGTGGACGTGCGCATCGCCGCCGACGAATCCATCCGCCGCGCCGAGGACCCGCTGCGGGTGGCGGTGGCGGGTGCGGCCGACGTCGCCGTCCTGAAATGCACTCCGCTGGGCGGGGTCCGGCGCGCGCTGGAGGTCGCCGCGGCCGCCGGACTCCCCTGCCTGGTGTCCTCGGCCCTGGAAACCAGTGTGGGCCTGGCCGCCCAGGTCGCCCTCGCCGGCGCTCTCCCCCACCTCGACTTCGCCTGCGGCCTCGACACCCTGTCCCTGCTCACCGGCGATGTGGTGACCGAGCCGCTGCGCCCGGTGAACGGCTACCTGCCCGTCCCGCGCACCGGGCCGGCACCCGATCCGGACCTGCTCGAGCGCTACCGGCACCCCGACCCGGAACGGACCGACTGGTGGCGGCAGCGCCTGGCCCGGGTCCGGAAACTTCTGCCCTGATCAGGCAATTCGCACGCCGCACGAATACATGGTGGTGCGCAGCAGCAGCGCGGCCTCCGGCCCGATGACGCCGTCCGTCAGTTCGAGGTAGCGACCGCAGAATTCGGGCCCGTGCGGCGCGACCCCGGTGTGCTCCGGCTCGAGGTGGTGGGCGAGTTCGTGCAGGATCACCAATTCGCGCAGGGCCCAGGCGGTTCCATGGGCGTGCAGCGGCACCGCGAGCACCGAACCGGCCGTCTCGTAGTGCGCCGCCTGCGCCCCGGCGCGCGCTCGCACCGTGACCGGCCGCGCCGCCGCGTCCCACCGGGCGCGCACCCAGTTCAGCGCGAGTACCCGATCCACGTACGCCTGTACCGATTCCACCGACGCGAACCGCCGCTCGATCGGCAGCGTGAGATGGGACCCGTGCACTTCGACGGTTCGTGCGCCGAATTCGTCGGCGCGATCGAACATTCCGCGCACCAGCCCCTCGGCGTCGTACACCCGGGACCGCTGCGCATCGCGGACGGCCATGCGCGCGTTCGCTATTCGCCCGCGCCGCGGGGCAGCTGTCCCCGCACGCCGCCCAGCTCCGGCGAATCACCCAGCCGCGCGGCCTTGCCCGCCCGGTCACCGGCCCGCCGCGCGGCCGCCGAGTACCCGGCCGAGGCCTGCGGGCCGCGCCAGGTACCGCGCGCCTCGGAGGTCCGGGTGTAGAAGTCGGTGAGCGCGAGCTCCTTGTCGCGCAGGGCGAGCGCCGTTCCGGTGGGCACGGATTCGGCGGCGTCGGCCCGCACCGCCTCGGTCTCCACATCCGCCTTGACCTCGGCCAGGCGGCGGCCGATGCGGGCGGCGAAGGCCATCTGGAAGTTCAGGCGCGCGGTCACCGCGGCCACCGGCACCTCCACCGGCCGGTGGAAGGTGCGGCCGTAGCGGCGCTCGATCACGACCTTCTCGGTGGTGGCCGAACGGTAGGCGCCGGACTTGATGTACTGGTCGGAGGCACGCACCATCTGGATCAGCAGGCTGGTGTAGAGCGCCTCGCAGGTGTCGATATCGGTGTCGAATCCGTAGGCGTACACCGTCGTCGACGATCGGGCCACATCGCAGCGCACGTCATTGGCCGCGGCGATGGCCACGAACAACTGCACATAGGTTCGCAGCCCGCGCTTTCCGGCCGCGCCGATCGGAATCACCCGCTGCGCCGGCGTGGGCCGCCGCTCCCGATTCGCGATATGTGCCCGCGCCACCGCCAGATCCACCGACGAGCTGGTCGCGAGCCGCTGCGCGGCGGCCAGGAAGGCCTCAGCCTCGTGCTCGTTGTCGGTCGATTCGGCCTGCCGCAGCAGTCCCCCGATCCGGGTGAGCTTCTTGTCTGTATCCAATGGCCCTCCGCTTCGCTCCGGGCGGGTTCGCGGCCCCGAGGTCTCGATTCTTCCCTCCTCCGCTCCTCCGCTTCGCTCCCCCGCTCCAAGGCGGAGGTCTATTCCAGCCGCAGTCCAGAATCGAGACGGCCGCGAACCTCTGGGATGATCAACAAGGTAGCCCCGGCGGACGATAGCGTCACCATGTATCTTGCCTTGTGCACCCCCGGCTGAGTGTGCCACTGGTCACTCATCAACCCTGGAGTATCCGCGATGGCTTTGAAGAAGGTGTCGTCCCTACGATCGACGCTGGTTCCGCGTGCCGTGCTGGCCGTGACCTCGGCGGCATTGCTGACGGCGACATTCGCCAGCGGTTGCTCCAGCAGCAACAGCGGCAGCAACTCCACCGCCGAAAACCTCACCGGCCGTGGGCCGATCACCTATGTCGAGGGCAAGGACACCACCGAGACCGGCGCCGTCAAGCAGCTCATCGAGCGCTGGAACGCCGCGCACCCGGACGAGAAGGTGACCTTCAAGGAGCAGTCCAACGACGCCTCCCAGCAGTACGACGACCTGGTGCAGCACCTGCGCGCCAAGGAATCCGACTACGACGTGGTGGCACTCGACGTGCCGTGGACCGCGGAGTTCGCCGCCAAGGGCTGGATCCAGCCGCTGAAGGACTCCTTCTCCATCGACACCTCCACGCTGCTGTCGCCGCCGGTGGCCTCGGCCACCTACAACGGCACGCTGTATGCGGCCCCGCGCAACACCAACGGCGGCCTGCTGTTCTACCGCAAGGACCTGGTGCCCGAGCCGCCCAAGACCTGGACCGAGCTGCTGGCCGACTGCCCGAAGGCCAAGGACGCCGGAATCGGCTGCTACGCAGGACAGTTCGCGCAGTACGAGGGTCTGACCGTGAACACCGCCGAGGTCATCAACGCCTTCGGCGGCAGCTTCGTCGGCTCCGACGGCAAGACCCCGACCGTGAACAGCCCGCAGGCCAAGCAGGGCCTGCAGACCCTGGTCGACGCCTACAAGAACGGCGACATGCCGAAGGAAGTCATCACCTTCAAGGAGCCGGAGTCGCAGAACGCCTTCGTCACCGGCAAGGTCATGTTCATGCGCGGCTGGCCGTCCTCCTTCGGTGAGGCGGGCTCCGACGCCTCCGCGGTCAAGGACAAGTTCGGGGTCGCCCCGCTGCCCGGCAAGGACGGCATCGGCGCGTCCACCCTCGGTGGCTACAACGCCGCCATCAGCGCCTTCTCCAAGAACAAGGCCACCGCGCTGGACTTCCTGCGCTTCCTGATCAGCGAGGACGCCCAGCACATCGTGGCCGCCGGCGCGCTGCCGCCAGTGCGGGCCTCCGTGTACGACGATCCGGCCCTGATCGCCAAGATGCCGTACCTGTCCGCGTTGAAGGACTCCATCGCCTCCGCGGTGCCGCGGCCGGTGACCCCCTTCTACCCGGCGGTGTCGAAGGCCATCCAGGACAACGCCTATGCTGCGATCACCGGAACGGAATCTGTCGACGCCGCGATCGATGCCATGCAGAAGGGCATCGAAACCGCCGGATCCTGAGCCGCGCTCGCACCCGATGCGCGCACCACGATCCATCGCGTAGCCCCGTAGGAGAGAAGAAAAGGTGTCACGTCCTTCGGGAGCGACCGATGTCGCGCCGCCACCCGACCTGACGGAACAAACAATGCGAAACGGACAGCCACGACCGAAACGCCGCGGGGCCGCCCTCGGGGTTTCGGCTCGGGCGTGGCTGTTCGTCACCCCGGTGCTGCTCGCACTGACGGTTGTCATCGGGTATCCGGTGGGCCGGGCAGTGTGGATGTCCTTCCAGAAGGACGCGGGCCTGGACAAGTCCACCGGCATGTTCGTCGAAGGCGGCAGCGCCGGATTCGGCAACTACAGCCACTGGCTGCTGCAGCAGTGCACCAACTCGCTCGGCGAGACCGTGTCCTGCCCGCCCGGCAACACCGGCTCCCAGTTCTGGGCCGCCGTCGGGGTCACGCTGCTGTTCACCGTGGTCACGGTGGCGCTCGAGACCACCATCGGCCTGGGCATGGCGGTCATCATGGGCAAGACCTTCAAGGGCCGCGCGCTGCTGCGCGCCGCCGTGCTGATCCCCTGGGCCATCCCGACCGCGGTCACAGCGCGGTTGTGGGAGTTCATGTTCCAGTACAACGGCGTGGTGAACCGGGTGCTCGGCACCCACATCCTGTGGACCGCCGACGCCTGGCCCGCCCGCTTCGCGGTGATCATCGCCGACGTGTGGAAGACCACCCCGTTCATGGCGCTGCTGATTCTGGCCGGCCTGCAGGTGATCCCGGAGGACGTCTACGAGGCCGCCCGGGTCGACGGCGCGTCCGCCTGGCAGCGCTTCGTCAACATCACGCTGCCGCTGCTGAAACCCGCTCTGCTGGTGGCGGTCCTGTTCCGCACCATGGACGCGCTGCGCCTGTACGACCTGCCCGCCATCATGACGCGGAACCTGGCCGCCACCCGCACCGTCTCGATGCTGGTGACGGAATCGAAATCGCTGCCCAACAGCGCCTCCGCGCTGTCGGTCATCACCTTCCTGCTCATCTTCACCGTCGCGTTCTTCCTGGTGAAGGTGATGGGGGCGAACGCCGTTCGCACCCAGGAAGAGCAGCGGGAGGCGCACTGATGAGCATCGAACTCACGAAGGATGTCGCGGCCGAGCCGAAAAAGCCGATCCGGCAATCGGTTTCGTGGACCAAACGCCTGGCCTCCGGGCGCGTGTACGTGGGCGCGCTGATCGTGCTGGTGTGGGGGCTCGGCCCCTTCTACTGGATGGTCGTCACCGCCCTGCGCGATCCGGCCTACACCTTCGACAACACCCCGTGGCCCACCCACGTCACCCTCGAGAACTTCCGCAACGCCTTCGACACCAGCCGCGGCAACAACTTCGGCCGGGCCCTGGTCAACAGTGTGATCATCGGCAGCGCCACCACGGCGGCCGCGCTGATCCTCGGCGTGATGGCGGCCTACGCGCTGGCGCGGCTGACCTTCAAGGGCAAGTACCTGGTGTCCGGGCTGGTCCTCTCGGCCTCCATGTTCCCGGCCGTCGTGCTGGTGACGCCGCTGTTCCAGCTGTTCACCAATATCGGCTGGATCGGTCAGTACCAGGCCATGATCATCCCGAACATCTCGTTCGTGCTGCCCATGACGGTGTACATCCTGGCCTCGTTCTTCGCGGAACTGCCATGGGAATTGGAGGAGGCCGCCCGCATCGACGGCGCGTCCCGCTTCCAGGCGTTCCGGCTGATCATGCTGCCGCTGGCCGCGCCGGCGGTGTTCACCACCGCGATCCTGGCGTTCATCGCCGCGGTCAACGAGTACCTGCTGGCCTCCCTGCTCTCCAGCGACAAGACCGAACCCGTGACCAAGGCGATCGCCCGCTTCTCCGGCAACGATCCGCTGGTGCCGCCGTACACCGCGATCATGGCCGCGGGCACCATCGTCACCATCCCGCTGGTCATCATGGTGCTGCTGTTCCAGCGCCGCATCATCTCCGGACTCACCGCCGGCGGCGTCAAGAGCTGAGTGTTCGGGTAGGTGGTTCGGGGCCGTTGTCCCCGAATCACTTACCCGCTTCGTCCGGGCGCGTCGATTAGCATTGGTCCCGCCGCGCGGGGTGGTCGCGGCCGTCTCGAAAGCTTTGTCGACGCTCCGGAAGGAGATGCTCGTGAGCTCGTCCCGCAGCAGGCGGCGTGGAAGATCCGCGTCATCGGCCGGCACCGCCGGGGCGTCATCGAGCACCGCCGGGTGGAACGAGCTGGCCACAGCGGCCGCGCATCGGCAGCGTCCCCACCCGCACAGCCGGCCCCGGCGCCGCCCGAAGCCGCCCCGGGATCCCGACCAGCCCGAACCCGCGCCGAAACCGCCCCGCACCCGCGGGCAGCGCATCCGGCGACTGCTGCTGGCACTGTTCCTGGTCCTGGTGATCATGCCGACCACCCTGGTGGGCATCGCCTACTGGAGCGCCGAGATCCCGGACCCGGATACGGTGCAGACCAACCAGATCGCCACCATCCTCGGCTCCGACGGCACCACGGTGATCGCGAAGGTCGTTCCGCCGAAAGGCAATCGGGTGCCGGTGCCGCTGACCGACGTACCCCTGCAGGTGCGCCGGGCCGTGCTGTCGGCCGAGGACCGCAACTTCTACCGCAATCCGGGCTTCTCCACCGCCGCGTTCCTGCGCGCGGCCCGCGACAACCTGCTCGGCCGCGACGACGCGGGCGGCGGCTCCACCATTACCCAGCAGTATGTGAAGAACGCCTTCCTGACTTCGGAACGCACGCTGAGCCGCAAGATGCGCGAACTCATCATCTCCGCGAAGATGGCCCGCGAATGGAGCAAGGACGACATCCTCGCGGCCTACCTCAACACCATCTACTACGGTCGCGGCGCCTACGGCATCGCGGCCGCGGCCAAGGCGTACTTCGGCAAACCCGCGCCCGAACTGACCCTGGCCGAGGGCGCGGTCCTGGCCTCGGTGATCCGCACCCCCTCGCTGCTGGATCCGGAGACCCACCTCGACCAGCTGCGCGCCCGCTGGGGATACGTCCTCGACGGCATGGTCGAGATGGGGGTTCTGAACCGCAATGACCGTGCCGCCACCCAGTTTCCGGCCATCGTCCCGGTCGCCCAGGTGGACGACAGCACCCCGCGCGGCCCCGAGGGGCTGATCCGCGCGCAGGTCCTGCGTGAACTGCGCGCCTCCGGCATCAGCGAAAGCGAGCTGAATACCGGTGCGCTGCAGATCATCACGACCATCGATGCGAAAGCACAGCAGGCCACCCTGAACGCGGTCGGCAAGGTACTGGGCGGGCAGCCGGGCGAACTGCGCACCGCAGTGGTGTCGATCGACCCGCGCTCGGGGGCGGTACGCGCTTACTACGGCGGACCCGACGGCACCGGCTTCGATTTCGCGCAGGCCCCGCTGCAAACCGGTTCGGCCTTCAAGACTTTCGCCGTGCTGGCCGCACTCGAGCAGGGCATTTCCCTGTCGTACCGGCTCGACAGCGCACCCCTGACCGTCAATGGGGAGAAGATCCAGAATGTGGACGGCGAGTCCTGCGGCATCTGCTCGCTCGGCGAAGCGTTCAAGCGCTCTCTCAACACCAGCTTCTACCGGCTGGCCCAATCCCTGTTCGAGGGCCCGAAAGCCATTGCGAACGCGGCACATCAGGCCGGTATCCCCGACCAGATCCCGGGCATGCCCGGCAAGACACTCACCGAGGACGGCGGCGGCCCACCGCTGCCCGCCATCGTGCTGGGCGCCTACTCGGTGCGCCCCATCGACATGGCCTCGGCCTACGCCACCCTCGCCGCCTCCGGCACCTACCGCGCCCCCTATTTCGTCCAGAAGGTGGTGACCGGCGACGGCCGCGTCCTCCTCGACCGCGGCGCCGACCCGAACAAACCCGACCAGCGCATCCAGTCCTCGATCGCCGACACCGTCACCCAGGCCATGCTCCCCATCGCCGCCTACTCCAACGGCCACACCCTGGCGGGCGGCCGCCCCTCGGCCGCAAAGACCGGCACCACCCAGCTCGGCGACACCGGCCAGAACAAGGACGCCTGGATGGTCGGCTACACCCCCACCCTCTCCACCGCCGTCTGGATGGGAACCGAACAGTCCCAGCCCATCCGCACCGCCCGCGGCGCCCCGATCTACGGCTCCGGCCTCCCCGCCGACCTGTGGAAACAAACCATGGACGCCGCCCTCGACGGCACCCCCATCGACCAATTCCCCAACCCCACCCCCAACTCCACCCCCAACAACCTGATCCCCAACCAGCCCCCCGACCCACCCTCCGGAACGCCCCCCGGCAACGGCAATTACGACATTCTCAACCCACCCACCCCGTCCCCCCAACAGCAACCAGTCCTCGTCATCCCCCCAGCCCCCACCCCCAAACAAGTAGAAATCTTCCCCGGCCTCAGCGTCCCCGTCCCGGGCTAGGCCAAGTTCGGCTTCCAGCCAGGTGGTTCGTAGTCGTATGCCAAGGCGCCAACTGATTTCGCAACGGTCGGGGTAACTCACCGGGTACGACCAAAATGGATTCGGCTCCCAACCGCCGGCACGCGTCCTCAACTCCAGCGGCTCTCTGCGATGCGCTGAAGTCTCGGAGAGGCGGGGGAGCATGATCATGTTTCGCGCCTCCTTGCCCATCTCCGCGCGGCCGCGGATATTGTGGAAGCCGCCACCGGATTCAGCGACTCCGAATGCCGGTGGCAGGATGCGGGTTGGGAGCAGGGTGGGGTCGGAGACAGCACGAGACATAGGGGCGACGCCGGTGGAATTCAATGTCGTTGAACGCCACGAAACGCTGGTAGCCGGAACGGTGCTACGCAGTCCGGCACTCGCGGTCGAAGGGCCGCGCCGCGCGAAGGTCGAGGAGGCTTGGAAACGTAATCTGGCACGCGATCTGCCCGGCCCGCCGGCGACCGCCTATGTGGATCATGCACCCGAGATCGGTTCGTATCTGACACATATCGTGGGCTACGAATGCAACAAGGCGGACGACCTATTGCCCGGCGATGTACTCGCCCGTATCCCGGCCGGAAAATTCGCCCGCTTCAATCGCACCGGCGACAATCTCGGCGACACCATCGTGTCGATCTGGCGCACGGTCTGGGACCTCGAGGCGGCCGGCACCCTGGTGCGCGCCTACACCGGGGATTTCGAGCACTATCCGGACAACCGGACGGTGGAGGTTTTCGTCGCGCTGGATCTGAGCGCGGAGGGGTAGGGGAGCTGTGGACTTCGAAATCGTCACCCTGGATGAGTTCCTGGTCGGCGGGCTGACCATTCCCCTGGCGGGCCGCGAGGTCACCGCCCGCGACCTGGACCTGGTCAACTTCACCTGGGACCGCTACCTGGCCCGCGAGAAGAGCGTCGAACGCGTCGCGGCCTACATCGGCCAGAACGACCACGCGGTAGCCGTTCTGGGATACGAGCTTTCGAGCATGGCCGACCTCGACACCGGCGATGTGATGACCCGCATCCCGTCGGGCCGCTACGCGAAATTCGTTGTCTCCGACAAGCCTTACGACCTGCTGCGCACCGCGTGGGCGAAGGTCGCCAAGGCCGAGAACGCGGGCACCATCACCCGCTCCCACACCGCGGAGATCGAGCGCTACACCGGCCCCACCTCGGTCGAGGTCTACGTCTCCCTCGACTGACATCGAACGACGAAGGGCGGCATCGCGATTCGCGATGCCGCCCTTTGCGTTGCAGGGTTCCTACTCGGCCCCGATGATGAACGCCTCGAGCTGGGCCCGGGCGACGTCGTCGGCGAGCTGCTTCGGCGGGGACTTCATCAGGTAGGCCGACGCCGGGAGGACCGGGCCGCCGATGCCGCGGTCGCGGGCGATCTTGGCCGCGCGCACGGCGTCGATGATGATGCCGGCCGAGTTCGGCGAGTCCCACACCTCGAGCTTGTACTCCAGGTTCAGCGGCACGTCACCGAAGGCGCGACCCTCGAGCCGGACGTAGGCCCACTTGCGGTCGTCGAGCCACTCGACGTAGTCCGACGGGCCGATGTGCACGTTGCGGTCGTATACCTTGCCCGAGAGCGGGCCCTCGAGGTTGGAGGTCACGGCCTGGGTCTTGGAGACCTTCTTCGACTCCAGCCGCTCGCGCTCGAGCATGTTCTTGAAGTCCATGTTGCCGCCGACATTGAGCTGGTAGGTGCGGTCCAGCACGACGCCGCGGTCCTCGAACAGCTTGGCCATCACGCGGTGGGTGATGGTCGCGCCGACCTGGGACTTGATGTCGTCACCGACGATCGGCACGCCGGCGTCGACGAACTTCTGGGCCCACACCGGGTCGGAGGCGATGAACACCGGCAGCGCGTTGACGAAGGCCACACCCGCGTCGATGGCGCACTGGGCGTAGAACTTGTCGGCCTCTTCGGAACCGACCGGGAGGTAGGAGACGAGGACGTCGACCTTGGCATCCTTCAGCACCTTGACGACGTCGACCGGCTCGGCCTCGGACAGCTCGATGGTCTGCGCGTAGTACTTGCCGATGCCGTCCAGCGTCGGACCGCGCTGCACGGTGATGCCCGACGGCGGCACGTCGGAGATCTTGATGGTGTTGTTCTCGCTGGCGAAGATCGCGTCGGACAGGTCGAAGCCGACCTTCTTGGCGTCGACATCGAACGCGGCGACGAACTTCACGTCGCGGACGTGGTAGGGACCGAACTTCACATGCATGAGCCCGGGAACGGTCGAATTCTCGTCCGCGTCCTTGTAGTACTGCACGCCCTGAACCAGGGAAGATGCGCAGTTACCCACGCCGACGATGGCCACCCGAACTTCGGTGTTGATCTCACTCATGGCCGATATTTCCCTCTTTCTGTGGTGCCGCCTTCGTCGATTGCTCCGCAGCAATCAACTCGTTGAGCCAGCGCACTTCGCGCTCGCTTGATTCGAGACCGAGTTGATGGAGCTGGCGGGTATAGCGGTCCAGTTGCCCGCTGGCGCGTTTTATCGCTTCCCGCAGTCCTTCTCGGCGCTCCTCGACCTGCCTCCGCCGCCCCTCCAGGATTCGCATCCGCGCTTCCGCGGGGGTGCGGCCGAAGAAGGCCAGATGAACGCCGAAGCCGTCGTCGGTGTAGTTCTGTGGTCCGGTGTCGGCGAGCAGTTCGGCGAACCGCTCCCGCCCGGTGTCGGTCAGGTTGTAGACCCGCCGCGCACGGCGCGTTGCCAAGCCCTGCGGACTCTCCTCGGCGATGAGGCCGTCGGACTGCATGCGCCGCAGGGTCGGATACAGCGACCCGTAGGAGAAGGCCCGGAACGGGCCCAGCAGACCGGTGAGCCGCTTGCGCAACTCGTAGCCGTGCATCGGTGATTCGAGGAGCAGCCCGAGGATTGCCAACTCGAGCACGGGCTTCACCTCCTGACTGTTCTGTTCAGACCTAACCGATGGATGCAGTTCCAAACTATATCGCGCCGATATATTTTGCACGCGCCATGCGGCGTATCCCAAGGTGACGACCGATCTCCGCCCGATCGGGGTAACTCGCCGGGTATCCCCCGAGATCGGGTTGTCACCCGACCGCCGGCACGGGTGACCAGTGCCGACGGCTTCCGGCCGCCCGCAAAAGTTCCGGGGAGGCGGAACAGCGCGTGCGGGCTCCGGGGGCCCGCAAGTACTCTGGGTCCCGTGCGAATACAGCGGCAGGTAGTGGACTATGCGCTCCGGCGCCGGTCCCTGCTGGCCGACGTCTACGCGGGCCGGGTGGACGTCGCCGAAGTGTGCGATGCGAATCCGTACCTATTGCGTGCGGCGAAGTTCCACGGGCGGGGGAGCGAGGTCACATGCCCTATCTGCAGGAAAGAGCAGCTGACTCTCGTATCGTGGGTCTACGGCGACGGGCTCGGTCCCGTGGCGGGCTCCGCCCGCACGCCGGAGGAACTGGTCCGGTTGGCCGAGACTCGGGAAGAGTTCTCGGTGCATGTGGTCGAGGTGTGCCGGACCTGTAGTTGGAACCATCTGGTGCAGTCCTATGTGCTGGGGCTGGCCCCGGCGCCGACACGCCGCCGGCGCACCAGCGCCCGGCGCACGGCTGCCGAGTGAGAGGCCACGTCGACTGCTGAACAGCGGGCAGGAGCCTGCCCGCCGCGGTGCACGCGCGTGACCGCATCGAGCCACCCGGACCGTATCGACCTAGTTATTGGAGAGCCAGGCTGTGACATCGCCCTATGACGACGGACCGCACGGCGGCCGCCCCCGTGGCGGTTCGCAACCCGGCCCCGGCGGCTACCCGCCGCAAGCGCAGGGAGGTGGAGCGAGACCGGCAGGACCGCCGCCCGGGGCACGTCAGCCCGCGGGACGTCCCGTACCAGGGAATGGTGTCCCGCAGCGCGGACCCGCGGGCGGTCCGGGTGGTATGCCGCCGCGCGGGCCCAATGGGCAGCCGCAGCGCGGACCCGCGCCGCAGGGCGGTCAGCCGCCGCGGCGTCCGGGGCCGCCGCCCCAGCGTCCCGGCAATCCGGATGCGACACGCAAGCTTCCCAATCCCGCCAATTCCGGCCCGAACGAGCGGGTGAATACCGGAGCGCGCCAGGCGGTTCCGAATCACATCTCGCGGGCGGCCACCTCCGACCGCACCCAGCGGATCGACGATCGTGCGGTGCGCTCGGGCGCGGGCACCGGCACCCGGCCGCGCCCGGGCGAGGACCACACCCGTCCGCCGTCGGGCGCGCAGCCCGCGGCCCGGCGCGCGCAGGGCGGCACCCCCTCGGGTCCGCCGCCGCGGCGGCCCGGTGGCGGCTCCGGCGGAGGCGGCGGCCAGGGCGGCAAGGGCTCCCGCAAGACCTCGTATTGGCGGCTGGCCCGGCGCCTGGTCTACATCGGCATGGCGCTGGTGCTCGGGCTGGCGAGTTCGGTATTCCTGTACGCGTATTCGACGGTGAACGTGCCGCAGCCCGGCGACCTGAAGAACAATCAGGTGGCCACCATGTTCATGAGCGACGGCACGTCGGTGCTGGCGAAGGTCATTCCGCCGGAAGGCAATCGCACCGACGTCACGATCGACCAGATCCCGCCGCATGTGCGCAATGCGGTGATCGCCGCGGAGGACCGGTCCTTCTACACCAACCCGGGCTTCTCCATTCAGGGCTTCGGCCGCGCGTTCGTCGGTCAGCTGACCGGCAATACGGACGCCGGTGGTGGTTCGACGATTACCCAGCAGTACGTGAAGAACGCGATGGTCGGTAACGAGCACTCGCTGACCAGAAAACTGCGCGAGCTGGTGATCTCGGCCAAGATGGCCAAGCAGTGGTCCAAGGATCAGATCCTGGCCGCGTACCTGAACACCATCTACTTCGGCCGTGGCGCCTACGGTATCGACGCGGCGTCCAAGGCGTACTTCGACAAGAAGGTCCAGGACCTGTCGGTGGCCGAGGGCGCGGTGCTGGCCGCGACCATCCAGCAGCCGTCGAACCTGGATCCGGAGAAGAATCCGCAAGGGGCGCAAGCGCGCTGGAAGTACGTGCTGGACGGCATGGTCGACGGCGGCAACCTGCCCGCGACGGACCGCGCGAACATGCAGTACCCCACCGTGATTCCGGCGGCGCAGGCGCAGAAGGACAAGACGCTGGACTCCGGGCCGGAGGGCCTGATCAAGACCCAGGTGCTCAAGGAGCTCGAGGCCGCCGGCATCACCGAGCACGATCTGAACACCGAGGGCCTGCAGATCACCACGACCATCGACGCCAAGGCGCAGCAGGCTGCCGTGGACGCGGTCACCAAGGTGATGGACGGCGAACCCGACAAGCTGCGCGCCGCGCTGTCGTCGGTGGATCCGAAGACCGGTGCGGTGCGCGCTTACTACGGCGGCTCCGACGGTCAGGGCCTGGACTACGCGAATCAGGGTCTGCCGCCGGGCTCCTCGTTCAAGGTGTTCGGTCTGGCCGAGAACCTGGAGATGGGCAAGCCGCTCTCGACGCTGTACGACTCCTCGCCGGTCACCGTGCACGGCATCACGATCACCAACGTCGAGGGCGAGCAGTGCGGTATGTGCACCATCGCCGAGGCGCTCAAACGCTCGCTGAACACCAGCTTCTACCGCATGGAGCTGGACATGACGGGCAACGGCCCGCAGAAGATCGCCGATATGGCGCACAAGCTCGGTATCCCGGACACCATTCCGGGCGTGGGCAAGACGCTGGTCGAGCCGGACGGCAGCCCGCCCAACAACGGCATCGTGCTGGGCCAGTACCGGGTGCGCACGCTGGACATGGCCTCCGGGTACGCCACCCTGGCCGCCTCGGGCATGTATCACGCGCCGCACTTCGTGCAGAAGGTCGTCGCCTCCGACGGCACGGTGCTGCTGGATCGCGGCGAGACCGCGGGTGAGCAGCGGGTCTCGGCGGCGGTGGCGGACAACGTGACCGACGCGATGAAGCCCATCGCGGCGTGGTCGCGCAACCACCAGCTCGCCGGCGGCCGCCTCTCGGCCACCAAGACCGGTACCAACCAGAAGGACGGCAGCAACGAGAACCGCGACGCCTGGATGGTGGGCTTCACCCCGTCGCTGTCGACCGCGGTCTGGGTGGGTACCGATCAGGGTGACGCGCTGCGCAATGCCAGCGGCGGCATGATCTACGGCTCGGGTCTGCCGGCCGACATCTGGAAGGCCACCATGGACGGCGCCCTCAAGGGCACGCCCAACGAGAACTTCCCGAAGCCGGCCGTGATCGGCGGTCAGGCCGGTGTGCCGTCGTGGTCGGCGCCGTACACTGCGCCCTCGACCACCGAGCAGCAGGTGGCGCCGCCGGTGATCACCACCAGCCAGATGCCGATCCCGGGTCTGCCGTGGTCGATTCCGGTTCCGGGGCTGGCGCCGAATCCGCAGAACCAGCGGCAATCCCAGCCGGAGACCCAGGATCAGGGCAATGGCAACGGGAACGGCAATGGGACCGGTCCGATGCCGGGTCAGCCGGTGGCGCCGGCCGACGGTTCGACACCGACGACCGCACCGAACGGCGGCTATGGAAACGGCAATGGGACCGGCAACGGCAACGGACGGCAGCAGACTCGGTAGCCTGCTGCCGTGATCGAGCAGGAACTGGTGCACCGGCCGGGCGCCTCTGGCGCGCCGGCCGGTGACGCGCTGAAGCCGGGGGAGGCAGCTGGAGTGGAAGATGCTGGCGCACAGCGCGATACGCCGGTGGTCTACGAGTCGCCGGAACCACTGGCGGCCGATCTGCGGTCGGCCGACGACCGGGACAAGCCCAGTCGCACCGATACGCTGACCGCGCAGCTCTGCGATCTGATCGGCGGGCCGGTCGGCGACCACGCAGTGATCGGCCGGGTGCGTTTCTGGACCCCCATGCGGGTGCTGATGGCGTTCGCGGTGCTGTTCCTGGCGTTCAGCTGGTTCGGCAAGGCGGGCTGCATCCAGCAGCGGCCCGACGCCAACGGCGTCATGGGCCTGGATTGGAACAACGGCCGCCAGTACATCGCCATGTGCTACTCCGACACCGTGCCGCTGTACGGGGCCGAGCATCTCAACGAGGGCGCCTTCCCGTACAAGAAGCAGTGGGTGGAGTTCCCCGACGGCCGCCCGCAGGTCCGGTACATGGAGTATCCGGTGCTGTCGGGCCTGTACCAGTACGTGTCCATGGGAATCGCCAAGGCGTGGAAGCTGTCTCCGCTGCCGGGACACAAGGCGCTCGAGGTGGTCATCTACTTCGATGTGGTGGCCATCGGGCTGTCGCTGGCCTGGCTGGTGACCATCTGGGCGACGGCACTGACGGCCGGGCGGCGGGTCTGGGACGCCGCGCTGATTGCGCTGTCGCCGCTGGTGCTGGTGCATGCGTTCACCAATTTCGACACGCTGGCAACGGCTTTCGCGGCGGGCGGGCTGCTGGCCTGGGCGCGACGGCGGCCGGTGCTGGCGGGCATACTGCTGGGCCTGGGCGGGGCGGCGAAGCTGTATCCACTGCTGCTGCTGGGGCCGATCCTGATCCTGTGCGCCCGCGCCGAGCGACTCGGTGAGGACGAGGCGGCGTGGGGCGGCATCCGCCCGCTGCGCGCGGCGGGCGGGGCCATCGCGGCGGCGGCCATCACCTGGCTGGCGGTGAACGCGCCCATCGCGGCGCTGTATCCGAACGGCTGGTGGGAGTTCTTCCGGCTCAATACCGAACGGCATGCCGACCCGGATTCGGTCTACAACGTGATCACCTCGTTCACCGGCTGGACCGGCTTCGACGGGATACTGAGCGCGCAGCAGGCGCCCACGGTGCTGAACGCGGTGTCGCTGCTGCTGTTCCTGGCGGCCTGCGCGGGCATCGGCTGGATCGGCCTGACCGCGGCGCGCCGGCCGCGCCTGGCGCAGTTGGCATTCCTGGTGGTGGCGGCGTTCCTGCTGACCAACAAGGTGTGGAGCCCGCAATATTCGCTGTGGCTGGTGCCGCTGGCGGTGCTGGCGCTGCCGGAGCGGCGAATCCTGTTGGCGTGGATGACGATCGACGCCCTGGTCTGGGTGCCGCGCATGTTCTATTACCTGGGCCAGGACCACAAGGGCCTGCCCGAGCAGTGGTTCACCGGCACGGTGGTGCTGCGCGATCTGGCGGTGATCGGGCTGTGCGTCCTGGTGATCCGGCAGATCTACCGTCCGGATGAGGATCCGGTGCGCCGCGACGGCGCCGACGATCCGGGGGGCGGCATCGTCGACCGCGCCCCGGATCCTTCGCATGCCTGGTTGCCGCCGTTGCTGCAGCCCAGGCAGCCGATGCCGGTGCCCTAGAGGAAGCGGGCCAGCTGCGGCACCGCCTCGCCGGGGTGCTTGGCCTGGAATCCCTCACCGAGGGCCTGGAGCTTCCAGTCCGCGCCCGGGGCCGGGCGGTACACCTTGGCCATCGCCATGGCGGTGAAGGACATGCCGCCCGCGAGGGTGAAGCGGGCGAGTTCGGCATTGGTGGCGCTGTCGACCAGGCGGCAGTAGGCATTGGCGATCTGCTCGAACGTGTGGCCCTTGTAGGAGGTCACGATGAACAGCAGCGTGGTGACCTGGGCCGGGATGCGGGAGAGATCGACCATGATCTCCTCGTCGTCGCCGTCGCCCTCGCCGGTCAGGTTGTCGCCCTGGTGGCGGATGGCCCCGTCCTTGGAGTTGAGGCTGCCGTAGTAGACGACATCGACGGGGCTGTGGTCGGCGAAGAGCACCACCGAGGCGTCCAGGTCCACGTCGACGGACTTGTTGCCGAAGATGCCGCCGCGCTTGACCGGATCCCAGCCCAGGCCCATCTTCACGTAACCCAGTGCACTGCCGCCTTCTTTGCGCAGGTTGATGCGCTGGCCCTTGACCAGGCTGACGGCGTGGCCGACCGGCAGATCGCGATCCTCCTGCGCCGGCCGCGAGTAACCGCCGGCCGGCGGGGGAAAGTCGCCGACGGGCTGCTGGTAGGCGGGCGGCGGATACGACTGTCCCGGAGGCGGATACCCCGTGCCCGTCGGCGGCGGGTAGCCGCCCGCGGGCTGGTACTGCTCGGTCGGTGCGGGCGGCGGGTAGCCGCCGGTGGGCGCGTATTGCGCGGGCGGCGGCGGATAGCCCCCGGCCGGCGGGTACTGGTCGGTGGGCTGTGGATAACCCTGTCCCGGCGCGGGCGGCGGGTAGCCGCCGGTCGGCATGTAGTTGCCGGTGGGCGCGGGGGCCGGGTATCCGTTCGGCGCGGGCGCGAATTGTTCGGGCGCGGGCGCGAATTGCTGTGGCGGGGAGGTGAATTGCTGCGGCGCGGACGCGAACTGCTCAGGGGCGGGCGGGGCCGGCGGGGCCGGGGACGGCGCGGGGGATTGCGGGGCCTCGTTCACCTGGACGCCGTGGTCGGTGACCAGCGCGGCGAATCCGCCCGCGTAGCCCTGTCCGACGGCGCGGGCCTTCCATCCGCCCTGGCGCCGGTACAACTCCAGTGCGATGACGATGGATTCGCTGCTGAGGCCCTCGATCCGGTACTCGTACAACGCGTTTCCGGCCGCATCGCTGACCTGCGCGACCGGCACGGGCAGCTGTCCGAAGCTGGCGGTGGCGTCGTCGAGGGTGATGACGGCCCGAAGCTGTTCGATATCAGCGGGAATCGCGTCCAGCGACACGGCGAGGACGGCGGGCCGACCGGGCGGGCCCGGCCGCAGGGTCACACCGGGCCCGGAGGGTTGGTTGAAGAACACGAAATCGGCATCGGAGCGCACCGTGCCTGCGGTGGTGACCAGCAGTGCGGACAGGTCGGCCGGTGCGCCCACCTGCACGCTGATCACCAGATCATGGACGCTCAGAGGGCCGTTCTGGCCCTTCACCAAAACTGTGGACAAGATCGACCCTTCGTTGTCGGTGCTGTCGTTGCCACTCTACGAGAACATGGCGACACGGACCCGCGGCGTGGTTGCGGTGGTGTCCGGGGATGCCCGGACGGCGTGGCAGTATCGGCTGGGTGAGCGACGGTGAGGTCGATCCCGCGGAAGCGCACGAACAGTATCTGCGAGCCTTCCGGCACCCCGCCGTGTCCCGAGACCAGCTGCGCGACCTGCTCGATGCCGTGAACGCCTTCCTGGACACCATCACCCCCAAGCGTGGCGAGTACGTCCCCAGCGGCGGCTGGGCCCCCGAGTCCACCGCCATGGCCTTTCAGATCGGCCGCGCGGTCGAGCAGGTGCTGTCCGAGCGGGAGGACGCCGATCGGGAGCTGGTGCGCCGCCGCGATATTCGCGACCGCCTGGTGGCGGCCCTGGACGCGGTGCTGGATTGCCTGCGCACCCTGCCCGACCTGGCCGACGCCGAGGTGAAGCTGGGCACCATCTGCGTGAACGAGGGCTTCCAGGTCTACGAGGACGGGTCGGTGCGTACCACTCCCATGCAGGAGGCGGGCGCCGATGCCGGGCTGCTGGAGCGCCGCCGCGCCGAATTGGACGAGCAGATGACGGCCGCGGTGGCCGCCCGGGCCGACCTGGTGGACGACACCACCGACCTGATCCGGGAGCGGCTCGGGGTGGCCGAGGTGGGGATTCCCTGGGTGATCCTGGCCGCCACCCATGGCGGGCTGGACGTGTCCGAGCCGTTCGAATTCGCGGCCGAGCACCTGCCCGACTGCGAATTGCGGGATCTGATGGTCCAGCTGGTGACCGATATCGAGCTGGCCCGCACGCTGGAGGAGCCTGCCGAGCCACAGCATTAGCCGGAATCGCCACCAAAGCCGCACCGGCGGTGCGAGTCTGGCTCGCAGGGACCCGAACCGGCCTTCCGAGGGGAGAATTCGGTGAAGAAGCTCATCAATGATCCGGCCGAGGTGGTGGCTGCCGCGCTGGCCGGACTGGCCGCGGCGCATCCCGAACTGCGGGTGGATGTGAAACAGCGCATCGTGGTGCGTGCAGACGCGCCGGTTCCGGGCAAGGTGGGCCTGGTCTCGGGCGGCGGTTCCGGTCACGAGCCGCTGCACGGCGGGTTCGTCGGGCTCGGGATGCTGGACGCGGCCTGTCCGGGCGAGATCTTCACCTCGCCGGTGCCCGATCAGATCCAGGCCGCCACCGCCGCGGTGGACGCCGGGGCGGGTGTGCTGCACATCGTGAAGAACTACACCGGCGATGTCATGAACTTCGAGATGGCGGCCGAGCTGGCGGCCGCCGAGACCGGTACCGAGGTGCGGTCGGTGGTGGTGAACGACGATGTGGCCGTGCAGGACAGCCTGTACACCGCCGGGCGGCGCGGGGTGGGTGCCACGGTGATCCTGGAGAAGGTGGCGGGCGGGGCCGCCGAACAGGGCCGGCCGCTGGCGGAGGTGGCGCGCGTCGCGGAGGCGGTGAACGCGCGGTCGCGCAGCATGGGCATGGCGCTGACCTCGTGCACGGTCCCGGCGGTCGGGCATCCGACCTTCGAGCTGGGCGAGCACGAGATGGAGATCGGCATCGGCATTCACGGCGAGCCCGGCCGGGTGCGGGTGCCGCTGGCCCCGGCGCGGGATGTGGCGCAGATGCTGCTGGAGCCGATCCTCGCGGATCTGCCCTTCGCGCAGGGTGATCGGGTGCTGTGCTTCCTCAATGGGATGGGCGGCACGCCGCTCATCGAGCTGTATGTGATGTTCGACGAGGTGTCGCAGATCCTGCGCGGGCACGGGATCCACGTCGAGCGCTCGTTGGTCGGCCCGTACCTCACCTCGCTCGAAATGGCGGGCTGTTCGATCACGCTGACCAGGCTGGACGAGGAGCTGACGGCGCTGTGGGACGCGCCCGTGCGGACTCCGGCGCTGCGGTGGGGGATCTGATGGCGGCGGTGGACACGGCCGCGTGGGTGCGCGATTTCGCGGCGCTGGTCGACGAGAACGCCACCGAGCTGACCGCGCTGGACGCGGCGATCGGCGATGCCGATCACGGCACGAATATGCAGCGCGGCATGGCGGCCGCCGTTGCGGCGCTGGATGATTCGACGCCGGACAGCCCCGGTGAGATCTGCAAGCAGACCGCCATGGTGTTGATCCGCACCATTGGCGGTGCCAGCGGTCCCCTGTTCGGGACGTTCTTCCTTCGCTTCGCCGCGGCGATCGAAAGTGGTTCCGATATAGCCGATTTCGCGCGCGCGTTCCGGGCCGGGCTGGACGGTGTGATCGCGCGCGGCAAGGCCGAGCCCGGCGACAAGACCATGGTCGATGCGCTGGGACCTGCGGCCGACGCCCTCGAGAAGCAAGTGGCGAGTGGCGGGTCGGCACAGCAGGCTCTCGATGCCGCCGTGACCGCCGCGGAGGCCGGGCGGGACGCCACCACGCCGCTGGTCGCGCGCAAGGGGCGGGCCTCGTATCTGGGCGAACGCAGTGCGGGACACCAGGATCCGGGTGCCACCAGTGCGGCGCTGCTGGTCCGGGCCGCCGGACAGGCGCTGCGATGATCGGCCTGGTGGTGGTCTCGCACAGCCGGGCGCTGGCCGAGGCCGCGGTGGCGATGGCCGCCGGGCTGCTGCCCGATCAGGGCGTGCCCGTCCGGATCGCGGCGGGACTGTCCGGCACCGAACTGGGTACGGACGCCGTCGCCGTCGCCGAGGCGATCACCGCCGCCGATTCCGGGGACGGCGTCCTGGTGCTGATGGATCTGGGCAGCGCGGTGCTGTCCGCCGAGACCGCGCTGGACCTGCTCGAATCCCCCGTCGCCGTGCGGCTTTCCGCCGGACCGCTGGTCGAGGGCCTGGTGTCGGCGCTGGCCGCGGCCGGTGGTGGCGGCGATCTGGACGCGGTCGCGCGGGAGGCCGGGAACGCCCTGGCCGCCAAACACGCACAGCTCGGCGACTCCGCCGGCACCGGCCTCCCCGGCGATCCACAGTCATCCACAGCTGTGCAGCCTGTGGATGATTCGGCGATCACCGAAATCATCGAGGTGACGAACGAACACGGCCTGCACGCCCGCCCGGCCGCCGAGCTGGTCTCGGCCCTGCGCGAGGTCGAGGCGGTGGTGGCCCTGCGCAATGCCACCACCGGCGCCGGTCCGGTCCCGGGCGACAGCCTGACCCGGGTGCTCACCCTCGGCGTGCATCCCGGCCAGCGGCTGGAAGTCAGCGCGACCGGACCCGAAGCGGCGCGGGCGGTCGCCAAAGTCCGCGCCCTGACCGAGAATCGAGATCATGACCAGCCTCGCTGAGAAAGCCACGACGTTCCTGTCCCTGCACCAGCCCGGGAATCCGGTGATCCTGCCGACGGTCTGGGATTCCTGGTCCGCGAAACTGGTGCAGGACGCCGGATTCGGGGCGCTCACCATCGGCAGCCACCCGCTCGCCGATTCCATGGGCAAGCCCGACCAGGAGGGCATGACCTTCGCCGAGGTGCTGGGCCGGGTACGGGAGATCACCGCCATCGTCGACGTTCCGGTGTCGGTCGACCTGGAGTCCGGTTACGCCGAGAAGCCCTCCCGGATCATCGAGGGCCTGCTCGAGGCGGGCGCGATCGGCTTCAATCTCGAGGACTCCGTGCACAGCGAGGGCGGGCGCCTGCGCACCCCGCAGGAGCATGCCGACCTGGTCGCCGAGCTGCGCGCCGCCGTGGACGCCACCGGCGTGCACGTGGTGATCAACGCCCGCACCGACGTCTTCCTGCGCCCGGACACCGGCGCCCCGGCGGAGCGACTGGAAAGCGCGCTCACCCGGCTGCGGCTGGCCGCCGAGGCGGGCGCGGACGTGCTGTACCCGGTGGGCCGGCACGAGCCGGACGTGCAGCGCACGCTTACCTCGGAACTGCCGTTGCCGGTCAATGCCATCGGCCTGCCCGATCAGGGTTCGCCCGCCTACTTCGCCGAACTCGGCGTGGCGCGAGTCAGTTTCGGCCCGTTCCTGCAGCGCGCCCTCACCGAGGCGGCGAACACCCTGCTGGCCGGTTGGCGCTGATCAGGACCGGACCCGCAGGAAGTAGTCGAGGATCTCCTCCGCGGCGCGGATGCCCGACGCCGCGGTGACGGCCACGCGCGGGTGGTTCCAGTTCCGTTGTTCCAGTTCGCCGTGGCGGGGCCGGATGGCGACGTCGGCGGTGCGCAGCATTTCGGCATCGAGCGCACCGTCACCCGCGGCCAGCAGGCGCGATTCGGGATGCAGTTCGCCGGCGTCGAGCAGGCGGCGGCGCACCTCCTGCACCGCGCGGCTCTTACAGACCGGCGCGGGCATGGTGTAGATCTTGCGGCCCTGCTGGGAGACCGTCCAGCCGCGCGGGCGGCACCACGCGTCCCAGTCGGCGAGGAAGCCGGCGGGCACCCGCTGCGGATCCACCACCAGGTAGCAGAACAGGTCGTCGGCCTCGCGCAGGCGCAGCGCGAAGGATTCGTCCACGCGCGCACGCAGTTCGGTGCGCACCTCGACCAGGGTGGCGCATTCGGCGCGCACCCGCGCGTCCAGCGCGGAACGCCAGCGCCGGTCGGGGAGCCCGTTGCGCAGGATGGTGCCGCCATTGCTGGTGACCGCGTAGGGCAGGGGCCCGCCGGGCAGCCGGACCCGGTGGTACTGCTCGATGGTGCGGGTGGTGACCGGAACCACGGCCGCCGCCGACGCGAGCCTGCTCAGCCGCTGCGCCGCGACGACCGTCATGTACGACAGCGGCTGTCCCTCATGGTGTTCCACGCACACCGTGTCCGGTTCGGTGTTCCCGAAGGCCGCCCGCGTGTAGATCACCGTACGATCCAGATCCGTCGCCACCATCATCCCGTGCTGCCGCACCGGCTACCCCTTCACTTCCTTGATCAAGCCCATACAGGCATACGCCAAATCCGGTACCGTCTCGACCGGCACGCCGCGTGCCGCGGCGAGCAGGCGGATATGGGCGTGTTCCGCCGCGTGCGGATCCCGCACCAGCACCCGCCACGGCACCCGGCGCAACAGCACCCGGGTCGTCTCTCCCACACCGGGTTTCACGAAATTCACGCTGGAGATCCCGTAGGCCGCCCGCACCCGCTCCACCGACTCCCAGCCCGCCCAGGTCGGGGTCCGGTCAGCGGTTTGCAGGTCGCGTACCCGCGCGTCCACCAGCGGCCGCACCCGGTCGAAGCAGGCGCTGACGGTGTCGAGCAAATGGCCGGACACATCCTGGCCCGCGAGTTCGCGATAGAACTTGGCCCCGTGGAACTGTCCCGGCCCGATCAGGCCGGCATTGAGCACGGTGCGCGAAACCAGTCCCGACACAGTGGAATTCAGGCAGGCCGAGGCGATCAGGAAGTCGTCGCGGGTGCCGTAGGTTCGCACACAGCTGCCCGGATCCGCGAGCACCGCGAGGCCGGGGTCGAACCGCGCCCCGCCCGCCGCATGATGGGCATCCAGTGCGGCGGTCAGTTCCCGGGTGATCGCGCCTTTGCCGGTCCATCCGTCCACGAACACGACCTGCGCCGGATCATGATGCCGGGCAAGATAATCCAGCGCCGTCGCGTCGATCCCCCGATCCCGCACGATCGACACCGCGTAGTGCGGAACCTCGATCCCCCGGCTTCCCAGCCAGCGTCGCATGAGCACCCCCACCGGCGTCCCGGCCCGAGCCAGCGACACCAGCACCACGTCGCGACCCCGCTCGCTGATCACCAACTCCGACACCGTCGCCACCGCCAGCGCCAGCCGCTCGGCGCTCTCCGCCAGCACCCGCTCGAACAACTCCCGATACGCCGCGTCCGGCTGATACTCCACCGGCAGCGACTCCGCGTAATGCGCCACCCCTGCCTGAATCCGCCGTTCCCGCTCCGCTACATCGGCTTCCAGCGCCACCCCGGACAGATCGGTCAACAGCCACGCCACCTCATCCCGCGCATACGACCCGAACTCCGGCCCGTACAACGGTTCCGGCAGCTCCGGCGCACGGCTCGAGCGGGCGGCGAGGGCGCGGGGGTCCGCGTCGGGGAGCACGGCCAGCAGCACGTCTGCGCCCGACGCGGTCAGGACATCGACGAGTCCACCGGCAGCCGTGAGCTTTTCGGTGTCCGCCGGGCTGTCGATGATGACGAGCAGGATCGGGTCGGCGGGGGTCTCGGTGCCCGGCCAGCGCGCGTTGTAGAGGAAGCGCGGGCTTTCCTCGCCGAGTTCTGGTGCGGTGAAACGGAATCCGCGGCGCAGCGGGTAACCGGCCTCGTCCAGGACGTAGGCGGGGGAGCGCGTCGTGGTCTGATATCGGGTGGGGATTCCACGGTCTGCCAGGGCTGCGGCGATACGCAGCGGCAGGTACATGAGTTCCTCGTGGGCGATGACGATCACGGGGCGCCGAGGGTCCGTCGAATCGGTCACTGTCGCGAGAGCACGGGTCAGCTCGGCCACCGCGTGGGTGAGCGCCGCATCGAAGGGCGCGGCATCCGAGTCGAGGAAACCGTGGCGGCCGCCCTCGGGAACCTGTTGCGGCCAGGGCAGTTCGACGCGGAGGCAGGCGCCGGTGCGATCCGCGATCGGGTTCAGTACCGGTTCGGGCAGGGCGGTGACAGCGTCGATCAGGCCCGCCGGCAGGCGGGTGCTGCCGCTGGCCAGGCAGACGGTGTCGATACGGGCGCCGAGTTCGGCCGCCGCCGTGTCGAAGGCACGGCGGTCGGCCTCGGTGCGCATGTCCACCAGCGAGGCCAGGATGTAGTGGCTGCGGGGAGTGTGCGCGTGCAGGGCCCGGATGGCGTCCAGAGCGGTTGCGCCGGTCGAAATCTCGTCGTCGACGAGCACCATGGGCAGGTCGTTGTGGAAGATCGCGGCAGGCATCGGCTGCAGCAGGTGGGAGGTGGCGTGCGAGTGGCCCTCCTCGAAACCGGCGAGGGTCTCGGCGGTGGGCACGTCGCGGCGGGTGGAGTGCAGGTAGCAGCGCGCGCCGAGGCGGGCGGCCACGGTGTGGCCGAGTCCGGTCGCGGTTTCGGCGAAGCCCAGCACCACCGCGGCAGTGACCGGCCGATTCCGCTGCGACGCAACATCTCCCGTGAGCAGCTCGCGCACCAGGTCGCCGAGCCGGTTGCCCGCGTCGAGCACGCGATGCGGGTCGGTCGGGAGGTGTTTCCCCAGCACGGTCGAGACCAGCAGGTGCGCGCGGCGGGGATTGCGGCGCAGGCCGGGTTCGACGAGCGTGTCGATGCGCCAGTCGGGTTCCAGCAGTGCGGAATCGGTGTGGCGGAGGGTGAGCCCGAGGTGCCGGGTGGCCCAGGGTAGGGCGGGATCGGCGGTCACGATTCGACCAGGGCCTTGAGCAGGTCCACGAAGGAGACTCCTTGATTGGCGACGCCGAAGACCTTGGCGCGCAGCATGATCTGGTGCGCCCAGCTGCGGTGCGGGCGCATTTCGTTCATCTTGTTCCGGTACTCGGAGGCGGCGACACCGCCCGCGGCGGTGCTCAGGATGTCGACGGCATCGGCGTATTCCTCGTGGGTGACGATCGAGAGGGCGTGCACGACGGCCACGTGCGAGGGGTGGATGACGGTCTTGCCCTGGATCCCGTTGGCGCGGTCCAGGGTGATCTCCCGCAGCAGCCCGTCCATATCGCGGCTGACCAGCGACTGCCGGAAGGGGACGGCGTCCACCTCGGCGAACGGCGAGGTGCGCAGCAGCGGCCGGAACATGCGGGCGTGGTCGGCGAAGTACTCCCAGACCGGTCCGGTGATGGTGAAGCCGGTGCCGTCGGCGCGACCCAGGTAGTTGACGATATCGGCGATCACGTCGGCGACCACCCGCACGTCGTAGATGGTGAGGTCACGGTCGCGGCGAATCCCGAAGGTGGAGCACATGTCCGTGGCCCCGATCCGCACGGCGAGAATCCGTTCGCGGTGCTCGGCGAGCAGCGCGCCGATGCGGCGGAGTTCGCGGTCGCGGGTCTCGCGATGGACCAGGGCGGGGGATTCCAGCACCGGCATCCCGAAGACGGTGCGGCCCAGGCGCTGTGCGGCCAGGCCCAGCGCGTGCAGGTAGTCGGCCGCGCAGGAGCTGTCGAATTTGGGCAGCACGAAGCCGGTGAGCGCCGCCGCCCCGGGCCCGAGCCGGTCGGCGATCTCGCCGATGCTGTGCGGGTCGCGGACCCGCACGAACAGCAGCGGGTAGCCCTCGCCGCTGCCGGCCAGTTCGCCGACGGTCCGGGCGGCCTGCCATTTCGCGGCTTCGACGGCGTGGTCGGCGACCGCGTCCTCGAGGTCGATGACCATCGAGCACACGCCGCGTTCGGCGCGGCGCAGGATGGTGGCGGTCAGATCGGGCCGGGTGGCGGGCACGTACAGGGTCGCGCCCAGCGCCATGGCCAGCAGGTGGCGGTCGACGGAGCCGCCGAAGGGTTCGGGCAGCCGGTGGAACAGCCGCCGCAGCTCCGGGCCCGGCACCTGCCGGAAATGCCGCAGCGGGAAGCGTTTCCGCAGGGAGACCGGGGCGACATCCGGATCGCTGGTGATCATCGCGGTCATCGTCGCGGTCGTCCTCCTGCTGACTTTCGGTCTATCTGTCGGTATTTCGCATGCGCTCGACCACTCCGGCGACGAACGCGGAGATGGCGTCGAGTTCGGACACGTAGGCCCAGTAGTCGGGGTGGCGTCCGGTCAGGCCCGCGCTCGCGCGATCCAGGCGTTCCGCCTGGGCGTCGAGCACCGAACCCCATTGCGGGACCACGCCTTTGTTGACCGCGAGCATCTGCGCGTCGCGCAGTTTGAAGCGGACGGCCTTGGCGCGCTCGGCCGGCTGGTCGCGGACCGCGCGCAGCAGGGCGAGCCGATCGGTCACGGTCTCGGCGCGCTCCTCGGCGGTGGCGAGGTGGGCGCGGGCGGTGGTGGTCAGGTCGAGCGCGTCCTCCGGGTCGTGGTTGGCCAGGGCGGCCCGGGCGCGGGCCAGATCCGCGTCGGCGGCCGCGACGGCCTCCCGGGCTTGTCGCTCATTGTTGGCCAAATCGTTCGACGACGCAGCCGCGAATTCCCGCAGCAGCGCCGACATGGCCGGAGCGATGCGGTCCAGGCGGTTGCGAGCGGCGTCGAGCCGGGTGGCGGCGGAGGCGAGCGCGGTGGTGGCCGAATGCTGTTTGCCGGGTGCGGCTTCCAGGGCGGTGGACAGGTCGCGGTTCAGCGTCTCGAGCCGGGTGGCGGCGTCGCGGGTGGCGCCGCCGGCGCCGGTGGCCACCGCGGCCTCGAGTGTGAGCAGTCCCTCATCCACGGCGGCCGCGCATTGCCGGATCGAGGGGTAGGCGGCGTGGGGTGAGGCGTCGGCGGTCTGCCGCAGCTGTGCCGCCTGCGCCCGCACCTGCGAGACCAGTTGCGGCACCGAGCCGTACACCGCGACCGCATGCTCGAGGTGGGGCTGATTGCCCCGGTAGAACTCGTCGACCCCGCGCGCGGCGTCGGCGAGTCTCCGGATGACGGTGTCGATCTCGGGCTGGGCGACCGGGCCGCCGTCCTCGCGTTCGGCCTGCTCCAGGCGGTCGTTGAGGGCGAGGTAGGCGCCGGAGGCGTCATAGCAGCGGGCGCGCACCGGTTCCCAGCGCGCGGCCATGCCGCGCTCGGGGAACAGCGCGGCGGATGCCGTGACGGCGGCCTCGGCAATGGTCTGCCGCTGGTCCATATCCAGGAATGCGGTCGTCAGTACCTGCCGGGCCTGCTGCACCCATTCGTTGTTCCGGGGTGCCCGGAACCATCCGCGTCGACGGCCTGCCACGCCCCCGATGGTAGGAGAAGCGGCTCGTCGGGGCGACAACGGCGAGGCGTTGTGAAAATCTGTCAGATGACAGTTGCTTCCGCACGCCAGGGTTGACCCTTCCCTACCCAAGACTTGGGAAAACCATTACTGTCGAGGCGGCGGAACCGACACGCAGGACACGCCGTTAGCCAAGAAACACTTCAAACGCGCTACAACGGAAGGATTCCCGTAATGGGTGTCAGTTTGTCCAAGGGCGGCAACGTTTCACTGACCAAGCAGGCTCCGAACCTGACCCAGGTGGCCGTCGGCCTCGGCTGGGACGTCCGGACCACCACCGGCACCGACTTCGACCTGGACGCCAGCGCCATCGCGACCGGCGCGGAGAAGAAGGCGCTGTCGGACAAGCACTTCATCTTCTTCAACAACCTGCAGTCCCCGGAGGGCACCATCGTGCACACCGGCGACAACCTGACCGGTGAGGGCGAGGGCGACGACGAGGTCATCAATATCGACCTGGCGAACACCCCGCCGGCCATCGAGTCCATCTTCTTCCCGGTGTCGATCTACGACGCCGACTCGCGCGGCCAGAGCTTCGGCCAGGTCCGCAATGCCTACATCCGGGTCGTGGACCGCGCCAACGGCGCCGAACTGGCCCGCTACGACCTCTCCGAGGACGCGTCCACCGAGACCGCCATGGTGTTCGGCGAGCTCTACCGCAACAATGGTGAGTGGAAGTTCCGTGCGATCGGCCAGGGCTATGCCTCCGGCCTCGCGGGCATCGCTCGCGACTTCGGCGTCAATGTCTGAATCGAACAACTAGCGACACGAAGAGGGCTCGGTCGCACGAGCCCTCTTCGTGTGTCCGCCGACCCCGTCCACGACCCGGCACAACGAAAGGCCCGCTGCGGTGCGAATATTCGGCCTCTCCATCATCGTCACCGTACTGTCGCTGCTCGCGGCCCTCGTGTACGGCGGTCCCACGGCCCTGCTGCTGTGCGCCATCCTCGGCGTCCTCGAGGTCTCGCTGTCCTTCGACAACGCGGTGATCAACGCCAGCATCCTGCAGCGGATGAGCGAGTTCTGGCAACGGATCTTCCTCACCGTCGGCGTGGTCATCGCGGTTTTCGGTATGCGCCTGGTATTTCCGCTGGCCATCGTGTGGATCACCGCGGGCCTCAACCCGGTTCGCGCCTTCGACCTGGCCATGAACCCGCCCGCCGACGGGGCCCTCACCTTCGCCGACGGCAGCCCCTCCTACGAGAAGCTGCTCACCGACGCGCACCCGCAGATCGCGGCCTTCGGCGGCGCGTTCCTGCTGCTGCTGTTCTTCAACTTCATCCTCGAGGAGCGCGAGGTCACCTGGCTGGGCTGGATCGAACGCCCGCTGGCCAAGCTCGGCAAACTCGACATGCTCGCGGTGGTGCTCACCCTGGGCGGCATCGTCCTCGCGGCGGAATTCATCGCGGCCGACGACGACCGGTCCACCGTGCTGCTGGCCGGCATCCTCGGCGTGATGACCTACATCCTGGTCGACGGGCTCGGCTCGCTCTTCCATGCCGAGGAACACGCCGAAGAACAGGCCGCGGGCGGGCCCTCGGCCATCGTGAAGGCGACCGGCAAGGCGGCGTTCTTCCTGTTCCTGTATCTGGAAGTGCTCGACGCCTCGTTCTCCTTCGACGGCGTGATCGGCGCGTTCGCCATCACCTCCGACCCGATCCTGATCGCCCTGGGTCTGGGCCTGATCGGCGCCATGTTCGTCCGGTCCATCACCGTCTACCTGGTGCGCAAGGGCACGCTCTCGGAGTACGTGTACCTCGAGCACGGCGCGTTCTGGGCCATCGGCGCACTGGCGGTCATCCTGCTCATCACCATCGGCGTGCACGTCAACGAGGTGATCAGCGGCCTGGTCGGCGTGGCCTTCATCGGAGCGGCGTTCATCACCAGCGTGATCCGCAACCGGCGCGAGCAGGCCGAGTCCGACGAGGACGAGGACGACGAACCCGCAGGCCTGGAGCCCACCCCGGTCGGCTGATCCACCGAGACAGGAAAGCCCGCCACACCAGCGCGTGTGGCGGGCTTTCCTGCGATGGTCACACCCGCGCGGGCTGCGGCATCGAGAGGTGGCGGCGGGCAGTCTCGGGCTCGGCCTGGGCGGGATTCGGTGTGGCACGACGGGAGGCCAGGACCATGCCGACCAGTCCCACGCCCAGACCCGCAACTGTCAACGGGCGCAACGGCTGATCGATGACGAGCCAGGCCATCACCGCGGTCACCGCCGGGATGGCGAAGAAGAAGCGGCTGACGCGGGTGGTGTCCCAGCGCTGCAGCATGGTGTTCAGCAGCAGGAACGCTCCCATGGAATTCACCAGCACCATCCAGACCATGGAACCCGCGAAACGGGCCGGGTCCGCGATGTGGAAGTCGCCGCCCGCCACGGCCATCGCGCCCGCGAAGGGCGCGCTGACCGCCACGTGCAGAGCGGTGCCGGCCCGCGGATCGATCGCGGGGTTGAAGCGCTTCTGGTACACGGTGCCGAGGCTGAGGCCGAGCAGGCCGACCACGCACAGCAGCAGGCCCACCAGCGAGAAGCTGGACTGATCGACCACCGCCAGGCCCACCCCCAGACCGCCGACCCCGAAGCCCAGCCACTGCCGGGCGCTCACGGATTCGCCCAGGCCACCGGCGAATACGGCGATCACCACCGGGCTCAGGCCCTGCACCAGGGAGATGACGGCGGCGGTGACGTGCTCGTGCATGGCGGTGTAGAAGGCCCCGAACTGCACCATCTGCATGAGCAGGCCCGCCACCAGCGTGTGCGCGAGGAACCTGCCGCGCGGCCAGACCGCCCGCGCCAGTAGGGCATACGCGATGAGCAGCAGGCCGGCGATGCCGAAGCGGGCGAACAGCACCAGCATGGGCGGCGCCGCGCCCACGCCGATGATGCCGGCGATGAAGGCGCTGCTCCACATGAGGATGAGGGCCGGCGGGCCCGCCACTTCGAAAAGCCGGTTGTCCATGATTCCTCCACGCCGCTAACCGGTTCAGGTGGTTATACGGTGGCACCTTCTTGAATAACCTGTCAAGGGGGTTACTATGAGGACATGTCCACCTTCGCCGATCCGCACCTGTTCGTCAGCGGCAATCTCGCGCTGAACTTCATCGGTACGGCTCAGGAACGACGCACCACCTTCATCGACCGGCTCAGCACCGACGACGAACTCGCCGAATGGGTAACGGCGGCAGGCATCCTCGACACCGCACCGGACTGCACCGGTGCCCTCGCGCGGGCCGTGAAGCTACGCGAGGCCGCCTGGCGGCTGATGCTGGCCACCCTCGACGGCGAACCCGCCGCCGACGCCGACCGGCGACTCGTCAACCGGCACGCTCACGACACCCCGCCCGAGCTCACCCTGCGCGCCGACGGCAGCGTGCACCGTAGCGGGACACTCGATTCCGCGCTCGCGGCCATCGCACGCTCCGCCATCGAACTGCTCGGCAGCCCCGGCCGGGACCGCATCAAGGAATGCAGGCGAGACGCCTGCACCCGCCTCTACATCGACACCTCACGCGGCGGTTCGCGCCGCTGGTGCGATATGGCGGTCTGCGGAAACCGGGCCAAGAGCAAGGCGTTCCGCGCCCGGAACACCGAGCCCGCCGGCTGACCGCGCCCGCGCCGTCACGAACAGGAAGAAGAACACCACCAGCAGCGCGGCCCGGCCCCACACGCCGATCTGCACGATGCTCTGCTCGAATCCGGCATCACGGCCCGCACCCAGGGCATAGAAGTAGCGGAAGACACCGATCCCGATACACGCGTCCGCCATCAAGTAGGTGACGGTCAAGCTCCACGGCACCTCCAGCAGCACCAGGAACGGGATCAGCCACAGCGTGTACTGCGGCGAATGCACCTTGTGGAACAACAGGAATCCACACAGCATGGCGCCGCTGACACCGATCCACGGATACACCCCCGCCAGCTGATACCGCCGCCAGCCCAGCCAGCAGGCCAGCCCGAAGGACCCCAGCACCAGCAGCGGCGAGGCCGCCGACACCACGGCCTGGAACGTCGACTCGCCCTCGCTGGTCTGGGCGAACAACGGGCGTAAACCCCAGTACCAGATGGAATTCGTGGTGATGTCGGCCTGCCGCAGCTGCTGGAAGGTGATCGACGCCCGCCAGCCGTCATAACCCGCCAGCGCGAACGGCAGATTGATCGCGACCACCGTGCCGACAGCGGTGCCGGCCACCATGAGCGCGCCGCGCACATCGAATCGCCGCTCCCGCAGCGGGTTTTCACCGAGCAGCACGTAGATCAGCAAGGGCAGCACGAAGATTCCGGGATACAGCTTGAAACAGAAGCCGATCGCCAGGAATACCGCCGCCGCTATCGCCCGGTCCCGCAGGGAATATCGCGTCAGCACGGTCATCACGTAGAACGCGGCCACCGCGGTGGCCACCACCGGCAGTTCCCAATTGTGAAAGGCATAGAGCACCAGGGGCGGACCGGCCGCCCACAGCAGCGCCGCCGGGCCGGCCATCCGGGCCAGCAGATACGCGGTGAGCAACGCGAACGGGGCCAGCAGCAGCGCCGAGTGCAGCAGGAAGTCCGCATCGGTGTGCGCGCCGATGCCGCCGATCCACATGAGCAGACCGCTCAGCACCGGATACTCGACCGCGCCGCCGGTCAACTGGCCATCGGGTGTGATGCCGCCCGTTATATACGGAAAGACGTGTTCATTGATACCGCGGCCCAGCCACAGGTACTGAATATCGGAATAGCAGACATTCGAGTCCTTGATGACATCGAAAACGGCGCTGCGACCCGACTCCTCGAACGGCCCACCGGCACACCGCGCCTTGTTCACATACGCGATCAGCAGGGTGACCCCGCACACCAGCGTCGACGTGACCGCGATCATCGACCGGCCCACCTCGCGGCGGTGAGCGACCGCTGCGCTGGCGACGGGTCGGTTCGGCATGCGCACCACCATAGGTCTCTCTTCGGCGTGTCCGCGTGTTCAAGCTCGGGACTGGCCCGATTTCGCAGGCCATGCCCATCTATCGCCCGGCCGCCGCCGGCGTGAACACGCGAGCAAGAGCCTCGATACCCCGGCGCGGAGCACCGCGTTCCCTCATGTAGCCTTGTCGGGTTGCTGACGCAACGAACCCTCCTGCCCACGGACAGTCCGTGGGCCGTTCACAGTCCACAGGAGGTGATGAGGTCCGTGCGTCATTATGAAGTGATGGTTATTCTCGATCCGCAAATGGACGAGCGCACCGTCGGCCCGAACCTGAACAACATGTTGGGTGTTGTCGGTGCCGAGGGCGGCAAGGTCGACAACGTCGACATCTGGGGCCGCCGTCGTCTCGCCTACGAGATCGCCAAGCAGGCCGAGGGCATCTACGCGGTCGTCACCCTGACCGCCAAGTCCGAGACCGTCAGCGAACTCGATCGCCAGCTGGGCCTGAACGAGTCGGTGCTGCGCACCAAGGTGCTGCGCCTCGACAAGAAGTAGTCCAGTCCTCCCGCAAGGTCGCTCGTAACCGTCGGTGCCTATCTCTAGGCTGACTGGCAAACCGTGCACTGAGCCCATGATCGGGCGTGCACGGGCGAGCGCATTGCGGACTGCACCGGAAAGCAGGAGGAACCATGGCCCAAGGCGACACGGTCATCACCGTCATCGGCAATCTGACGGCTGACCCCGAGCTTCGATTCACGCCCGCGGGAGCGGCCGTCGCGAACTTCACCGTCGCGTCGACTCCCCGCGTGTTCGACCGTAATACCAATGAATGGAAAGACGGCGAAGCGCTTTTCCTGCGCTGCAACATCTGGCGTGAAGCTGCGGAGAATGTGGCCGAGAGTCTGACCCGTGGCTCGCGAGTGATCGTGAGCGGACGACTCAAGCAGCGCTCCTACGAAACCCGCGAGGGTGAGAAGCGCACGGTCGTCGAACTCGAGGTCGACGAGGTGGGTCCCTCCCTGCGGTACGCGACCGCGAAGGTCAACAAGACCACCCGTGGCGGTGGTGGCGGCGGCTTCGGCGGTGGCGGACAGGGCGGCGGCCAGCAAGGCGGCGGCTTCTCCGGTGGTGGCAGTGGTGGGGGTCGTGGCGGCCAGAGCGCCGGCGACGACCCATGGGGCAGTGCCCCCGCGGCCGGCTCCTTCGGGGGCGGCGCGATGGACGACGAACCGCCGTTCTAGACAACGGCTTTCCCCGGAATCCGCCCCGACGGCTGGGTTCCCGAAATTACGGAGTTGAAAGACCATGGCCAAAGCACCGGCACGCGAAAAGGTGCTGAAGAAGAAGGCTTGCACCTTCTGCAAGGAAGACAAGGCTGGCAAGAAGAACAACACGGCCGGCGCCAAGATCGACTACAAGGACACCGCGCTGCTGCGCAAGTACGTGTCCGATCGTGGCAAGATCCGCGCTCGCCGGGTGACCGGCAACTGCGTCCAGCACCAGCGCGATATCGCTGTCGCCGTGAAGAACTCGCGTGAGGTCGCTCTGCTGCCTTACGTGTCCACCGCCCGCTGAGAAAGGAAGGCACAGCAATGAAGCTCATCCTCACCGCTGATGTCGACAACCTCGGTGCGCCCGGCGACACCGTGGAGGTCAAGGACGGCTACGGCCGTAACTTCCTGCTGCCGCGCGGCCTGGCGATTGTCGCCACCCGTGGCGCGCAGAAGCAGGTCGAGGGCATTCGCCGGGCGCAGGATGCCCGCCGCGTGCGCGACCTGGACCACGCCAACGAGCTGAAGCAGGCCATCGAGGGCCTGACCGGCGTGTCGCTCGCGGTCAAGACCGCCGGCACCGGCAAGCTCTTCGGTTCGGTCACCGCCGCCGATGTCGCCGCGGCCATCAAGGCCGCCGGTGGCCCGGTCGTCGACAAGCGCAGCATCGAGCTGCCGAAGGCCCACATCAAGAGCACCGGTAAGCACGGTGTCGTGGTGCACCTGCACCCGGATGTGATCGCCAAGGTCGACCTGCAGGTCACTGCCGCCGAGTAATTCGGTTCGTCGGAGGCCGCCTCAGCTGTGGGGCGGCCTCCGATTTTCTTTGTTCGATTTTTTCTGTTTGCCAGGTATTCGCTGATTGCGTGTCGCGTGTAGCGGGGCCAGGTGTCGGCATGCAGAATTCACGATGTTCGCCCGGGTTGTGGATTACTCAGCAAACCAACCATTCTCATTGTGCGACAGGTCACAAGCGTGAGACCGTCCGTTCACCCAACACGCCCGGACGTTACCGTCCTGCGACACGCCGCACCCAATTGATCCACAATTACACACAATGCGAATTTCGCCACTACCAGCGTATTGAGTGACCGCATCGACTGTTGTCCCCAAGTTTTCCACAGGGGGTGCACAACAGTTGGTGAACAATACCCACGTTGTCCACAGGTGTGTACACAGCTCGGTTTGGCGGGTCACCGTCCGGTCGCCTAGGTTCGCATTCGATGTCGTGACCACTGCCCGGGACGACACGACTCCGTGTATCCAGCGCCCACCACCACGGGTTTGCCACCGCGCCTGCACAACTCGGCGTGGCGGCGCCGCGTGGCGGACCGAACCTGTCGGTGCGCAGGCGTACAACGGTCATGGACTCGTTCCGGGCGCGAGGAGAGAGGACGGTCGAGCCGATGGCAGTCATCGACGATCGCGGCCACGACGATCACGGGCCCTCCGACTATCCCGACGCCCCCGGCGAGGATTTCGGCCGTCAGCCACCCCACGACATGGCCGCCGAGCAATCCGTCCTGGGCGGCATGCTGCTGTCCAAGGACGCCATCGCCGATGTCGTGGAGGTCATCCGCCCCGGCGACTTCTACCGCCCCGCCCACTCGGCCGTCTACGACGCCATCCTCGACCTCTACGGCCGCGGCGAACCGGCCGACCCGGTGACGGTGGCCGCCAACCTCGACCGCCGAGGCGAGCTCAAGCGCATCGGCGGGGCCCCGTATCTCGTCACGCTGACCCAAACGGTCCCCACCGCGGCCAACGCCGGCTACTACGCCGAAATCGTTGCGGAGAAGGCGATCCTGCGCCGTTTGGTGGAGGCGGGCACCCGAATCGTCCAGTACGGCTACGCCGGCGCCGACGGCCAGGACGTCGCCGAGGTCGTCGACCGCGCCCAGGCCGAGCTCTACGACGTCACCGAACGCCGCTCCAGCGAGGACTTCGCCCCGCTCACCGACATCCTCCAGCCCACGATGGACGAACTCGACTCCATCGCCTCCCGAGGCGGCATCTCCCTCGGCGTCCCAACAGGTTTCACCGAACTCGACGAAATCACCAACGGCCTCCACCCCGGCCAGATGATCATCGTCGCGGCCCGACCCGGTGTCGGAAAGAGCACGCTTGGTATGGATTTCATGCGCAGCTGCTCCATCAAGCATGGTCTGGCCAGCGTCATCTTCTCGCTGGAAATGAGCCGCACCGAAATCGTCATGCGCCTCCTATCCGCGGAAGCGAAAATCAAACTGGGCGATATGCGTTCGGGTCGCATGAGCGACGACGACTGGACCAAGCTGGCGCGGCGCATGAGCGAGATCAGCGAAGCGCCACTGTTCGTTGATGACTCGCCGAACCTGACGATGATGGAAATTCGGGCGAAAGCCCGACGGCTCAAGCAAAGACACGATCTGCGCCTTGTGGTGGTCGACTACCTCCAGCTGATGACATCGGGCAAAAAGGTCGAATCACGTCAGCAGGAAGTTTCCGAATTCTCGCGTAGCCTCAAGCTTCTGGCGAAGGAGCTGGAGGTGCCGGTGATCGCGATTTCGCAGCTCAACCGTGGTCCGGAGCAGCGAACGGATAAGCGGCCCATGGTGTCCGATTTGCGCGAAAGCGGAAGTTTGGAACAAGATGCCGATATGGTCATTTTGTTACATAGGCCCGATGCTTTTGAGCGGGATGATCCACGCGGTGGTGAGGCCGATCTGATTCTTGGAAAGCATCGAAACGGACCAACCGCAACAATTACCGTGGCACACCAGCTGCATTTGAGTCGATTTGTCGATATGGCACGCGGTTAGCCCACGTCGAACACGCATTCGACCTATCTTCGGAGTATGGAAACGCAGCATGCTCCGGGGGATCCGAATGGCAAGCACGCGAACGCTTTCGAATTCAATGGACTGGGCAGTCTGACAGCGAATGCAGATGTGCATCGTGCGGACAACGGTGCGGCGGTGTCGCTGAAGACGTTGCTGCACAGCGGAGAACGGCCGCCGGTCTGGTCGCTCGATGAGCGGATGCGGTACGTTGCCCGGCCCTTGGCCGACGTATTCGCTTGCGGCCATAGCGAAGTCATGCAGGTTCACTTGGCATCCGGCCGCCTCGTCGAGGCCGCCGCTGGGGCTCGAATGCTGACTGTCGATGGCTGGAAGCGGTTGGAGGAGCTTGCGGTAGACGAACGCATCGCCATCCCCCGCTGGATACCGGCGCCTCTACAGGCCACCGAACTGCCCGATCCCGAGGTAGTCCTCCTGGCGCACATGATCGGTGACGGATCCTGCGTGAAGCGCCAGCCGATTCGCTACGCCAGCATCGACGAGGAGAACCTGTCCGCCGTCACAGCGGCAGCTGCCCACTTCGGCATCACAGCTATCCGGGACGAGTACGCAGCGGCAAGGGTCATCACGCTGCGCCTGCCTGCGCCGTACCGGCTCACTCACGGAAAACGAAATCCCATCGCAGCCTGGCTCGACGGTCTCGGGCTCTTCGGTCTCCGCAGCTACGAGAAGTTTGTTCCCGAACGAATTTTCGCCTTGCCGACCGAGCAGGTAGCGATCTTTCTCAGACACCTGTGGGCGACCGACGGCTCCATTCGCTGGGACGAGCGGGGAGGCCAGGCACGCATCTACTACGCGTCGACGAGCCTGCAGCTCATCCATGATGTCGCGAATCTCTTGCTCCGGTTGGAGGTTCACGGACGTATCAGCCGTGTACAAAAGCCTGGGTACCGCGACTGCTGGCATCTGAAGGTCGACGGGGCGGACAACCAGAGCAGGTTCCTCGCCGATATCGGCGCGCACGGAGCCCGGGGCGTGGCGGGGGAAGCAGCTCTGATCCGACTCGACGTCATGGATCCGAACCCGAATGTCGACACGGTCCCAAAGGAGATCTGGAACAAGATCAGAACGATAATGGCCGCGCGCACAATGACTCACCGTGAGTTTCAAGCTGCGATGGGCGGCAAGTTCTGCGGCTCTGCAATGTACAAACGGTCGCCCAGTCGCGCGCGTTTCGCCCGCGCAGCGGACATCCTCGATGCTCCCGAGCTCGCGATGCTCTGCACGAACGATGTCTTCTGGGATCGGATAACGAGCATCACCGACCTGGGGGAGCAGGAGGTATTCACCGCCTACGTATCCGGCACCGAAAACCTCATTGCGCAGGGTGTTTCGGTCTATGCCGGACGTTGAGCCAAAGCCCGGTTCAGAGCCAGGACGGCGCGGCGTAGCCATCGTTCGGCGTCACCAGCCGAATTCGATCTTCCGCGAATCGATCTCATCGATTCCGATCCACTCGCGCGAGCGGCAGGTGTGGCCGCAGAGCTGTTCGGAACCGGTCCCCGCACCGGACGCAAGCGGGCGTGACGACGGGGGCAGTTCCCGTCGTCACGCTCGATGTGGCTATCGTCCGCTCCGCAGGATTCGTTGCTGAAAATTAGCGACAATCTTGGGGATTGGCGTACACCCCGCAGGTCAGGCTCGGAGAATTCGTTGAAAGTTGTCCTCCAGGACCAGGGTTCGCACTGCCGGATCTGCGATGGCGGCCTCGACGGTGTGTCGCGCGGCGACCACGTCTCCGTAGGGTGTGTTCGAGCCGAACAAGCACTGATCGGGGACTTCCTGTGCGGCGGCGGCGACCGCGAACACCTGCAATGCGCTCGACAGATCGATGTGCAGGTTGGGCCGGTCCGCGGCCAGCTCCACCAGGTCCAGGGCGTGGAATCCGCCCAGGGCGCCGACGATCAGGGGAACCGACGGATAGCGGGCGGACAGTGCCGCATAGGTGCGGAGATCGTCGAGGGTGTTGGGCGCGAAGCCGTGGACCAGTACCGGTATCCCGCCGTGGTCGGCGCTGACGGCCAGCACCGGGTCGATGCGCGCGGCTTGCCCGGGCGGTGGGGTGATCTCACCGATGCCCACGATGCCGGGCCGGGCCAGGTAGGGCTCGAACCATTCGCCGAGGTGCTCGGCGGGCAGTAGTGAGGGCAGGCTCGCGAAGCCGAGGGTGGTGTCGGGATGTGCGTCCAGTGCGCGCAGCACCTCGTCCATGGCCGCCCGGACCTCGCCCGCCGCCGCGTCCGCACCGCCGACAACGGCTGTCAGCCTGGCGAATTCGGCCCGCACCTCGTCGAGCGTGCGGGCGCGTTCGGGGTGGACCCGGGTGGAGAGCAGCACCGTGCGATCCACGCCGGCCTGCTTCGCGCGCGCCAGCTGTGCGGCGGGGTCGATGGTGACGTGGGCGTGGACATCGGTGACCATGGCGTTTCCTCCGGCGGGGAATGGGCGGCAGCGGCTCGACGCTAAACGTTGACACTGGGGTCAAGGTCAAGCCGGAGGACATGGATGCTGATCAGCGAGCTGTCGCAGCGCAGTGGGGTGAGCGCCCGCGCACTGCGGCACTACGACCGCAGCGGCCTGCTGGAGGCCGGGCGGCGGTCCAATGGCTACCGGGATTTCCCGGAGTCGAGTGTCGAACGGGTGCGCCGGATTCGGGCGCTGCTCGAGGTGGGTCTCGATCTGTCGGGGGTCGCGGAGCTACTGCCGTGCTTCGCCCCGGATGGACAGCTGGGCGGGTGTGAGCGGGCGCAGCGCCGGCTGACCGATCGGATCGCGGATCTGGACCGGTCGCTGGTTGCCATCACGCGGGCGCGGGCCGTGCTGGCCGCGGAGGTCGCGCGGTGGGATCGGCCTGCTTTGCCCGATTGCCGGTGAGTGGATGTGGGACCGGGGTTACGGTCGATCAATGAGCCGTAGTGGGAGAGGGCGCGGTCGTATCGCTCGGGTGGGGGCGGTGGCCGCGGCGATCGCGCTGGTGGTCGCGGGCTGCGGGAGCGGGGGGAACGGGCCGGCGCCGCAGAGGGCGGCGAGCTGGCCGCCGTCGGACGGGCGCGGGTCGTGTGCGGTCGACAAGCAGGAGAATGTTCCCGCGACCATGCGCGACGGCGTGGTGCTGAAAGCGGATGTGTATCGGCCCGAGTCGGCGGATCCGGTGCCGGTGATTCTGATGCGGACGCAGTACGGGAAGACGTCCGCGCAGGTCCAGCCGTTCCGATACCAGACCCCGGACTGGTTCGCTTCGCACTGCTATCTCGTTGTGGTGCAGGATATTCGAGGGCAGGGGCAGTCGGGCGGCACCTTCACCGAGTTCGCGAATGACACCAATGACGGCTACGACTCGGTGGAGTGGGCCGCCACCTTGCCGGGTTCGAATGGCAAGGTCGGCATGTACGGCTCGTCGTATGTCGGTGCGACGCAATGGCTTGCGGCCGTCGGCGCGCCGCCGCATCTGACGACCATCGTGCCCGCCAATACCGCCTCGGACTATTACGACGGCTGGACCTATGAGGGCGGTGCGTTCCGGCTGGCGTTCGTGGAGCCGTGGGCCATGGAGACCATCGGCGCGAGCGCGGCCCTCAATCGCGGTGACACCGCCACCGCCAAGCAGTTGGGGGTCGATGGCGCGGACTACACGCGCTGGCTGGGTTTCCGCCCGTATCAGCAGTTTCCGCCGCTGCACCCGGGTGATCCGGTGGTCGCGCCGTGGTTCTACGACTGGATCTCGCATTCCACCCGCGACGACTACTGGAAGCAGTGGAGCATTCGCGATCGGTACGCGAACGTGAAGGTCCCGGTGCTGGATGTGGAGGGTTGGTACGACGCCTTTCTCGCGGGCGGGGTGCAGAATTTCTCCGGCATGGTCGCCGGTGGCGGCACGCCGGAGGCCCGGGCGGGGCAGCGCCTGGTGCTGGGCCCGTGGGATCACGTCGGCTGGGGTCGTCCGGGCAGCAAGGTGGAGACCCCGATGCTGGCGGCGAGCGGTGCGGCGGGCGACAGTCCGATCAACGACCTCATGCTGGCCTGGTACGACCATTTCCTGAAGGGCAAGGACAACAAGGTGTCCGGGAAGCCGGTGGTCGACTACTTCCTGATGGGTGCGAACAGGTGGAAGTCGGCCTCGGCCTGGCCGCTGCCGGATACCCGCTGGACCACCTATTACCTGTCCGGCAATGGCGGCAATGGAATTCAGGGCCGGGCCGGGCTGCTCACCACCGATGCCCCGCAGGACGCGCAGCAGCCGGATCGCTACGACTACGACCCGCTCAATCCGGTGCCCAGCGCGGGCGGGCACTCGTGCTGTGGCGCGTCGACGGGACCGCAGGGTCCCGTGGATCAGTTCATGGTGGAGCAGCGTTCGGATGTGCTGACGTACACGACCGCGCCGATGCCCTCCGACACCGAACTCACCGGGCCGATTCGCGTGACGCTGTGGGCGTCCTCGACCGCGACCGATACCGATTTCACCGCGAAGCTGGTGGCGGTGGCCCCGGACGGCTCGACGGTGAATCTCAACAACGGGATCGTGCGCACCGCGTTCCGCGATTCGCTCGATCATCCGTCGCCGATCGTGCCGGGTCAGCCGTATCGGTTCACGATCGATGTGTGGCCGACCAGCTATCTGATCAAGGCCGGATCCGCGATCCGGGTGGAGGTGTCGAGCAGCGATTTTCCGCAGTTCGCACCGAATCCGAATACCGGTGAACCGTTCGGGCAGAACATGAATACGCAGGTCGCGACCCAGACTGTGTATCACGACAAGGATCACCCGTCGGCGCTGGTGTTGCCGATCATTCCGGCGGGCGACTCGGGAAGTTCACGTTTCCCGATGGCGCACTGACATATTCGCCCCCGATCATGACCGTGGCCGGGCTTCCCGTGGATTGTCCGCCCCGTGCGGGAAGCACCGGCCGCCTACAGACTAATCGCGATCGCGAAGGCCCCCGGCACGGCCGGGCCGGGTTAGTGTCGCTGGGTGGCTTTCGAGGTGCGTGTCGATACCGCGGGTGCGGTCGAGATCGTGAGAGCGGCAGCGGGGTTCGGCTGGCGCTGGGGCTCCGGCAATGTCTCCGAATTCGCCCGGCTGGTCGGATGGAGTAGTCCGCAGCCGGTGGGAACACTGCGTACCGGCCCGGTCTTCTCCCGGACCGGGCTGTCGGTGTGGTGGGACTCGGCCATGTTCTGGGGCAGCGACCGCGGCCTCGACCATGTGCGCGTGACCATCTCCGACTGCCCGCCCCCCGCGGAGTTCGGCAGCCGGGAACTCCTGGACGCGGCACTGGCCCGCACGACGGCCGTGTTCACCGAGCACTGGGGCGATCCGGAGAGCCCGGCCGCGGGGCCGGCCGAGGGCCCGGCCTGGCGTTTCCCGACCATGTTCGCGGGCCTCACCATCGGTGTGGACACCGTCGATCTGCTGCTGGTGAACCCGACCGCGCAGCGGTACTGGATGGAACGCCGGCACGAGACGGCCCGTCGCCGCGCCGCCGCGGGCGCCTGGACCCGCTTCGCCGAGAACCTGGCGGGCTTCGTGGAGACGCTGCCGGTGGACGCGCGCCTGCTGATCACCGCGCCCGGCAGCCGCTTCGTGCAGTTCGACGCCGGGCCGGAGCAGCTGACCGGCGAGCTGGCCCGCACCGAATTCATCGACCCCACCTGGTATTACGGCCCGGAGACGGAGCAGCGGCTGATCGACCTGGGCTGGACGCCGCCGCGCGAGGCCAACTGGACGCGCACCCTGTCCCGGCGCGCGGGCGCCGTGGCCATGAGCGGGCTGGCGCTGCGCACCGCCGATACGCTGCGCACGGTCGGTGTCACCGCGCCCACTGAGCTGGTGGCCGACGCCTGGGTGGAGGGCGGCGCGGATCTGGACGTGACGCCGCTGGGCATCCCCCCGCATCCCACCTCCCGCAGCCAGCGCGCCGAATTCCTGCGCCGCCACGCCGTCTCCGACTTCGATGCCGGGCCGCTGCGGGTGGACGTGCCCGCCGGTGTCGAGATCGCGCGCGCGGCGCGGGACTTCGACTGGACCTGGACGCGCGCCGATCTGGACGGCTTCGCAGCCGCGGTGGGCTGGAAACCGGTGCACGACAGCGATACCGGCGAGCGCACGGTGTGGGCGGACACCGAATTACGCGTGGACGATCCGCGCGCCCGCTTCTGCTTCGACGGTGACCGGCTGGAGGCGGTCTGCGTCACCCTCAGCGACAGCATCGAATCGTTCCTCTACGACGAGGGCCTGCCCGGTGAGGTGCGCGAGCAGCGCACCGCCGCCCAGGCCCGCGCCCTGGACGGTTTCCGCACCGAGTTCGGTGTGCCGCGCCATGCGGTACTGGGGCAGGCGCACGGACCGGCCTGGCCCGGCGACCGGCTCACGGTGGGCCTGGTCACCGAGCCGGACACGGTGGAGCTGTACCTGGTGCGGCCGGGCGAACGCGACCGCCGCCTCATCATCGAGCAGCAGCGCGCCGCCTTCCGCGCCCACGACCGCGAATGGGCGCAGTGCTATGAGGAATTGGCCGCCCTCATCGCCGATCTCACCGAGTCCGGCCAGCTCACCGTGGACGCCGGGGAACCGCATCGCGCCCGGATCAATCTCGACCACGACCAGGACCAGGAGCTGTTGCGGCTGGAACTGGCCAGCGCGACCGCCCGCGAATTGTCCCCGCGCGTCCTGAAATTCATGCTGCGCGACGGCTGGCAGCATCCGGATCACCGATATCCGCTGTGGCACATCGATCTTCCGCTGCCCGCCCTGCCGCGGGACCTGCGCCGGCTGGCCCGGCTGGCGGTGCTGCCGCTGCGCACCCTGATGCCGCCGCAGGCCCGGTTGCGCGTGCTGCTGAACGGCGAGTATCAGGCGGTGCGCGCACCGTCGACGGGCGCGATCGGCGCGCAGGCGGCCGCGCCGGACGCCTAGAGTCGAGGCATGATCGACAGCGAGGACATGCGCGTCACCCGGGCCGCCTACGACGAGGTGGCGGAGCTGTACGCCAAGCTCTTCCACCGGCAGCTGCACACCAATATCTTCGATCGATCGATGCTGGACGCCTTCGCGGAAGCGGTGCGGGAGAACGGGAATGGTCCGGTTGCCGATATCGGCTGCGGGCCGGGCCGGGTCACCTCGTATCTGGCGGCGGCGGGTCTGGAGATGTCCGGGGTCGATCTGTCGCCGGAGATGATCCGCCTGGCCCGGGAGGAGTACCCGGACATTCCGTTCGAGGTCGGTCCCATGGAGCAGCTCCGGTATGGCGACGCCGCCCTGGCCGGGCTGGTGGCCTGGTACTCGATCATTCACATTCCGCCGCAAAGGGTTCCGGCGGTGCTGACCGAGTTCGCGCGGGTGGTGCGCCCCGGCGGGCACGCCGTGTTCGGCTTCCAGGCCGCCGACGAGCCCACGGGCGTGCGGGATTACGCGCACAAGGTCGCCCCCGCCTACCGGTGGGCGCCGGGCACCTTCGCGGAAGCGCTGGCCGCCCATGGTTTCCGGGCCACCGCCACGCTGTCGCGGGAGGCCCGCCCGGACGAGTACACCCCGCACGCCACCGTGCTGGCGGTCAGGGTCTGAGAGCGCCGGCGGTCAGGGCCGGATCGGTTCCGGTTCCCGTGCCGCCCGCTCGTCGAATTCGGTTCGGGCGGTGGTGATTTCCTCGGCGTGCTGCAGCGCCCACTGTCCCATGGCGTGGGTGATCCGGCCCAGGTCGGCGCCCATGTCGGTGAGCGCGTACTCCACCCGGGGCGGCACGGTCGGATACACCGTGCGCCGGACCAGCCCGTCGCGTTCCAGGTCCCGCAGGGTGCGGGTGAGCACCTTCTGGGTGATGCCGTCGAGGCGGCGGCGCAGTTCGTTGAATCGGATCGGCCCGCCCTCGTTGCGCAGGGTGCCCAGCACCAGCAGCACCCACTTGTCGGCCAGCACCGCGAGGATGTCGCGGGCGGGGCAGCGCCGCAGGTAGCTGTCGACCAGATTTCCGGATGGCTCCCAGTCGGAGACGGTATCCATGAGGTACCTCGGGATCAAAAGAGTGCCTTCTTCCTACGAGATACTATCCGGCGCAGGATCGAGATCATGAAAGCGATCAGTCAGCGCACCCTCGGTGGACCGGACGTTCTGGAGACGGTGGAGGTCGATGTTCCGCGACCCGGCACCGGCGAGGTGCAGGTGCGGGTGGCCGCCACCTCGATCAATGCCGCCGATTGGAAACTCCGCTCGGGCGCGGTCACCAAACTGGGTCCGCCGCCGTTCACGCTGGGCTTCGACCTGTCGGGTGTCGTCACCGCGGTCGGCGCGGAGGTCACCGAATTCCGGCCCGGTGACGAGGTTTTCGGGAATGTGCTCAGCCGTTCCGGCGCGTACGCCGAATATGCGGTGGCCCCGGCGCAGTTCCTCGCGCACCGGCCCGCCGGGCTCGACCACATCCATGCCGCCGCGCTGCCGACGGCGGTGCTCACCGCGTGGCAGGCGCTCACCGATGTCCAACCGGGACAACGGGTTCTGGTGCACGCGGCGGCGGGCGGCGTGGGGCATCTGTCGGTGCAGATCGCCAAGGCGCGCGGTGCGTACGTGATCGGCACCGCCCGCGCGGCCAATCACGAGTTCCTGCGCGGCCTCGGCGTCGACGAGCTGATCGATTACACGGCAACCGATTTCACCACCGCCGTCAGCGCTGTGGACATCGTGTTCGACCTGGTCGGCGGCGACTATGCGGCCCGCTCGCTGCGGGTGCTCACCCCGCACGGCCGGATGATCGACGCCCAGGGCGAGGAGCCGCTCGACGATCCTCGCTATCACCGCCTCTGGTTCACCCCGTCCGGCGCGGACCTGCGCGCGGTCGCGGACCTGGTGGCGGCCGGGCGGCTGCGCGCCGAGATCGATCGGGTGATGTCCCTGGCCGATGCCGCCGAGGCGCACAAGCTCAGCGAATCCGGCCGGGTGCGCGGCAAGATCGTCCTGACCACCTGGCACGACTGATCCGGCTTTCCGGCCATCGGGATACTTGATGCACGGGCCGCTCCCGGCGCATACCGTCGCGGAGAGACCACGTTGATCAGGGAGTAACGGTGACGGACTGGAACGAAGAAGTCGATGTCCTGGTGGCAGGGTCGGGCGGCGGCCTGGCCGGGGCCTATACGGCGGCGCGTGAGGGGCTGACGGTGGCGGTGGTGGAGGCCACCGACAAGTTCGGCGGTACCACCTCGTTCTCGGGCGGCGGCGGGGTCTGGTTCCCGTGCAATCCGGTGCTGCAGCGCGCGGGCGTAGACGACACCATCGAGGACGCGCTCACCTACTTCCGGTCCGTGGTCGGTGACCGTACCCCGGCCGAGCTGCAGGAGACCTACGTCCGCAATGGCGCCAAGGTCATCGAATACCTGGAGCAGGACGAGGCTTTCGAATTCCAGATGTTCCCGTGGCCGGACTATTTCGGCAAGGCGCCCAAGGCGCGGCTGGACGGCAAGCGGCACATCATTCCCGCGCCGCTGCGGGCCGCGAAGCTGGGCGAGCTGAGCGACTCGGTGCGCGGGCCGCTCGGCACCGACCGCCACGGCGACCCGCGGCCCGACTACCTGATCGGCGGGCGGGCCCTCGTCGGCCGGTTCCTGCTGGGGCTGTCCAAGTACCCCAACGCCAAGCTGTACCTGAACTCCCCGCTGGTCGAGCTGGTGACCGAGGACGGCGCGGTGGTCGGGGCGATCGTCGAGCGCGACGGTGAGCGGGTGGCCATCCGGGCCCGCAAAGGCGTGCTGCTGGCCGCCGGCGGTTTCGAGGGCAACGACGAACTGCGGCAGCGCTACGGGGTGCCGGGCGTGGCCCGGGACACCATGGGGCCGTGGGGAAATCAGGGCAGGGCGCACGAGGCGGGCATCGCGGTGGGCGCCGACACCGACCTGATGGATCAGGCGTGGTGGTCGCCGGGCCTGGTGCACCCGGACGGGCGCGCGGCCTTCGCGCTGTGGTTCACCGGCGGCATCTTCGTCAACCAGGCCGGTGCGCGCTTCGTCAACGAGTCCGCGCCCTACGACCGGCTCGGCCGCGACATCATCGAGCATCTGAACGACGGCTCGGCGACGCTTCCGTTCTGGATGGTCTACGACGACACCGAGGGCATCGTGCCGCCAATCAAGGCCAGCAATGTGCCGATGGTCGACGCGGAACGCTATGTCGAGGCGGGCCTGTGGAAGACCGCCGACACCCTCGAGGGCCTGGCCGCCGAAATCGGCGTTCCCGCCGAGGCACTGGTGGCGACCGTGGCCCGCTTCAACGAATTCGCGGCCCAGGGCGTGGATCCGGACTTCGGCCGCGGCGACGAGGCCTACGACCGCGCCTTCTCCAATGGCGAGCCCCCGCTCACCCCGATCGTGAAGGGCCCGTTCCACGCGGCCGCCTTCGGCATCTCCGATCTGGGCACCAAGGGCGGGCTGCGCACCGACACCGCCGCCCGCGTGCTGAACACCGACGGCGAGCCGATCCCGGGACTCTACGCCGCAGGCAACACCATGGCGGCCGTGAGCGGCACCGTGTACCCCGGTGGCGGCAATCCCATCGGCGCGTCGGTGCTGTTCAGCCACCTGGCGGCCCTCGACATGAGCGGCCGCTAGCCGCTCCCGGCGCCCATAATGTGATGCGATGGGCGCATGACGCGAGCGGGATACGACGTGATCGTGGTGGGTGGCGGCCACAACGGCCTGGTGGCCGCCGCCTACCTGGCCCGGGCCGGACGTTCGGTGCTGGTGCTGGAACGCCAGGCCCACACCGGTGGCGCGGCCGTGTCCGAGCGGGTGTTCCCGGGCTTCGACGCGCGACTGTCGCGCTACTCCTATCTGGTGAGCCTGCTGCCCGAGCGCATCGTGCGGGACCTGGATCTCAGCTTCGAGACCCGCAAGCGGCGCATCTCGTCGTACACGCCGATCGGTGGCACCGGGCTACTGGTGGACAACGGTTCCGAGGCCGCCACCCGCGCCAGCTTCGCGCAGGTCACCGGATCCGAGCGGGATTACGAGGCCTGGCAGCGCTTCTACGCCATGACCGGGCGGCTGGCCGAGCGTGTCTTCCCGACCCTGACCCACCCGCTGCCCACCCGCGCCGAATTGCAGCGCACGGTGGACGATTCCACCGCCTGGGAGACGATTTTCGAACGGCCCCTGGGCGAATCGGTGGAGGCCGCCTTCACCGACGACACCGTGCGCGGCGTGGTGCTCACCGACGCGCTCATCGGCACCTTCACCCACGCCCACGATCCGGCGCTGCGGCAGAACCGCTGCTTCCTCTACCACGTGATCGGCGGCGGCACCGGAGACTGGAATGTGCCCGTCGGCGGCATGGGCGCGCTCACCGACGCGCTCGCCGGCGCGGCCCGCACCGCCGGGGCCGAGCTGAGCACCGGATGCACCGTCACCAGCATCGAACCCTACGGCGACACCGCCGACGTGCACTACCTGCACGGTGATCACGGGCACGTGGCCAGCGCGCGGCACGTGCTGGTGAACGCCGCGCCCTACGTGCTGGCGGGACTGCTGGGCGAATCGGCCGAGAAACCCGAGGGCGCGCAACTGAAGATCAACATGCTGCTGCGGCGGCTACCGGAACTCCGTGACCCGCAGGTGGATCCGCATACCGCCTTCGCCGGCACCTTCCACATCGCCGAATCGGCCGATCAGCTCGAGCGCGCCTACCGGGAGGCGGCCGCGGGCACGCTGCCCTCGGCCCCGCCCTCGGAGATCTACTGCCACACCCTGACCGACCCGTCGATCCTCGCGCCGGAGCTGAACGAGCGCGGCTTCCACACCCTCACCCTGTTCGGGCTGCACACGCCCGCACGGCTTTTCGCCGACGATCCGCACGGCGCCAAGGAGCGGCTGGTGGATGCCACACTGGCGCAACTGGATTCGGTGCTCGTCGAACCGATCCGCGACTGTCTCGCCCTGGACGGCGAGGGCAACCCGTGCCTGGAGGCCCGCACCCCGGTCGAACTCGAACGCGAGATCAGCATGCCCGGCGGCCATATCTTCCACGCGGACTTGTCCTTTCCCTACCGCGCCGACGACGCCGACGACAGCCCAGCCGCCCGATGGGGCGTCGCGACCGGGCACCGCAATGTCCTGCTGTGCGGCGCGGGCGCGGTGCGCGGCGGTGGCGTCAGCGGCATCGGCGGCCACAATGCCGCCATGGCCGTCCTCGAAGCGGGCTGAGCGAATCCGCATGCGGGGCTGAGCGACCGGAATCGGCGCTCAGTGCAATTCGCCGTGCTCCGCGTCCCAGCGGGCGCGGGCCGCGGCCACCGCGTCCATGTGCGCGCGGGACCAGTCGGCCAGGTAGAAGGCGACCCTGGCCAGGCTCTCACCCATCTCGGTGAGCCGGTATTCCACCTGCGGCGGAATGGTCGGGTAGGCCGTGCGCTCCAGGAACCCGTCGCGCAGCAGCCTTTTCGTGGTGAGCGTCAGCATGCGTTGCGAGATACCGGGCACCGCGCGCTGCAGCTCGCCGAACCGGCGCACGCCCTTGCGCAGTTCGACCAGCACCTGCACGGTCCATTTGTCGCCGATCCGGTCCAGGGTGTCGCGGATGCCGCAGTGGTCATCGCCACACGGCCCGGCGGGAACAGCGGCTGCGGCCTGGTCGGTAACAGCGGTGTTAGTGACTGACACCGAAGTGCCTTCTTCCCAGGTCGCCACCGTCGTCGGAAGCTCGGTCAGGTCGTGGTCCACGACCTTCGCAACGCAAGGAGTAGCGCAATGATTCTCGTGACCGGCGTTTCCGGCGCTCTGGGCGGACTGGTACTGGCGGGCTTGCGGGCCCGGCCGGATCTGGAGGTGGTGGCGGGCACCAGCTCCAGAGCCGCGCAGCACAGTGACAATCCCGCCCGGCGCATCGATTTCGACGATCCCGCATCCCTGACCGCCGGCTTCGACGGCGTGGACACGCTGGTGTTCATCTCCGCCGGATACGCCGAGGACGATGTGGTGACGGCCCGCCACGGCGCGCTGGTGGCCGCCGCGACGGCCGCCGGGGTGCGGCACGTCATCTACACCAGCCTCTCGGCGTCGGCCGGGCACACCACCATCGCCGTCCCGCACCTGTGGACCGAGAAGCAGCTGGCCGCAGCGCCTTTCGACGTCACCGTGCTGCGCAACGGGTTCTACAGCGAGGTACCGGTGGGCCTGGCGGCCGGGGCGGCCGAATCCGCCGCCGCCACCGGGGTTTTCGCCGCACCGTTCGGCACCGGCCGCATCTCCGGGGTGTCGCGGGAGGATCTGGCCGAGGTCGCGGTGCGGGTGGCCGCCGAGGTCGAGCGCGGCCTGCGCGCCGGAGCGTCCACCGCGCACGCCGGTCGCACCTACGAGCTCGAGGGTGTGGCCTCGGTCAGCGGCGCGGAGATCGCCGGGCTGCTGAGCGAATCCCTCGGCCGCCCGGTCGAATACCGGGACGTGCCGCTCACCGAGCTGCGCGACAGCCTGCTCGGCGGGGGTCTCGAACCGTATCGGATCGGGCACACGGTGTCGCTGTTCTCCAACCTGAAGGCGGGCTTCCTGCACGCCACCCACAGCGATCTGCCCGCCCTGCTGTCCGGCGCGCCGCGCCCGATCCGCGCCGAGATCGCGGCCGCGGTCAGCGGGCCGGGAGCAGCTGGGTGACGAGCCACAGGCGACGCGGCAGCTCGCCCTCCTCGAAGGAATGCCGGTCGCGCAGCTCCCATCCGGCGGCGAGGGTTTCGACGAGTTCCGCGGAGAAGAAGTGCACGGCGAAGCCGCCGTGCTCGTAGATGTCGTCGCCGAGGGATTTACCGCGGCCGAAGTGGGCGTCGTCGGTATTGCGGACGGTGTAGACGAACGCGCCACCGGGTTTGAGGACGCGGCGGATCTCGGCGACCAGGTCACGGATCTCCTGGGTGCTGAGGTCCATGCACAGCAGCATGTGCGCGTACACCGCGTCCACGCTGCGATAGGGCAGCGGAATCGGCTGGCGGACATCGTGTTCCAGGGTGCGGACCCGCTCGCCCGCACCTTCGGCGTCCGCCCGCTCCCGTAATTGCGCCAGCGCGACGGCACTGAAATCGGTGGCGGTCACCCGAAAACCCTGGCGCGCCAGGTGGAGTGCGTCCCGGCCGTGGCCCGCGCCCAGTTCCAGCACGTCGCGGGCCCCGCGCTCGCGGAACAGGCGCGCCGCGTACACGGCGGCCTCCGACGGCTCGTCGCCGTACATCTCCGGATGCGTGCGGTAGGTGCGCTGCCAGTGCTCGTGCTGGTCGCTCATGCCCCCAATCATGTCCGACCGGCGGCGGCTAGGAGGTGCGACGGCCGTCCGCGCCGTGCTGGCCCATGATGTCGGAGCAGCAGCGGATGAAATACCGCATGACCGGATCGGTCTCGGAGGCGTCCGGCCACACCACCGCCACCCGGGTGGGGCCGATGCCGTGCACGGGCCGGAACACCACGCCCGGGTACTCGGTGCGGGCGCTGGAGGCGGGGGTGAAGCTCACACCGAAGCCATTGGCGATGGCGCGCAGCCATTCCTCGGTATTGCGGGCGATGGCCCCGATGATGGCGGTGTCCGCGGGCCGTGCGTCCAGGCCCATCCAATAGTCGCGCCACCAGCCGGTTTCCGCGGGCGAGGCGACATACGGCTCGTCCCACAGCTCGCGGAAGGCAATGTCGTCGCGCTGGGCCAGCGGATGGTCCTCGGGCAGCGCGATCCAGCGCGGTTCGGCGAACAGCTCCCGCAGGTGGTATTCGTCCTGGCCCGGAAAGGGCAGGCGCAGCAGGGCGACATCGACGTCGCCCTCGTCCAGCCCGGCGGTCGGGTCGGTCCAGCCGCCCTGGTGCAGATCGACCTGCCAGTCCGGGTGCAGCCGGTGGAAGACCCGGATGATCTCCGGAATGTGGCCGTCGGCAGCACTGTTCACGCAGCCCAGCCGCAGCACCCGGGAGGCGCGGCTGGCATCGCTCTTGGTGTCGCGCAGGATCCGATCCCAGGACGCCAGTAGCGCCGGCACCTGCTCGGCGAGCACCTTGCCGGCCGCGGTGAGGGTCCAGCCCGCGCGGGAACGAATGAACAGCTCCACACCCAGCTGCTGTTCCAGCTGTTTGATCTGGGTCGCCAGCGCGGGCTGCGCGACATGTAGTCGCTGCGCCGCCCGCGGCAGGTTCTCCGCGTCCGCGACTGCCAGGAAGTAACGCAGCAGTCGCGTATCGATATCCATGCCACCAGGTTAGGAAGAGGGCAACCGGTAGGCATACCCCATGGGCCGGAAGCCGGGATTCGGGCGGGATGCTATCGGCAGTTCCGCTTCAGAGCGGGGATGCATGGGAGTGATATGGCTCGCGTCCGGCGGATCCGGGCCCGCCGCGCGCTAAGTTTTGATTGCTACAAAGTTGCTCATCTATGGAGGCGAGACCCACGAGTCTGTCGCGGCACCATCCACGGCACCGGCGCACGATGCATGGCCGGGGCGCCCTGTCGCGCAGCCTCTACGGGGCCACCCGCAAGGCCGCCGGATCCATGGATCGCTGGCTCCACCAGGGTGGGCCAGTCGTGGACGGCACCAAGGGG